>RGPS01000155.1 GCA_010084195.1 Terriglobia bacterium
GAATCCGCTCCGCCCCTGCAGAAAGCGATTCAGGACCAGCTCGGGTTGCGTCTGGAAGCGAAAAAGGGCATGGCGGACATGTTGTTCATTGACAAGCTGGAGAAGGTCCCCACCGAGAACTAAGTATCGGAAAACGCAGGAACAAAGGCCCGGGAAGCAGAGTCTGCGCCCCGGGCCGTTTGCTGTTAGTTGACTTCCGGCTGCCATCAGCGATATGAATACTGTTGCGTGAGTATTGAATCATGCGCAACGCTCATTGCAACAGGACCCAACTACTTTGCCCCGCAACCCCATCCTCGACTTCGAAATAGACAAGAGTAAACTCCAGTACGTCGGCCACGATCTGCAGCGGCCCGAGTGCATCCTCGCCGAACGTGACGGCACCCTCTGGGCTGCCGATGCCCACGGCGGGATTATGAAGATTTCGCCCGATGGCAGCCAGCAGTACATCGGCCAGAAGGCTTCATCCCACTTTGCCGAGGCGGGCGATGAGGGTGCACGATACCTGCACGGCACGCTTCCCAACGGCCTGGCCTTTGCCCGCAACGGTGACTTCCTCATCGCCAACTTTGGCACAGATTGCCTGGAAGTGATGACACGCGAAGGGGATTCGAAAGTTCTGGCGGATACGATTGACGGCCAACCCATCGGCAAGGTGAACTTCGCGCTGCGCGATTCCAAAGACCGCATCTGGGTAACCATCTCGACGAAAGTGAAGAACTGGATGCACGCCCTGAACCCTGAGTTGAAAGACGGCTATATTGCCCGCTACGACGACGGGGCATTCCACATCGTCGCGGATGGCTTCGGCTTCACCAACGAGATTCGCTTCGATGCGAATGAAGAGTTTCTCTACGTAGTCGAGACGACGGGGGGCTGCATCTCCCGGCTCCGGATGGATGAAAAAGGCGACCTCCGCGACCGCGAGATCTTCGGCCCCACGAAGCTGGGCAAAGGTGCCTGGCCTGATGGCATCGCCTTCGACACTCACGGCAATCTGTGGGGCACCACGGTCTATTCCGACAAACTCTTCGTATTAACACCGGAAGGCGATATGAAGACGCTGCTTGACGAAGGTGACCCGGCGAAGGTCTCAGCACTGGAAGAACAGTTCGTGCGGGGGGCGGTCACCGAAGATGTCCTGTTTGCCACGGGACAAGGCGTGGCTCCGTGGATGGCCAGCGTGACATTTGGCGGCCCCGATTTGCAGACCGCCTACATCGGTTCCCTGCGGGGCACGAAGATCCCGTATTTCCGGGCACCGGTCCCCGGCCTGCCCATGGTGCACTGGAACGATTAGTGAGATCTCAAATGTTCAGAAAATTACTGCTTGTTGTCATCCCCTTCACCTTATCGGCGCAAACGGATTGGCCCACCTGGGGTCATGATCGGGGAAATCAGAGGTATTCGCCGCTGAAGCAGATCACGCCGGCTAACGTGGAGAAGCTGAAGCTCGCGTGGAGTTATGACGTTTCGGAAGCGCAACCGGAGCCGGTGGATGACCCCACCGGCAGGGGTGGCCGTGGCAGCGCGGCGCGACGCCCCAGGGTTAGGCGTGCGCAGTCGATGCCTCTGGTGGTGGATGGCGTCTTGTATCTGGCCACAGCCTACGACCGCGTGGTGGCTATGGAGCCTGAGACCGGCAAGCGTATCTGGACCTTTGAGAGCAAACATACTCCGGCGCTCCGCGGTATCAACTACTGGCCCGGCACAAAGGATCTGCCGCCGCAGATTGTTTATGGAACGCAGGACGGCATGCTGGTCTCGCTCAATGCGAAAACCGGCAAGCTGGTCCCTGGTTTTGGGAATGAAGGAATCATCAATCTCAAGACCAACTTCGCCGAGAAGTACCCCAAACAGCAGTACGGCATCTCGTCGCCGCCCGCCATCTTCCGGGATCTGGTGATCACGGGCTCGGGCACAGGCGAGCAAGCCGTGGTGGGCATCCCGGGGGACCTGCGGGCCTGGGACATGAAGACCGGCAAGCTTGTGTGGCGCTTCCACACCATCAAGGAGGACGAATGGAAGCCCGAGGAGGCGGCGGAGCGCTCCGGGGTGAACTCCTGGGGCATCAGCACCATAGATGTGGAAAGCGGCCTGATTTTCATCCCGCTGGGGTCGCCCAATATCGACTTTGACGGCACGGCGCGAAAAGGGTCTAACCGCTACGGGTCGTCGATTGTGGCGCTGGATGCGGCCACCGGCAAGGTGAAGTGGCACTTCCAGACCACGCACCACGACAACTGGGATTACGACCTGACGTCCGCGCCCATCCTGGCAAGTGTTCGCCGGAATGGCCGGAATCTCCCGATCGTGATCCAGACCAGCAAGCAGGGCCTGGTGTTCATGTTCGAGCGTGCCACGGGCAAACCGGTTTACGAGATTGAAGAGCGCGCGGTACCTGCCAACAACACCATTCCGGGCGACGAACCTTGGCCTACCCAACCGATACCGGTGAAGCCACTGCCGTTCTCGCGCAACAGCTTCAAGCCGGAGGACATCGCCACAGTGACGCCGGAACATGAGAAGTATTGCCGGGAACTGTTAGCTCGCGAAGGCGGCGCCGTAACGGGTGGGCCGTATACGCAGTACGGTCCCAAACTGAGCGTCGTTTTCCCGGCGTGGACGGGCGGCAATAATTGGGGCGGGGGCTCGTACGATCCTCAGCTGGGATACCTGTTCGTGAGTGCCAAGAACATGGCGAACTTCAACAAGATGGTGCAGTCCGCGGATGGAAAGAGCTGGCGCAGAGTGCCTCCGGATGACGCCCCGGAGAACCTGGGGGATTATTTCTGGGACGGGACAAAGCAGTGGCCTTGCCAGCAGCCGCCGTGGGGTGAGCTGTCGGCCATCAATGTGAACACCGGGGAATATGCGTGGCGCGTGCCGCTGGGCTCCTTTGAGGAACTGGACGCGAAGGGAGTCCCGAAGACGGGCACTCCGACCACGAACGCGGGCTCAATTGTCACGGCGGGAGGTCTGGTCTTCATCGGCGCAACTGTCGATGGGAAGTTCCGCGCCTTTGACTCCCGCAACGGCAAAGAGGTCTGGGTAGTGGACCACAGCGCCGATGGAGTCTCAAACCCGATTACCTATCAGGGTAAGGACGGCAAGCAATACGTGGCCATCTATGCCGCCGGGGGGAGGCATAAGGAACTGGTGCCGGGTAAGTTGTTCGTTTATTCGCTTCCGTAGCTGCTGCCGGCGGAGCCGAAAAACAGGACTACTTGAGCAAGGCCTGATAGACCAGAGTATTGAACTTCTGCTGGATGTCGGTGCCGTTGGGCATCATCTGGAGCATGAGCACCAGCACCATGTGGCTCTGCTTGTCCACCTGGTAGGTGGTGCCGTACGCGCCACCCCAGCCGAAGGCGCCCACTCCTGCCATGCCGTTGGCACCATAACGATCTACCGACTGGAAACCGAGCCCAAAGCCGAGACCCGTGGAGGAGTGAAGAGTTCCCGACTGGTTCGTCGTCATCAGATCTACCGTGCGCGGAGCCAGAATCCGCACTCCATCAAGAGTGCCGCCGTTGCGGATCATTTCGAGAAAACGGGCATAATCCCGGGCAGTCGAAGTGAGTCCAGCCCCGCCGGCGAAACTCTTGCGGGGACCTTCCACGTAAGAACCCTGCCCCTTTGAGCCCTCTTCGGAGCGGACAGCCTGGCCGTCCTTCGTGCCGTAGACTGCGGCGAGGCGGCCTTTTTCGGCAGGGGGGACGAAGAACCTGGTGTCCTTCAGGCCGAGGGGGGCAGTGATGCGGGTCCGGATGTACTCGTCGAGGGGCATGCCGGACGCTTTCTCCACGATGCAGCCCAGAATATCGGTATTGTAGCCATAGACATAGGCCTCGCCGGGCTGCGAGACAAACGGCAGCGTCCCCAGGCGCTCCATGGTGACGCAGATGGGCTCATCTTTGTCTGCGGTATACCAGCCGTTGCCGGCCGCCGGGCCAAGGTCCTTGTCGCGGTACAGGGCCGCCACGTGGGGTTCGGTGCCATAGGAAATACCGGCGGTATGGGTAAGCAGGTCCTGAATCGTTATCGCGCGCTTCGCCGGGACAATGTTGCCTGAATCGCTGCGGACCGAAACGGTTGTCTTCTTAAAGGTTGGAATGAAATCGCCGGCGGGTTGCGTGAGACCGATCTTTCCTTCTTCCACCAGGGTCAGAATGGCGGTGCTGGTGAGAGCTTTGGTTTGAGAGGCGATACGGAAGATAGTGTCGGTAGTCATCTTGCGCCCAGCTTCTTTGTCAGCCCAGCCGACCGCTTTTTCGTACGCGGGTTTGCCGTCGCGCAGCACAAGAGCGACCGCGCCGGCGATCTTGCCCTGCTCCACGTAGTCGGCCAGCAGTTTGTCGAGGCGGGTCAGTCTGGCGGCATCGAGACGGGCTGCCGCAGGCGCAGCGGGGGCAGTTGCCGGGGCCGGAGCCTGTGGCCAGGCCGCCTGGGAGCAAATAAGTGCAAGTGAGAGTAACAGGTATCCGCGTTTCATTCGTCTTCGTAGTTTAATACTCATAGGAGTTCATTAACTAAATGTCGTTCACCCATCTGGTTCCCTGCATCGTCTTTGTGTTCGCGCTACCCGTCTTCGCCCAGGACGAACTGCCGCCGGGAGCAGGCAAAGTGGTGTTCAGGCGGATGTGTACGCAGTGTCACGGCGTGGAGGGTATTGTCCGGTCCAAAATGTCAAAGGATCGCTGGGCCACCGTCGTTGATGACATGTTGTCGCGTGGAGCAAAGGGGACCGACGAAGAGATCGATCAGGTAGTGGAATACCTGGCCACAAACTTCAGCAGGAAGCTCAACGTGAATAAAGCAACGGCCAGTGATTTCACGGCGCTGGGCCTGACCGAGGACGAGGCGCAGGCCATTATCCGATTTCGGGTGGAGAAGGGTTCGGTGAAGAGCTTTGACGAACTCGTTCAGACACCAGGTGTTCCAGCCGCAAAGCTGACAGCTTTGAAGGCGCGCCTTGAATTTTAGGCTCTGGCTTGGCCTTTGCGCCCTGGCAGGAATTTCCTGCAACCATCAGGTCTCCACAATCGCTTCCGTCAAAACCGATCCCGGCTATGTAGACACTGCCACTTGTGCCACCTGCCACGCAGAAATAGCAGCCAACTACCGGAAGACCGGCATGGGGCGATCGTTTTACCGGCCCTCCCCGAGCAACAGAGTTGAGGATTTCAGCAAACGCAACACCCTCTTCAACAGAGCTTCAAACCGTTATTACACAATGACGGAACGCGACGGCAAACTTTACCAGCGTCGCCACCAGATTTCTCCCGAGGGTAAGGAGACGAACGTGGTGGAAGTCTCAATGGACTACGTGATCGGCTCCGGGAACCACGCCCGCACCTATCTCCACCGAAGCCCCGAAGGCAAGCTTCTGGAAATGCCGGTGAGCTGGTATCCGGAGAACGGCGGCTACTGGGCAATGAGCCCGGGCTATGACCGTTCGGATCATCAGGACTTTCGACGGCCCGTCGGTTACGACTGCATGTTCTGTCACAACAGCTACCCCGATGTGACGCAGGTCTCTGACCCTGGCAGCGACGAGCCGCTGTATGGGGCAAAGATGACGGAAGGGATTGATTGCCAGCGCTGCCATGGCCCGGGAAAGGCCCACGTACAGGCAGCTTCGAAAAGCGGCGAGAAGCCCGAAGTGATACGTGCAGCGATTGTCAATCCGAAGAAGCTTTCGCGCGAATTACAGCTGGACGTGTGCCGACAGTGCCACATGGAGACGACCAGTCTGCGTTTGCCGAATGCCATTCGCCGCTTTGATCGGGCACCGTTTTCTTACCGTCCAGGCGAGCCCCTGAGTGGATATGAACTGCTCTTCGACCACGCCCCGAATTCCGGCGCGGATGAAGATCGCTTTGAGGTCGCCCATGCGGCTTATCGTCTGGAAAAGTCAGCTTGTTTTCGAAGCAGCCAGATGACTTGTATCACCTGCCACGACCCGCACAAGCGCGAGACGCCGGAGCACTTCAATCAGGTCTGCGGCACGTGCCATGCCACCGTGCACGCCGCAAAATCACAGGGCCCTGACTGCATCACGTGCCACATGTGGAAGCGACGTGCCGAGGATGCGGTGCATTTGTCCATGACGGACCACTTCATTCAGCGACGGAAGCCAGCCCGCAACCTGCTGGCACCGCTTGCCGAAAGCGCACCTCCGTACAAAGGCAAAGTGGTGCCTTACGGAGCGAAGGCCGACCCCTTGTACCTGGCGACCGCACAGACCCTGCACAGTTCAAACCTTGACGCCGGGATCCAGGACCTGGAGCAGGCTATTGCGAGCGAGAAGCCGACGGGCCCTGAGTTCCATACAGAACTGGGCGCAGCGCTCGTTCGCCAGGGGCATCCGGACACAGCAACAAAATGGTTTGAGGAAGCTGTACGCCGCAAGCCGGATCATCGTCCGGCGCTTTCAAAACTCGCCGCCGCGTACCTGACTACAGGGCAACCCGCCAGAGCGATCGAAGTCGGAGAAAAAGCTGCGGCGATTGAACCTCCGGACACTTTTTCGCTGACCGATCTGGCCAACGCGTACCTGCAACAGAACCGCGCGGAGGATGCTCAACGGCTGTTGCAAAAGGCGCTCGCGCTCGATCCGCAGCTTCCCGAAGCGCACAATCTGATGGGCCTGGCCTGGCTCCGGAAGAGCGACCCGGCACAGGGTGAAGCGGCATTCCGCGAAGCTCTGCGACACCAGCCGGAGCACGCGGAGGCGAACGCCAATCTCGCGTCCCTGCTGGCCGGAAAGAAGGACTATGCCCGCGCCGACTACCACTTCCGACTGGCTCTGAACGCCAACCCCCAGGCCGCAGAGACCCACCACAGCTACGGGTTTCTGTTGACCCTGATGAATCGCCTGGAACCGGCACAGGCCGAATTCGAGACGGCCCTGCGACTCGCTCCCGGCAACGCCCAGACGCATATCGATCTGGCAGATCTGCTGGTCAGCCGCCGACAGCCCCAACAGGCGGAGACGGAGTATCGAAAGGCGTTAGGGATAACCCCCGCGAATGCCGAGGCGCATCTCGCCCTGGCCCGCCTGCTGGCGCGCCGCGGCAACACGGTGGAAGCCCGCGATCACTACCAGAAAGCGGCGATGAGCCAGGATCCTGAGCTCCGTGAGGAAGCGTTGAAGGCCCTGCGCTGAACCTGTCGACATACCCTACTTCGGCAAGGCGTAAACGTAGAGCTTGCCGGTGGCCGCAGGCCGTACATAGTGCACACTGCCCGAGGCCATGATCGCCACATACTGGCGGCCGTCTTGCCCCTGAAACGTCATCGGCGTGGCCTGGGCATCGGCGTCCATCTTCCCGGTCCAGAGTTCCTTGCCGGACTTTGCATCCAGCGCGTGGAATTTTCCATCCACCGTTGCGCCAATAAATACCAGCCCTCCGGCGGTCGCGATGGACCCGCCCATATTCGGCGTCCCGGTCTTCGGCACACCCTTTGCGTCCAGTTCCCCGAACGAGCCGAGAGGCACGCGCCAGGCGACATTGCCGGTCTTTGTATCGATGGCAGACATCTCGCCCCAGGGCGGTTGCTGGCAGGGCCAGTTCTTGTCCGGATCCCAGAAGAGGTTGCCTTCGCCGAGGGTCTGACCATCCGGCCCTACGCGGAGGAAGCGCCCGTCCTGACCCTTGATGATCTTGTTCAGATTCGCCGCATTCTGGGTGTTGACGAACAGGTAACCGGTCTGCGGGTCGTACGACATGCCACCCCAGTTCCCTCCCCCAATCCACGCCGGAAAGATAATCCGCAGCTTCGGACCGTACTGCGCATAGGGGCCACCTGTCATCGCACCGCCCTCCAGCGCCATCAGTTCCCGGCAGAACTTCTCATGTTCCGGAGTGACGGTGGCAACTTCTTCGGGCTTAAAGCTGTTCCGCGCCAACGGCCCGGGCTTCACCGGAAAGGGCTGCGTGGGCCAGGGCTCGTCGCCGCCCCCGGGGAAAGGATTGTCGGAAACCACAGGACGCTCTTCCACGCCCCACAGAGGCTTACCTGTGACGCGATCCCAGGCAAAGAGCAGACCCTGCTTAGTGATAGTTGCTACGGCCGGAACCGACTTACCCCCGGACTTCGCTTCAAAGAGTACGGGAGGAGCCTCCAGATCGTAGTCCCAGTTATCGTGGTGTGTGGTCTGGAAATGCCATTTCAGCTTGCCGGTCATAGCGTCCAGCGCCACGATGGACGAGCCGTACAGGTTGGAACCTTTCCGGTCCCCACCGTAGAAATCCGTAGTGGGTGTACCGAGCGGGACATAGAGGATTCCTCGCACCGTATCGACAGTGATGAAGCCCCAGGCATTCAGGCCGGAACGGTCCGCAGCCTGTTCGGGAGTCCACGACGCGGGGTCCAGGGTATGGAAGCGCCAGACCAGTTTGCCCGTCTTCACATCCCAGGCCCGAAGGTCACCGGAAGGCCCGAAGCTGGGCGCTTCCTGGGTGTGGGATCCGGTGATGATCAGGTCTTTGTAGATGGCCGGGGGCGAAGAAAGACCATACTGCAGATTCGGAAATTTGTCCGCGACGCCTTCGCGCAGATTGACCAGGCCCTCCACCCCAAAGCCTGGTACCGGCTTGCCTGTCTTCGCGTTGAGCGATATCAGAAAGCCATCGTTCGTACCAAACACCACCTGGGGCGGCAGGTCCTTCGAGCCCGGCCAGAAGGAGATCCCACGCATGCCCGGGGTGTGCGCACTTTCATACTCCCAAATTTTCTTGCCGGTTTCCGGTTCCAGCGCAACCACGCGGTTGTAGGCGGTGGAGAGATACATGACGCCGTCGATCACCAGCGGAGTTGTGGATGACCGGCGTGGCCTGGGCCCCCGACCGGCTCTGGCAGGGCCTGGAGCGGCGGCCTGAGTAACCTGTGCCTGGGTATCGTAGGTCCACGCGACCTGGAGCTGGCTGACATTTTTCGTGTTGATTTGCTTCAGAGGCGAGAAGCGCTGCCCCCCGGGATCATGCCCGTAGGAAGGCCAGTCGGTCTGGGCCGAGAGAGAGACGGCCACAAAAGCGGCCATGATGCGGATAGTGCAATGAATATTTCGCAAGCGAGAGAATCGTATCAGGCTCCGGGCTTCAGAGCAACCTGCCCGCGTTCTTTCAGGTAGCAGGACCCTGTGACGATAATGCCGAGACCCAGCACGCCCAGCACGATCAGGAACGCAGTCTCCTGCGTCTGCAGGTAGATGATGAGGATCATGAACCACATCGGAATCCGGGCGATCAGGGTGGTTCGGTACAAAAGTGGCCCGCCAAACAGGATCACATTGACCACGATCACGGAAAGGCCGAACATCATGACGCCAACAAACTGCACAAACGCACTCTCATACTGGTGATTCGCCATCAGGAGCCTGAGGGTGAATTGCGGTGCCAGAAAAAAGGCAAGGCCGGTGACACACAGATAGGTGGCGAGGTAGTAGAGGCTGGAACGAGTTTTTGGCACGTTTGCCAGTTTACCGCCATCCGGACTGTAGCTCAACAGCGAGATGGACCAGAGCCGAGCCGGTGCCCCGCCTTGTCACCAATATTTCAGCGCAGAAATCAGGCAAAAATGAGGCGTCGCCCGCGCGGTTCCGGGACCGCGTCCCCGACTTCCCGGGCAGTGTCGAGCCAAAGTTTAACGACTCCCTGTGCGTTGCGGAGGGCAGCTTCCTGTGTGGTGCCATGGGCCATGCAGCCCGGCAGTTCGGGGACATCGGCAACGAAGACTTCGTCTTCATTGCGCCAGCAGATGATGACTTCGTATTTCATGGACGGACTCCCAATTTGTAGCGGAGCAGAACGGCGTGTACCTGGCGGACCTGGCAGGGTTTGGCTTGGCTCCCGCCTATCCTGTCCATCAATCCGTTTTCTTACCCTCACTGAGCCAGATGTTCTTAGCTTCGGCTGCCGGGACGCCTGACTTCAGCATGCCTTCCAGGAATTTCCCTGGGAGTTTGTAGCCGTTCGTCGCCTCAAGTACCTCGATGCGACGCGTCGCGCAGCGGCGTTACGCTTTGCGGTGAGCCATCAGCCATTCCACCGATTCCCGAACAGCCTGGAATGAAGAGTACCGGGGCGCGTAGCCAAGCGCCTGCCTCGCCTTTTCGATACTGCAGTTCGGCGAGTGGGCGATATGATCCCAGGTCTTGAGCGCATCGGCTTCGGGGACGGTGCCGCGCCACTCTTCCCAGGGCACGAACCGCAGCACGGCTTCCCGGCCGAACCAACTGGCCACCGCCTCCGCATAGCCCAGCAGCGTAACGGCTGCGGGCGATACCGCGTGAAAACTCTCGCCCAGGGCTGCAGCACGATTCTCCACCGCCTTCTGGAAAGCCTGCGCGACATCATCGGCGTGGACATGATGGACGGTCTCCCGCCCGATATTCGGCAGCGTGACTTCTTCTCCCGCCGCCAGCCGGAAGTACACGTTCGGGTCAAAATTCCCCTGTGGATTCAGGGGCGTCCAGCCGGGGCCGACGATGTGGCCGGGGTGAACGATGGTAGCCGGGAAGCCATTCAGCCGCGCTTCCCGCAAGAGGTACTCTTCAATCAACGCCTTGCGATTCCCGTAATCGCCGAACGGTCGCCTCGCCTGCGCTTCGGTGGTGGGCACGACCACGCTTGGCCCGTGAACCCAGATGGTCCCGCAATGCAAAAAATGCTGGATTCGGCCGCGCAATGACTCCACCATCTGGCGGGCACTGTCAGGCGTGAAACACGTCAGATCGATCACCACATCGGCTTCAATGGTGGCAATTCGCCGCCCGAAATCCCCCTCAGCTTCTTCTGCCGAGCGATCAGCGACGACGTGCGAAACCTGCGTCCACGCCCCGTGGGGCTGATAGGGGACCCTCTGCCGACGACTGACGCACACCACTTCATGCCCGGCTTCCACCAGCCGGGGAGTCAGGTAAGTCCCGATGTGGCCACTGCCACCAATTATCGCAACGCGCATGTATTACAAACCCCGATGTAATTGTGCCATCCCGATCAGCGCTGTCGTTCCCACTGCGATCAGGACTCCGTGGGGCAGCCGCAGGGCTTTCGGGGAATTGACGTCCAGTTCTTCGCTGCTCTTCCAGGGCGCGCGGAGCCGAATCAGGTCACGCAGAATCCAGGCGACGTTGAACAGTGTCTTTTGCGCCCGGCCCTTCAACAAAATCAGGATCAACGCTACCAGGCCGCCCAGAATAGCGGTCAGCAAAAATAACCAGAGGCAATCGCCGGGGCCTGCGATACTGCCGGCTGCGGCCAGGAGCTTCACGTCACCGGCTCCCCGCGCCCGCAGCAGATATAGCGGGAAGTAGAGAGCGAAGCCAGTAGAGGTGAGACCCACCACCAGACCTGCCAGAACCAGCCAGTTGGGGATGCGGCGAAAACGGATGTCATAGCCAGCGGCGATCAGAACGAGGAGAGTGAGCAGGACCTGACCAACAAGAGGCAATTGCGGATTTGGAGGCATTGCCATGCAAGCTGAGTATAGCTTTCGGATCCAACCGATCAGGCGCCCAGGGCCGGAGCGTCGCCATACTTCTGAGACAAAACTGACCCCCTCCGTGTGTCAGGGCCTTTTGACAATCATCGTGCTCCTCGACTTGCGTGCCTTGTCGGTGTTGACTTGACACTCTGACGGAAGCCCCTGTCGCGCTGCTGTAAGCCGCCGCTTCCTGGCTGGCGCGGTTCGGTTACTGCCTGGACTTCACGTATGCCTCGACAGCATCTGCAAGAGGGGGCATGGGGGCAATACCGCACTCCCGGAGCCGCGCGTTTTCCAGAGCGGAGAACTTTGGCCGCCGGGCGTCCGTACGATACTCCCGGGCATCAGTGGGGTTCAGATTCGCGGTCAACCCCGCTTTTTCAAAAATCAGCCTGGCGTAATCGAACCAGGAAATGGCCTGGCCCCCGCCAACGTGGAACACGCCGGACAGATTTTTTTCCAGCAGATCAATGGAGCGGGCGGCAAGTGCCGGGGCATAAGTGGGGGAAGCGACGTGATCCTCAACAACGCGGATCGGCTTCCCTTCCCTGGCGAGGCGCATCATCAGTTCGGGGAAATTACCGCGGGCCGTCTTCAGGGCTCCAATGCCGAAAACGCCGGAGGTTCGCACAACCAGCGCATTATCGAGATAAGCGCAGGCATAAAGTTCACCGGCCAGCTTGGAAACCGCATAAGCCCCCAAAGGATGCACTGCGTCGGCCTCGGTATAAGGGCGCCCGGCCGTGCCATCAAACACGTAATCGGTAGAGAAATGGACGAGGCGCGCATCCGTCTGCCGACAGGCGATGGCAAGATTGCGCACGGCCAGACCATTGGCTTCCATGGCAGCAGAAGGTTCGCGCTCGGCGACATCGACCATGTTGTAGGCCGCCGCATTGAAGACGGCCCAGGGCTCCACTTCAGCGAGGGTCCGCTCGACGGCCTCCGCCTTCGTGATATCCAGTTTTGCTCTGCCGAACGCCGCAACTTCGTATCCGCGCTGCTTTAAGTCTGCGCACAACTCGACGCCCAGTTGCCCGGACGCCCCAATTACCACTACCCGTTTGGCCATTTTCCCCACACTAACAGAATGACTAAAAGCGCCGCCCCCAGCAACCCCAGGCCTGCCCACAAAACCCACTGCGCAGGGCTGTCTTCCACCGGCGCAGGCGGAGGCGACAAAACCGGCTCGCGTTCCATCGTCACCGAACGAGTCAGGATGCGCTCACGGCCTGCTTTGTCGGCAATCAGAATCGTGCCCGAATTTACACTGTGCGTTGCCGCTTCCAGTCTTGTCCGCAGAGCTGCCGGCACCTCGTGGAGCGAGCCATAAAAGGCATCGTCGTCGCGCGTGGCAATGATGACCGCAGAAGTCTTGATGAAACCGGCCACCTGACGAACGAACTGCATGCCGCAGCCCGCGCACACTGCCGCGCTTCCGACTTCGCCGTTGCATCGCGGGCAGGTCATCGAGTCAGTGCTCCACGGCGGGCCGGGTGTTGGAGCCAAAATGATCCAGCACCACCTGAATGAACCCAAGCGCAGCTTTGGACAGCGCCTTATCTTTGCGATAAATGAGACCGAGCTTGCGGATCATGGGCTCGGGTGCCAGCGGTATCGTCCGCAAGGTACCGTCGGCGACCTCATCCACGCAGTTCATCGACGCGAGGAAACTGACGCCGAGGCCGGCTTCGACAAACTTTTTCATGGTTTCCGTAGAGTCTAGTTCCATGGAGACACGGATATCGTCTTCCAGCGACTCGAACCACGAATTGAGGCGACTGCGGGTCCGCCCGGACTGCGGCAACAGAAGCGGATAGGGCTGTACATCCTCACACTTCACTTTGCCGAGGACCGCCAAAGGATGATCGGCGGTGACCACACAGTGGACTTCATCCTTATAGATTTCGACTACCTGGACGCGTTTTTCAGACACCGGTAACTGCGTGAGACCGAAATCGGCCACATTTTCCATGACGGCTTCCACCACCCGGGCACCGTACGAACGGTTCACCTGTAGCTGAATACCCGGAAACTGCTCTTTGTACTCAGCGAAGACGGCGGGTAAAACATAGATACAGGTGGCCTCGTTGGCAGCGATGACGAGTTCGCCCCGTGGGCTGGACTCCAGTTCGCTGAGAGCGTTCTGCGCCTGACGCCGGGTTTCCATCATCTGTTCGGCATAAGTAGCGAAGAGCTTGCCGGCGGAGGTAAGAGAAATGCGGCTCCCGAAGCGCTCAAAAAGCTCAGCTTTCAGTTCGTATTCGAGCTGGCGAATTTGCGCACTAATGGCTGGCTGCGTGCGATAGCAGGTCTGGGCGGCCTTAGAGAAACTCT
>RGPS01000156.1 GCA_010084195.1 Terriglobia bacterium
GGTGTCACTCACAACCACTACACTCGTAACCGCCGTGCCCCCAAGCGTCACTGCGGTCGCTCCGGTGAAGCCCGTTCCCGTGATGGTAATTGCCGCTCCGCCCGCCAGTGGCCCTCTGGCGGGGCTGACGCTGGTTACTGTGGGCGTGGGGTAGACGTAAGTGGAGCTCGAAGCTGCGGATGCCGGACCAGTACCTGCACTGCTGGTGGCCTTTACAGTAAAGGTGTACGAACTCTTGTTCGCCAGCCCCGTCACTACAATCGGACTCGCAGTGCCCGTGCCTGTGAAGTTGCCGGGCGTAGACGTCACTGTGTAGTTCGTAATCGCCGAACCTCCCGTCGAGTCCGGGGCCGTGAACGTTACCGTAGCCTGCGTGTTCGCAGCGGTTCCCGCAGTAATGGTGGGCGCAGTGGGCGGAGTCGCATAATTCAGCGCGGAAACGTCGGGAAAGCTTTGACTGTTGGTCGGTGTCAGCAAAACCGGGCCAGCCGCTGTCGGCGTGATGGTGAACGTCTGCGCCACGTAGGAATTATTGAACGTCAGGACAATGGGCGTAGAAAGCCCGCCTCCAGACGGTGTGATCGTAATGGTGCCCGAAAATGCGCCGTTGGGCGCGACCGTGAAAGTCGCGGAAGCTGTGTTCAGTGACCCACCTGCAGGGCCGCTGATTGTGTAGGCATTACCTGCGGCCAGATATTCCAGCACACGGTTATTGTTGAAATCTGCAACGTAAAGGTTGCCGCTGCTGTCCCTGGTGACCGATCGGGGAGAATTCAGCGTGGTCGCGGAGAAACCGGTGGTGGAACTGGTAAAACCCGGCTGCCCCCACACCTTCGTTGCGGTAGTGCTGCCAGCCGCGAAATAGAGTACTCGATTGTTGCTGCTGTCCGCAACGTAAAGATTTCCGCTGGGATCGAGGGCGAGGCCAGCGGGCACTGACAACGCAGTGGCGGACGTTCCGCTACCCGTAGAGACAAAATCCGGCTGGCCCCACACCTGTGTTGCGGTCGTGCTGCCAGCCGGGAAGTAGAGAACTCGGTTGTTGGCAGAATCAGCAACATATAAATTCCCGCTCGCGTCCAGCGCGAGACCGCGGGGCGTCGACAGGGAATTGGCGGAGACGCCACCCTGATTGGCAGTGTTCGTGGTGAAACTTCCGGCCTGGCCGTATACTCTGGTGGCCGTGGTGGTGCCGGCGGGGAAATACACCACCCGGTTGCTGTCCGCGACGTAAACATTGCCACTTTCATCCACGACCGCCGCGTTAGCCGGTCCGGTGAGAACGTTGGCCGCCGTCACGCCATAGTGTAAAATTTCCGCTGGTGTCGTGCTCCCTGCCGGGTAGGAGGCGGCCCAGTTCGGGGTCCCAATGTAAAGATTGCCGCTGCTGTCCACGGCAACGCCATTCACGCCATAAAGGTACCCCGCTCCGCAGTCCAGAGGACTACAGGCCTTGGTGTAAAGTCCGCCGGCTCCGTAAACCCGGGTGGGTGTCGTGCTGCCGGCTGCGTAGTACAGCACCCGGAGATTGCTGCTATCTGCAACATAAAGATTGCCACTCGCATCCACCGCGGTGCCTATGGGATTGCGGAGGCTGATCGCTGTAGGAGGATTTACGGCTGTGTTGCTGGTTAAATTGGCTTGGCCCCAAACCCTGGCTGCGGGCTGCTGCCCATACACCGCGGTTGCCGCAAGAACAAGCAAGCCAACGTACGCAAGCACTGGGCTCAGGCCCCCACACGGACCGATGGACAGGCTGCGGCGTCCGTTTACAGAAGTAAACGGTGCGTCGCAAATCATTCGAAGAATCCAAGGCATGTATTCTTTAGCGTTGATCCTTGAGGCGCATTGCCGCTTTAGTCCCACTGGTTGTCCCAACCAGAAGGCCGGGCCGCAGGATCCCAACACTCCTCGATACGAACGTAATCAAAAGTACTATTTAGTTTGATAATACTGAACGTACCAGTCCGCTTGATAATACTAAACGTCCTAATAATAGATTACGACACTCGCCATTGCCACCGTCCCAACTCTGTGGCTCCATGGTTGTCCCACGCCTGCCCGCACCTCCGAGCTTGTGGGCAACTTGGCAGGCTGCGGCCGATTGTCAATCGGTTTACCTGCTGTGTTTGCAACAGAAGCGGCACCACATTTCGGGCCAACGTAGTCGGGGAGGTACCGCCACAAACAGTCGACAGAACAGCAAATGCTAACTGTCCGAAGCGTCCAGAAAGGCAATGAACGCGGCCGCGTCCACGTAGCACCTACCCTGGCATCCGCCATCGCCGCCAAACGCGAACTCAATGCACCTGCTGAAGCGCAGGCCGCACGCATTCTCTTAGCCCGCATCAGAAACGAGCCCTTAGGGTTACAGGCGCGGACCCGCCACGGAAGCGTGGAACTGCGGTAACCTGGAAGAGAGCGAGATCGGATCAAGGCAAGATCAGCTGACTAAGGCGGAAGTCGTCGCCGAAATCACAACTGAACTACAACGTCATTACGGACACGAGTGAGAAGATCAGTGGTGAGGCTGTTGCCGCGACGAATCTCGCAGAACCGCAACCCTCTCGACTACCTCAACCACGCCATCCGCTCACACCGTTCGGCACAACCGGTGCCCTCTCTCCTCAAAATTTCCGGCCCTGCCTGAACTGTTACGGGGCAGGAATCCCTTCACACCGCTACGCCAGAATCTCCTGCACCACATTCCCGGCCACATCCGTCAACCGGAAATCACGTCCGCTATACCGATACGTCAGCTTCGTATGATCGAAGCCCGCAAGATGCAGGATTGTGGCATGCAGATCATGGATATGTACCGGCTTGTCCTGCGCCTTGAAGCCAAAATCATCCGTGGCCCCGTGGATATGCCCTCGCTTGATCCCGCCCCCCGCCAGAACCGTTGAGAACCCGTGGCTGTTGTGGTCCCGACCATTCTGGACCCGCACCAGACCGCTTACTTCCACTACCGGAGTTCGCCCGAACTCGCCGCTGATGATCACCAGCGTTTCGTCCAATAACCCGCGCAGTTTCAAATCCTCGAGCAGCGAAGCAATGGCAGGGTCGGCATCCCGAGCCAGTCGCTTGTGATTTTGGATATCGTCGTGGCTGTCCCAGGGCTGCGAATTGCCGTGGTAGACCTGCACCATCCGGACACCCTTCTCCACCAGGCGGAGCGCCATCAGGCAACCTCGGCCAAAATCGCTCTCCCCGTACCGCGCGCGCGTCTTTTCGTTCTCTTTCGAGATATCGAAGACTTCCGGCGCTTCGGTCTGCATGCGGAAGGCGATTTCGGCGGCCTGGATGCTGGCTTCCAGTTCACGGTCCGCGCCAGCTTTCTGGAGGTGCATTTCGTTCAACTTGCCCAGCAGATCCAGTTGGCGGCGTTGCTCGGTGCGGTCTAACTCCGGATTTCGGATGTACTGCACCAGCTTGTCCGGCGTCTTCTCATTGTTCGGGATGTAAGTTCCCTGGTAAACCGCAGGTAAGAACGTGGACGCCCACAGCTGCGGACCAATCACCGGAAACCCGGGGCACAACACCACAAACCCCGGCAGATTCTGATTCTCCGACCCCAGCCCATACGTCAGCCACGACCCCATCGAAGGCCGTCCTACCTGCTTATCGCCCGTGTTCATCAGCAGCAGCGAAGGCTCATGGTTCGGCCTGTCGGTATACATGGACCGGATAACGCAGCAATCATCAATCCGAGCCCCCAGCTTCGGGAAGATATCGCTCACCTCAATCCCGCTCTGCCCGTGCTTCTGAAACTCGAACGGTGACCGCATCAGATTCCCGGTCTTCCGTTCTGTCTTCAGATTCCCCGAAGGCATCGGCTGTCCGTTGTACTTCGTCAGCATCGGCTTCGGATCAAAGGTATCTACCTGGGAGGGCCCGCCGTTTAGAAACAGGAAAATCACGTGCTTCGTCTTCGCCGGGTAGTGCGGAGCTTTGGGTGCCAGAGGGTTAGACGACACCGCCGCCCGCGCCATCTGTGTGGCCGACATCTGCGAGCCGACTAACTGCGCGAACGCCGTCATCCCAAACCCGGTTCCAAACTGTTTCAGGCAATCTCGTCTGTTCATCGCGTTAGTCCACAAACTGGAATTCGTTCGAAGTCAACAAAACCTGCGTATACTCCGACCAGGTTTTTTCATCTTTACCGGCCACAAACGCCAGCCCCAGCTTCTTCTCGGGAGTACTTGGCATGCGCTGGAACAACAGTCGATAAGCTGCGTCCACACGCTGCGAATCATCGCCTTTCAGGCGCGCAGCCACCGACTTCGCCTGCGTTATGACCCACTCGTTATTCATGAAGTACAGGCGCTGCGGAGGCACGTTGGTCGCGTTCCGTTGTTCACTCGTGTTGTTCGGATTCGGGAAATCAAACAGTGCGAAATCCGCCTCCATCTTGCGGCGACTCACAAAGCTGTAAACCGTCCGGCGCTTGTTTTCCTTGCCCAGATGTACCGCCAACCCGCCTTCTTTCAGATCCAGATTTCCCGACACCAGCAAAAGATCATCGCGCAGAGACTCTGCGTCCAGTCTCTGCCGCCGAAAGCATGATGGTCCGGTGTAACTTCTTCACCGACCATCCGTCCTTCACAAACCGTGCCGCCAGATAGTCGAGTAACTCCGGATGACTCGGTCGATCACCCTGGGCCCCAAAGTTACTCGGAGTCCGCACCAGGCCCTGGCCAAAATGATGCTGCCAGATCCGATTCACCATCACGCGAGGCGTCAAAGGATTCGCCGGGTCCGCCACCGCTGCTGCCAGTTCCAGACGCCCCGCTCCATTCGAAAACCTCTTTGGATCACCCGTCTTGGGATCACCCGGCGACAGAATCGACACAAAACGCGGAGGAGCCGGATCCCCGGGATTATTCTTATCCCCCCGCAGCCAGATCTTCTGCTCCGCCAGCTTTTCTTTATCCGCAATCACCTGCAGATACGGGTACGCCGTTGGCATCGCCGCGTCCAGAGTCTTCACTTCTGTCCGCAGCAACTCGAGTTGGTCCTTCCACGGCCCGGCCAGAAAGCGATCCAGTTTTCCATCCCCAAATCGCAGTATCCCGCGATCGCTGAACAGGTCTTCCCACAGCGTGAACCGGTCCCGGTCCATCGACACGAGACTCGCCTGACTCAAATCGTTGCGGCTGGGGTCCAGGCCCAGAATGATGTGGTTCTTATCTTCGACCAGCTTCTTTTCGGCGTTAACTGCCAGCACCAGAGCCTGAAACTCCGCAGCGACTTTCTTCTTCGATGCCTCGTCCTTCGCTTCAAACCACCCCTTCAAAAACGGATGATTCTTCTCCGGCGACGTCAGGTACTTTTTCCACTTCTGAAAGACTTCATGATCGAGTAACTTATCCGAACTGTCTAACATGTAGTCCGCAGTCCGGGCAGCAAAGATATCCGCCAGACTTACCGACTGCGCCTTCACATACTCGGTCAGTTCCTTTTTCTTGGCATCTAACTTCTTCTTAGCGGCCTTGTACGCATCCACCTGCGCTTTGTCCGCAAGCGGGGACTCCGACAACGAAGTATTCGCAAAAATCCCCAGCAGCGAATAATAATCTGCCTGCGGAATCGGATCGAACTTATGGTTGTGGCACTGCGCACAAGCCACCGTCAGGCCCATGAAGCCACGAGTCGTGGCATCCACGCGGTCATCCTGCATCTCCGGACTCAGCGCATAGAACCCCAGTCCCGCCAGATACTTCTCCTTCTCCGGCAACTGGTCACCAGCGAGTTGCGCCTTCACGAACGTGTCATAAGGCATGTCCGCATTGAACGCCCCAATCACCCAGTCGCGGTACCGAAACGAATTCGTGTAAGGCTCATCATCCGTCGAATTGAGCTTGTCGTCCGAGTACCGCGCCACATCCAGCCAATACCGGCCCCAACGTTCCCCATACCGGGGCGATGCCAGCAACCGATCCACAACCTTCGCAAACGCATCCGGCGCCTTATCCCCCACAAAGGCATCCACTTCATCCGCAGCAGGGGGCAAGCCCGTCAGATCCAGATATGCCCGCCGAATCAGAGTTCGCCGCTCCGCCTGCTTCACCGGGGCCAGGCCCTTCTCCTCCAGCTTTGCCAGGATAAACCGGTCCACATCATTGTGACCCCACTTCGTATCCCGAACTTTTGGAGCCGCTGGTTCCACAACCGGCTGGAACGACCAGAACTTGCGCTGCTCCGGAGTGATCACATACTTCGCAGCCGATACGGTGCCTGCAGGCCAAACCGCACCGTCACGAATCCACTTCGCCACAGCCTCCACTTCGGCCTCTGCCAGCTTCCCGCCCGGAGGCATCTTCAGCCGGGCATGAGTCTGCCGAATTGCCTGGACGAGAAGGCTGCCATCCGGATCACCCACTTTAATGGCAGGCCCGGACTTCCCTCCGGCCAGCAAATGCTCTCGAGTATCCAGCTGCAAACCGCCCGACTTCGCGTCCGTGTGGCACCCATAACATTTCGTGACCAGCAAAGGCCGCACACTCATCTCGAAAAGCTCTGCCGGTTCAGCCGCTAAGGCCAGGCCGCACGCCGTCACCAGAAGTCCAGGTATCTTCATCGCAGTAAGAACATTCTATCGAAAACGCCAAATCTTGTGGCGGACTTTTCCCGCAGCCTTCGCTGGTAGAGGCGAAGGAAGCCTTGCCATGAAAACGTTGAGAACAGTAGCGCTGACGATACTCACCCTGATTCCGACGGCGGAACTCCTGTTTCTGCCCCTCTACCTCGCGCATCGGACCAGCAGTCAGCTCAACCAGTTCACCGGCAGCTACACAGGCTGCAGCACCGCCGACAGTGAATGCTCACTCGCCGAAGCAATGGGGACCGCGCCGTGGCGGTGACGGTAGCTCAGAACGTGGGAACCTTCACGGGAGCGGGCATCTTGTCCTTCTCAAACCGGGGCACCATCTCGTCCCGGTTCGCCAGATGCAAGGCGCCCGCCGCAATAATGGCCGCATTCCGCTGCGCGTCTTCCGGAATAATCCGCTCATACGTGTCGAGATTCGTATGGTGGGTCATCGAGTTGTACTCGATGGGGTCCTGCTGCATGCCGATGCCCGGCAATCCTGCGTTGTTGAAGGAAGTGCTGTCCGTTCCGGCAACCACGCGGCTGGTATTCGCATTCACCCCCGCGACACCCCAGTCACTGAACAGTGCGAATACCGGTCTCAGGATCGCCGCAGCTTCCGGAGGCCCAAATACACTGCCGCCGCGAATCCGCCCCGTCCCCGTATCCACGTTGAAGTAGCCGTTGAATTTAGCCCACTCCGGCTTCGGATCTTCCGCCGTCCCGAAATGCTGCTTCACGTAGGCAAGAGACCCGTACAGGCCCTGCTCTTCACCCGACCACAACGCCACGCGCACCGTCCGACGAGGCTTAACGCCAGCAACCTGAATCAACCGCGCGGCCTCCATCATAATGGCGCAACCAATCGCGTTGTCCGTCGCACCCGTGCCCCCATGCCATGAATCCAGATGCCCCCCCAGCATCACCACCTCATCTGCCTTATCGGTGCCCGGAATCTCCGCAATCACGTTGTAGCTGGTCTTACCTTCGGGATAGCTGTGGTTCACAATGTCGAACTGCAGCTTCACATCATCACCGTCAGCCATTAGCCGCTCGATCCGGCCAAAATCGTCGTTGCGAACCACCACCGTCGGCACGGCAGTCGCTTCGTCATAGCCCCTGTGCTGCTGCGCGACGATAATACCCTCGCCACGCGCCGCGTCATTGATCCGCATCATCGCCCCGCCCGCCACCAGCATGGCGTCTATCTTCTCGGCCACCTGGGCTGCGGTGTAGCGGGTCGGATCTGCGGGAGGTGCCGCACCACGCCCGCCGCCACGCCCAGGCCCCGCCGGATCATACTGAGCCTTCACCTGCTCATCGGGGGTCCGCTTGGCGGAGGCGTGAAGTTGACGGGCACCACTGTCCACTTGCCGATCATCACCATCTTGCCCTTCACCGTCGGGGCACCACCTGCATCGTCGATCCGGTAACGGCACCCTTCGTGGAAGGCGTCCACGCAATCACTTCGAACTTCAGATTCTGCTTCACGGGCGCAACAATCTTTCCCGTAGCCGATTCATTCAGCCACCCGGGGTGTCCAAAGTCCCACGGCTCCAGATGGGCATTCTTCAAACCCCACGCCGTCATCTGCGACACCGCCCACTTCGCGGCAGCCTCGTGATTGGGTGAGCCGGTGACACGCGGCCCATACCGGTCGGTGAGAGTATGCAGCGTCCGCATGATCTGCGAATGCTCCAGTTCCTCACTGCGCATCTTCGCCGTGGTTGCCTCGTCCACCTTTTCCTGACCCAACAACAGAGAACCCACCGCTAACCCGAGAATCAGCTTTTTCATTGATACAGAATAGCGAGCAAAATCCGGGAACCCTTTGTTCGCATTGAAATGCTCGCGCTAAAATGACCGTATGCGCGTTCCTTCCTCCCTTCGCCGCAGCGTCCTCGGCCTGATCATGCTGGCTTTCGGCAGCGTCGCGAATGCGGCTGTTATTGACCGGATGCTGACCGTTCAGGTCTATCGTCTCTGCGACAACGCAGGTAGCAACTGTGCTTCCCTCGGCCCGTCCGGCAACAACTACTTCGCCGCCGAAACCAACAAAATTTGGGCCCAGGCTGGCATCAGCGTGGACTTCAACTTCGTCTCCACCGTCAACAGCACGGCCTTAAGCTTTATCAATGACGCAGTCCCTGGGGACGGCTTTGCAGACCTCTCATCTGCTTACGGCACCATGGGTCCCAGCACCTCCAGCATCGATATGTTTCTGGTCCGCACCGTTGCCGGTGCCTACGGGGAAGCCTGGCTGGGTGCCGGCGGCCTCGTCATCGCCATGGACACCGTGATGGCCTTCAACGGTGGTCTCGGTCGCCTCGATACCATCGCGCACGAACTTGGCCATAACCTTGGCCTCGACCACACCACCCCGGGCAACAACTACCTCATGACCGGCGGCGGCACACGCACCGTCCCCACCACTATCGCGAATATCACCCCGGATGGTCTGGGCCTCTCCCTGCTGACCCCGGCCATGATCGCAAACGTCCGGGACAGTTCGCTGCTTACCACCGTCCCCGAACCCTTCTCGCTGACCCTGGCGGCCGGAGGCCTTCTGGTTATCGGCTTGGTGCGTCGCCGTCGCGCCTGAGTATGCGGCAAGCAGCCAGCCTGATCCTCGCCTGCGCCGGTTTTCTGGCAGCACAGGATCGAATCGATCTGCCTCCGGCCGAGCGAAGCTTCTTTTCGCCCTCCCGTCGCTACACTCTGACCCTTAAGGGTGCGCAAGCTACCCTGAGAACCGCTGTCGGCAAATTGGTCTGGCAGAAGATCCTTCCTCATGAACAGGGCCCCCGCGACGCCCTCGTCACGAATTCGGGCCATACTGTCCTCGCCGACGAGTGGATCAATGTCGCCTCACCTCATGCCATCACGTTGATAGACCGTGCCGGCGGTGCCACTGCGCACTTTTCAGCAGACGACATCTTCCGAACCCTGGGCGTGGAAAAGAAGCTTGTCGTCGCCAAAGCCCGCCATGGTGTCTGGATTACCGATGGCCCCACCATCAGCCCGGACGGCAAGGCCGTCACCTTTCACAGCGGGGGCCGAACCCTGACCCTGCTCCTCGCAGACGGACACCTCGCGGTTTCTGACTAAACTGGTAAGACCCTCCGAATGCAACGCCGAAAATTCCTGACCACCGCCCTGACTCCCGCCCTCGCCCCAGTTCTCGCGCAAGCCGCGAAAGGCCGCACACCGAAGATCCTCGTCCGCTCCTCCTGGCAGGTTGTCAACATCGGAGACATCGCCCACTCCCCCGGCGTCCTGACGCTCCTCGAAAAACATATCCCGAACGCCGAAGTCACCCTCTGGCCCTCCAGTCTCGCCAACGGTGTCGAAGCCATGATCCGCCGTCGCTTCCCCAAACTCAAAATTGTCCTCACGCCGGACGAGATCAAACAGGCCATCGACAGTAACGACTTCCTTCTCCACGGCTCCGGTCCCTTTCTGGTGGCCGTGGACGATGTCGACCGCTGGCGCGCCACCACCAGCAAACCGTACGGTGTTTACGGGATAACCTTCCCCAAAGAGCGTGCCACACCAAAAGTCGTCGAAACCCTCAACGGAGCCCGCTTCGTCTTCTTCCGCGACTCCGTCTCGCTCGCCACTGCACGCGCCGCCGGGGTCAAGGCCCCCGTCATGGAATTCGCCCCCGACGGAGCCTTCGCCACGGACCTCCGCAACGATGAAGCCGCTAACGCCTTCCTCCGCGAACACGCGCTCGAACCCGGTAAGTTCCTGTGTTGCATCCCCCGCTTCCGCATGACGCCCGACTGGCTCATGCTCTCCCGCAAGCGCCCCTACGACGCCGAGCGCGACAAGCGAAACCTGGCCATGAAAGAGCACGACCACGCGCCCCTCCGCGAAGCCATCACCCGCGTCGTTCGCGAGGCGCACCTCAGGATCCTCATCTGCCCCGAAGATGAGACCCAGGTCGCGCTCGGCAAGGAAATTCTTTACGACAAACTGCCCGAAGACGTGAAATCCTCCGTCGTCTGGCGAGACCACTTCTGGCTGACCGATGAAGCCCTCAGCACCTACCGCCAGTCAGCCGGTCTCTTTGGTAACGAGATGCACTCGCCCATCATGTGCATAGGCCACGGCATCCCCGCCATCGTATGCCGCTTCGAGGAACAAACCAGTAAAGGCTTCATGTGGCGGGATATTGGGTTAAACGACTGGCTGTTCGATCTCGACGTGGAAACCGACCTCCCCAAAATCGCCCCCGCCGTGCTCGCCATGGCAAAGTACCCGGTCGCTGCCCGACGTAAAGCACTCAAAGCCCGCAGCGTTGTACTGGCCCGTCAGAAGGCCACCATGCAGCTCCTGCGCCGACAAATATCCTGAGCTGCTCAGATGAAAGGACACCCTGAACCGTGGCCCGAATGAAAGACGTGGCCGAACGCTGCGGCGTGTCGGAATCCACTGTCTCCCACGTCATCAATGGGACCCGCTTCGTTTCGCCCGAAGTTCGCGAGAACATCCTCCGCGCGATGCGCGAGCTCAACTACCACGGCAACGCCCACGCGCGCCGTCTGGCACGCGGCTCCAGCGACTTTCTCGGTCTCATCATTTCCGACATCGAAAATCCGTTTTTTCCCGGCCTGATCAAGGCGTTCGAAACGGCCGCGCTCGCCGCCGGGCACCACGTCCTGCTCTCCACCACCAACTACGACCCCGAGCGAACCGCCACCTCTTTCCGCATGATGATTGAGAACAAGACACCTGCGGTCGCCGTAATGACTTCCCGTGTCGATCCCGCGATGGCAAGCCTCCTCGAAGAGAACCGCATAGCCTCCGTCTTTCTGGATTCGGGGACCACCAGCCTCATTCGCAGCAACGTCCGCCTGAATTACGCCCGGGGTGCCAACGAGGCCGTCAACTATCTCACCAACCTTGGCCATCGCAACTTCGCCTTCATCTCAGGACCCCAAACGAGACCCTCCCACGCTGCCTGGCGCGACGCTGTCCTTGCAGCCCTGCAAAACGCGGATGCAAACTTCCAGATTGTCGAGGGTACGAATTCGGTCGAGGGCGGTGACCTCGCCGTTCAGCAACTCCTCACCGCCCCCCGGCTCCCTACCGCAATTCTCTGCAGCAACGATCTGACCGCTCTCGGAGCCCTGCGCGGTGTGCTTCATGCCGGCCTTCGCGTCCCCGAAGACATCTCCATCATCGGTGCTGACGACATCCCGTTTGCCGAACTCGCCTACCCGGCATTGTCCACCGTTCGAATCCCTCGCGAGAAGCTGGGCCAACTCGCCCTCGACACTCTGCTGCGCATGATGCGAAACAAGGAACCCGGGGCGGAATTCATCCTCGACACGGAACTCGTCATCCGCAATTCAACAGGCCGCGCTCAATCCTCCGGCGACGAAACCAGTTCCAGCCGTTCCCGGAAAAAGCGAGTCCTCCAGGCGTAGTAAACCAGGCCCGCCAGGAGCCAGCCAAACCCCACCAGCTTTGCCGGAGTCCGCAGACTCCACCAGATGTAGAGGCACACCACAAAACCTGCCGCTGGAGGCAGCAGGTTCACCAGAATACTCCGCAGCCCCCGCGAAGTCCCCCCGAAGTAGTAGTGCCGGATCGCAGCCAGATTCACGCCCATGAAGGCGACAAACGCGCCGAAATTCAGCAACTCCGCCCCTGCCTGAAAGCTCACCAGCATCGCACCCACGGCACAAATCCCCCCGGTCAGCAAAATATTGTTGCGGGGAGCATTGTGGACCGGATCCAGATAGGCAAAGAAACCGCGCGGAATTGCATTGTCCCGGCCCATGGCATACAACAGCCGTACCGACCCCAGTTGTGCCCCCAGACTAGACCCCATAGTCGCCACCAGCAGCGTGAAGTTGAAGACCTGAAACATCACTGGCCCACCAGCCCGGCCGGCGGCAGATACGAAGGCTATGTCCGGGTCCGGGAAGGTGTGATAGTCCGGCCAGATCAGTTGCCCTGCATAGACTTCGAGGCACCCCAGTACACCCGTTATCACGCACAGCAGGACTGTCGCCAGCAGGATATTGCGCCTCGGATTCTCCACATCTTCAGATAAAGTGCTGATGCTGTCAAATCCCATGTAAGTCAGCACCGCAATCGAGGTCCCGGTGCTCACCAGGGGCCACGAAAACGTCGCCGGATCATAGAACGGTTGTGTAGAAAGCAACGCGCCCCAACCGCCTTGCCGAACGATGTAGCCGACCGCGGAGATGAAGAAAGCTACCAGCACCGAAGTCATGCCAATGGTGAGAAATACATTGGTGCGCGCCGTCGCCCGAATGCCCCGCAGATTCACCAGGGTGAAGACAACCGCGAAGAACACAACCCACACCTCAAAAGGTAACGGCAGGATATTCATCGCCGCCTTGCTGCACCAGATGGTTCCAATGGTTGGCCCCAGCAGGTAGTCCAGCCCGATGCTCCACCCTGTCAGAAACCCCAGATGTGGATGCAGCGCCTTCCCAACGTATGTGTAAGCAGAACCTGCCGTCGGATACGCGTTCGCCATGCGCCCATAGCTCAGCGCCGTCAACACCATGGCAAACATTCCGATCAGGATCGTCGTCGCCACATGTCCGTGCGCAACCGTCGCGACCACGCCAAATGAAGGCAGCGGGGCTGTTGGCTGAATCACGATGATGCCGAAGATCAGCAGGTCCCGGAGCGAAAGGACCCGTCGTATCTTACCTGCCGAACCGATCACCTTTGTGCTCACCGAACTTGAACCCGCATCGTCTGCATCTGCGACCCTTCGAGGCGTACCGCAACCTTGCCCGCCACCGGCGTGATCGGCCCAATGTCCGTCTCAATGTGGGAAGTGCGGGTGGCCGCCCTGATGCCTTCCGCCAGCGTCAGAAAATACTCCTGTGGCTTCGTCGACATGTTCCATACTCGTGTCACGATACCCTTCGCGATCCCGTCTTCAGAAGGCTTCAACGCCCACAACACCACCTCGGGATTCGATACAGACGCCAACGAATACCTCGTCTCCGGCAGGCCCGGCCCCGGCTTCGCCTCCCCCGGCCTTAGCGCCGCCGCCACCAGTGGATTCTGATGCTCCAGTGCGAACTTCATCGCCCGCGTCGCGTCGTACCCGGTGTGCGTCTGCAAAGCGAATCTCTGCAGAAAGTACCTGTCCCCGCCCTGCTTGGCAATCCCGGCCCGGGGCGC
>RGPS01000157.1 GCA_010084195.1 Terriglobia bacterium
CGACGCCAACTCGACGAATTCCGTAAAAACAACCCCGACGCCAACCCGGAGCCCGAGCCGCAGCCTCCGACACCGCTCACACCCAAACCCGCAGCCCCCAGAAACGCCCCATGCCCCTGCAAATCCGGCCGCAAATACAAACAATGCTGCGGACACTGGTCCAAATCTCCAATGCCGAGGGCAGCATGACCAAAATCAGGCCCTACAAACCGTATTCCGCCACGCTCTTCTGGGCCGCAAATACACCCCGCCCATTCCACATCCGAGTCAGAGGCTCAATCCAGCCGTCCGTCGCCGACCACGCCCGTCGAATCGCGGACCCCTGGAGCGAGCGCCCGCAGCCGAACCCGCTCACCCGGAGTCATTCCGGCCAGATCTGTCCCCCAAAGTCACCGTTCCCCGTGGGGCGTTCCGCGTACTAAAAGACACTCCACCATGCCAAATCCGGTACCCTGAACAGCCACCGCTCCGGATCTTCTGGATCCCGCCGCACCACGTCTCCCAATCGCAGCATCCAGCCCGGCAGGACGTTTACCCGAATGCCGAATATGATAAACTAACTATCCAACGTCGGGATTCGGGTCGCCCTGTTTGCGCAGCGCGCCCGGGAGGTTCCCGCTCCGGACAATTTCTCTCAAACTTTTCTTTGAAATCAGATATTCTTTACCAAGGTGGACTCCGTTGACTAATCGTTCGAAACTGCTCCTGTTCCCGGCCATGCTGGGCCTGCTGCTCTCCAGCCCCGGTGTGCTTTCCGCTCAAAGCGGTGCGGCCACCATCCAGGGCACCGTCGAGGACACCACCTCGTCGCCCATTCCCGGCGCTCTTATCAAAACCCTGAACCCCGCTACCGGCGTGGCAATTGAGACCACCGCGAACACCTCCGGCTTTTACGCCATCAAGGGTCTGGGGGCAGGCGTCTATACGGTTACCTTCAGTGCGCCAGGCATGAAGAACTCCGAGACCAGTTTGACCCTCCAGAACGGCCAGGTGCTCATCCTGAACCGGCAGATGACCGTTGGCGAGGTTTCAGAAAAAGTCACGGTGACCGCCGAAACCATTCAGCTCGCCACCTATGACAGCGGTACCGTCAACACGCAACTCGACGCCGCCCGCATTGCCCAACTGCCCCAAAACGGCAGAAGCGTTCTCGGTCTGGCTCAGAACACCGTGCCCGGCCTCGAAGCCGGCGGCACCCGTGCCAATGGCCTGATGGGCGAAGCCATGGAGTATTCGCAGGACGGTGCTCCCATGACCAACCGTAACTTCGGCAGCGCCGGCAACACCGCCCAGTCCACTCTGCCGGATCCCGACGCCGTTCAGGAAGCGCGCTTCGAAACCATGAACTCCAGCGCCCAGTTCGCCACGCCCGCCACCGTGATCCTGACCACCAAGTCCGGCACGAATCAGATCCACGGTTCCGTGTTTGAAACATCCCGCAACAACTACTTCGGCATTGCCCGTGCCCGGCAGGACCCTGCCAACCTCGTCGCCCCCCAGTTGATCCGCAACGAATTTGGCGGTTCCGTCGGTGGCCCCATCACCCTGCCGAAACTCTACAACGGCAAGAACCGGACCTTTTTCTTCTTCGCCTATGAACGCTTCTCACTCCGCCGGGCCAGCCAGCAGCTGATGTCCGTTCCCACCGTTGCCATGCGCACCGGCGATTTCAGTGGCCTGGTGAACAGCGCGGGCCTCCTGCAGCAGTTGTACGACCCCAATTCCACCCAGCCCGCATCCCAAAACTACTCCCGTACCCCCTTCCCCAACAACCAGATCCCCATCTCCCGGATCAGCCCCCTGGCCAAAACCCTCTACGCGGCGACGCCTCTGCCCACCTCGGCCGATAACCCCATGGTCAACGTCAACCTCACAGGCCCGAATCCGACCCAGCAAACGGTCCCCAACTACACCACCCGTCTGGACCATGTATTCGACGAGAAGAATCGCGTCTACTTCCGCTTCACCGATATCCGCCAGCAACAGCAGGCTCTGCGCAACTACCCGTCCAACTCGCCCGCCAATATCGAAACTTCCGAACTCAAGGCCGGCTCCACGGGTTACCAGCAGATCCCGGTCCAGACCATTAGCGGTGCCATCGGTTACTCCAAGACCTTCTCGCCCACCTTCTTCTCCGAGACCATCGCCAGCATGCAGTGGCAGCGCATGTATGTACAGGGCAACCAGGTTTCTCTGGGCAACTTCGAGAAGCAGTTCGGCCTGCCCAATAACTTCGGCAACGTCGGTTTCCCCGACATCGGTGCCAACCTCTTCATGCCGTACGGCGGTTCGCAGTGGTATTACGGCATGAGCCAGCGTGTTTCCACGCTCGACGAGAACCTGAATAAAGTCTGGGGCAAACACCAGCTCGCCTTCGGCTTCCGTTTTCGCCATGAGCGTTTCGCCTACCTCTCGGACCGCTCCCCCGATCAGATTGCTTTCAGCACCCTCGCCACGGCGGTTTATGACCCCACCACCGGCGCGAACTACGGTGCCCGCCCGAATACTGGTAACCAGAATGCCGACTTCTTCCTGGGCGCAGCGTCCAGCTACAGCCAGCGCCTCAACGCACCTTTCAACATCAGTTCCCTGCGCGAGTACGATGCTTTCCTGCAGGACAACTGGCGCGTTTCTTCGCGCCTGACCCTGAACTTCGGCGTCCGCTGGGAAGCCCACAATGCTCCCCGCGCCTCCAACGATTACATGGTGGCCTTTGACGTGAAGAACAAAGCTCTGGCTTTTCCCAAAGAACTGGACTACTACCTCAAGGCTGGCCTGACGACCAACGCTCTTCTCACCAACCTGAAGAGCCTGGGGGTGAAGTTTGAAACCCTCAAAGAAGGTGGCATGCCCGAGCGTGGCTTCGGTTCCGCAAACTGGAATTTCCTGCCGCGGGTCGGTTTTGCCTACGCTCCGGGTATTGGCTGGAACGGGACGGTGCTTCGCGGTGGCTATGGTCAATACGTTTACCCTGTGCCGGTCCGGAACTCGATTCGTTACCTGACCGCCAGCTATCCCTTCACCGCAGCCTACTCGCAAAGCTACACTGCGGCCAACCAGTCTCCCGATGGCCTGCCGAATTACCTGCTGCGCTCGCCCCAATCCGTCGTCGCCGGACGCAATTCGGCAAACGCTGTCGATACGCAGTCCACCACCGCTCTCCTCCCCGGAATCGGTACCGGCACCGTTATCGCCGCCGACTATCCTCCCGCCCGTGTTCATGAGGCGAACTTCACCATCGAGCAGCCCTTTAAGGATGGCTCGGTACTCCGTGCCTCCTACGTCTTCACCCACGGCGAGAATCTGGATCAGAACTTCCAGTTCAACGATGCCCCGTCCACGTATGTCTGGCAGGCCAAAACCGGGACCATTCCCCCCACCGGAACCTTCTCGGGCGTCGCAACCCGGCCCTATGACAACCGCACCTGGGGTGGCATCACCCAGTCGACCAAGTTGGGCTTCTCGAACGACGCCGCCCTGCAGGTCAACTACCAGCGCCCCTATCGCAAGGGTTACGGCTACCAGGCGTTCTATGTCCTCTCCAAGGCCTACCGCGTTGGCGGCAACACCTTCCGCGACAATATTGTCTACCCGGCTGAACTCTACGCTCCCGGCGTCATCCCGAAGAATATTGACCCGGGCACGCTGCTCAACCCCACCCGCGAATTCAACCGCTGGCAGAACTACCGCCTCGACACCGCCATTCCCATGCATCGCTTCACGTTTAACGGTCTGGTGGATGTTCCGTTCGGCAAAGACCGCCACTTCCTGAAGAATGCCAACCGCTTTGTGGACGCCATCTTCGGTGGCTACCAGGTCGCCTTTGTGGGCACCATGGTTTCGCAGGCCTTCCAGGTGGGAAACACCAATTGGGGCGCCACCAGCCAGATCCAGGTTTATAAGGACAGCGTTCCTGTCACAGACTGCCGTTCCGGCGTCTGCCGCCCCGCCAACCTGTGGTTCAACGGGTACCTCGCCCCGACCGTCATCAATGCCGCCAGCCGTGGTGTGCAGGGTGTTCCGGCCGATTACACGCCCTACTCCGCTCCCATCAACAACACGCCCGGCACCCCGAACTTCGGCAATAACAACGTCCTGCAAACGCTCAGCAACGGCCAGACCGTCAACACCGCCTACAATCCGGGACCTCTCGGTGCCAATCCCTTCAACGCGATGGTGCTGCAGGGCCCCCGCAACTTCCAGGCGGACATCTCCATCTTCAAGGAGTTCCGGATCTCTGAACGCTACAAACTCCGCTTCAACGTGGATGCCTTCAATGCCTTTAACATTCAGGGCTTCGTCAATCCCAACGCGACCGACGGTATCCAGACCCGGCAGACGTCCTACTGGACGCCCCGCCAGGTTCAGTTCTCCGGCCGCCTGTCGTTCTAACCCGCCGTCTGAATGTGGGGCAGGATGGCATCCTGTGCGCCTGTCGCCGACAGGCGCCCGAGCCCGCAGGGCGCGCTGTCCGGTTAACGGTCACAGTGCTCTAACGCCCGCCAACCGCAAGCAGCAACCGCGCCGCCTCCTCACGGATGGCGGCGCTTTTACTTGCGGCAGCCTTTGTGAGATAAGGAAGTGCCTCCTGACGCGCTCCGGTGAGAGCCAGGGCTTTGCCAAGACCCAGCTGCGCTTCCTCAGCTTCCGGTTCCAGCCGTACCCACTCACGGTAATGGGGCAGCGCCGTTGCCGCCCGATCCTGTGCCATCAGCAACTTCGCCAGTAGTTCCTGCGCCGCACGGAAATTCGGATCAGACCGGAGAGCCGTTTCCAATTGCACTTGCGCCTGGTCGAACTGCCGTGCTCTTCCAAGAGCCACCGCGAAGTCGTATCGCAGCGTGCCATCGCCGGGCCGCAGTCGCAGGGCCCGTTCGAACTGCTGCCGGGCTGCCTCAAATTGTCCGTTTCCTGCCAGCAGGTTTGCCAAATTGCCGTGCGCATCCGCATAATCCGGCTGAATCCGGATCGCCTCTCGCAATTCCGCCTCCGCGCGCGCCCGATCGCCAGTGGCGAGCAGCGCGGTCCCCAGGTTGCCATGCGGCTCCGGCAGGTCTGCGTTCAGGGAAACCGCTCTGGCGAACGCTGTGCCCGCTTCGCGCAGCTGACCCTGTGCCTGATAAGCCAGGCCGAGTTCGTTCCATACCATCGCGCTCCCCGGGGCCCCTTGCGCCGCGCGCTCCATGCTACGCGCGGCCTCTTCCGCCCGGCCTGCCTGTCGCAACGCCGCAGCGCTGCCCAATTGTGGACCCGTCAGCTTGGGATCGCGGCGGGTTGCTTCCTGGTAGGCTTGCAGCGCCTCTGCCGTTCTGCCGCCGCTGCGCAGCGCCTCACCCCAGTGATAAAAGAACTCGGCGCGCGCGAACGGGAAGCGTTGTAGTGCGCCGGCCAGTCGCTCCGTGCCGCGCTGCACGTTGCTGCCGTCGATCACCTGTGCCAGCGCCGTGTACAACTCCCGGGTCGGCGATGCGGGAAGGTCAGCCGGATAGTACAGTGCCACCTCGCCCCGGTACGCCTCGCTGCCCCGTTCCTGGCGTTCTGCCCGCGGTGCCAACAAATCGCCCGCCGGTTTATGCCTTTGGATGAGATGATCGGTAGCTACCGCGTGCACCACATCTTCGGTTCTCCGCTTGGGCATGTGACAGCCCGAGCAGTCCGCCGAGGTTGTATGCTTCCCGGCTGCGACCGTCCGCGCGAACTCGGCCCCATGGCACTTTCTGCAGGCGACTTCATACTGCTTCGCCGCTTTCTCTCCCCGGGGAATGTCGTGGACGTTGTGACAGCTCCCGCACTCCAGCCGACCCTGGCTTTGGAGGAAGCACCGGGACTGCCGAAGCCTGTAGACGGCGTTCACGAGTTCGAATTTCTCTTCTTTGCCCGTTCCCGGGGCGTGGTCAAAGAACAGCCAGTAGTTGCCCAGGGGTTCGCCTGGCCGGTAATCGAACGGTCCCCGGTCATAGCGCCGGAGTGCATTCGGGAGCGGAAAACTGGTGGTCTCCAGATGGCACTGCATGCAGATTTCTTCGCGCCGCTCCCGGCTCAACGTCGCCGGATTTACTATTGCCTTTCGAATCTCGTCCCGGGGGGCCTTACCGGAACCCGCCAGCTCCACATGCCTCTTTCCCGGCCCGTGGCACCTCTGGCAGTCGATTCCCTCGGGAAGCGGATCCAGATACACCGGTTCTGCGAAGGCCTGGCTGTGGCCCTCCGGAATCTGAGGATACCCGTTGTGGCAATACATGCAGTCGTAGGAAATCTCCCGGCGAAAGCCTTCGTGGTCCGGCCGGTCATAACCCGGATTCATGGCCCACTCCCCGCCCTTGTCCGCGTACCACCCCAGCGGAAGTTCAAGCAGGGTATTCCGGGAGGTCCTCGAAAGGAAGGTGCGGGCATGATTTCCTGACCCGATGATGAAGTCGATACCCTTCTCCATCACATTTATCTCGCGACCCTCGGCGCCGGTCTGGTGTCGCCGCTGCACAAACTTGTCTCCCCGCCGCAGGACGCGAAAGGTACTTTCAGACGGCCCGTGGTAGTACTCCGCGCCAGCCGCTCCCACCGGCACGTTGCCCGCGTTCGGTCGGGAAAAAGACCGGCCCATGCCGGTTAACCGGTACGTTGCCGCGATGCCGGCATGGCACTGGGCGCATGTACGGGACGGGGCGTATCCGGTGTCCTTATTTTCCGCCGTCCGTGGCGGTGCCTGCGCGGATGTATATACCGCGCAACACAATGCGATAATCCCTGAAAGCCTGCTCCGTGTGCGCAGTGGTCTCTGCTCCTCATGCCGGAAACACTTTTCCCGACCGCCGTGATTCTAACATGCGATGGCGGCGTCATTTATGGCCGCAGGAGACAGCAGCCAGCATAAATTTACAACCCCTCGCCACCGACGCCTAAGCCAGCTCGGCTGACAACAGCAGCGCATAGTCCCGGATGTCTGCAGGCCATGCCCCGACCTTTTCGGCAAATCGGACCCGGTCCCGCGCGAACAGCGCACGAGTGGCCTCCTCATACCCCGGTAAATCTCCGGCCATCGCCGTCAGGAAGAGGTTGGTTGCGTCCATAGCGACTCGGGTTCGATCAGCAGCCTCGTGCGTCACCCTGGCCTCATCCACCAGCTTTCGAATCGCCGCAGAAGCCCCGCTCGGCTGTCTTTCAAGCCACTCCCAATGCCGCGGCAGCAGAGAAATCTCACGTGCCACCACCCCCAACTTCGGGCGGCCAGGACCTGTCCGGGGCGGGGCAGGGGCTGCGCGTGCCACCACTTCCGCCACCGTCCCCTCCAGGCAAAAATCTACCTGCCGACCTGTCTGATCCTCAAAGACCAGCAGCGGCGCACCCGGATCGGCATCGAAATGCGGCTTCACTCCGGAAAGCACAGTGGCCAGATCGCCCGAAGCGATCCTCGACGGGCCCAAAAACGCGGTAAACGAAAAAGACGGATCCATTTCTCCGATTTTACCCGGATAAAATGAACCCGTCAATAACATCCGGGTAAAAATCTGGAATCTGGCTAAGTCTTGCTGAAGATCGAGCCGCTCAGAGTTCCCGTCGAATCGGAGAAACCATCCACGCCAATCCCCATCGAATGCAGGATGCTCAGGTAGACATTGGAAAGCTGGTATTCCTTGTCTGCGCGCCAATAGGTGCCATGCTTCAGGCCCATGTTGGCCCCGCCCGCGATCATCGTCGGCAGGTTGTGCGAATTGTGGGTCGTACTGGCGCCACTGCCAAACAGCACAATCGTGTTGTCCAGCACCGTGCCGTTCTTGTCCTTATAGCTGTTCATGCGCTCAAAGAAGTGCCCAATCTGCGTCGCCAGGAAGCGGTCATACATGGCAAACTGCAGCTGTCCTTCTTTATCCGTGGCATGCGACAGATTGTGGTGCGTCTTCGAAAGGCCCAGCTTCAGCGGGAAGGTATCGCTGATCCCCATACCGTCTTCCCGGTTCAGCATGAAGCTGACAGAGCGCGTAATATCGGCGTCAAACGCCAGAGCAATCAGGTCGAACATGTTGCGGTAGTACTCGGCGGGTTCCCCTTCCGGCGTCGCATCCAGGTTCAAATGCGAGTAATCCTGCTTCTTCACCGGAATGTCGATCCACTTCTCCGAAGCAATCAGCTGCGATTCCACTTCGCTCAGCGCCGTCAGATACTGGTCCATCCGCTCCCGGTCGCTCTTGCCCAGTTGCGCGTCCAGAACTTTGGCGTTGCCTGCCACCGCATCCACCAGCTTGATGCGACGCTGCAGCTTTTCATGCTCCACCGTCAGCGAAGAACGGTCTGCGCGGAACAGCTTGTCGAAGATCCGGCGGGGATTGTTCTCGGCAGGCACCGGACGCCCGTCCAGACCATACGAAATCGTCCCCGTGCGTGACAGGAAGCCCGTCCCCGCGTCAATCGACAGGACCAGAGACGGCCGCCGCGTGTACTGCTTGGTGTGCTGCGCCACCACCTGGTCCAGCCCGACCGTGTTATAGGTGCCCGGCTTCGGATTGTAGAGCGGAGCCCCCGTCAGCCACATATCGGAACAGGTATGCGGATCCGCCTTCGGGCCACTCGGGTGGTACAGGTTCCCCATGAAGCTCAACTGCTTCCGGTAAGCCTTCAGCGGCTCGGTCGATTTGCCGAACACAAACTCGCCGTCCACGTCCTTCGTCGGGAACCAGCTCCACTCCGGGAGCTCATTCTCCGACTTCGGCAATGCCATGCCGTTCGCCGTGTAGATGGCACAAAAACGGCGGGGGGCCTGGTCTGCCACTTCGGCACCCATAGCATCCAGTACCGGCAGCGCCAGAGTGGCACCTCCGATACCTTTCAGGAAAGCGCGGCGGTCAAGTCGAAGAGATGTCGTCATTGTCAGAGGTTCCTAATTCTGCATTCTACTATTTTTCGAGGAACATTTTACTGTTCACCACATACCGGACCATGTCTTTCATCCGGTAACCGTCGGCCTTCAGTTTCTGGCCGTCCCGCTTCAGGTAATCCACCTCGTTGTAGCTGAGGTTGCGCCCCGTGCCATACACCGTCAGGTGCCGCAAGACATTGAACGCCACCTGGTCGATCCGATCCTGCGCCAGATACTTCTTCAGGTCATTGGCACCTGAAATCTGCGTGTTGTCCGGCAAAGTGGAATGCGCATCCGCCGGCTGCTGCTTCAGACGCCCACCAGCGTCAAACTCTTCGAGCGCGACGCCCCACGGGTCGATCTTCGCGTGGCACTGCTGACAACCCGGCTGATTCCGGTGCTGTTCCAGCCGCTCGCGCAGCGTCAGATTCAGGTTTTCCTTCAGCGTGGGTACATTTGGCGGGGGATCAGCGGGCGGTTCAGAGATGATGCGACGTGCCAGCCAGGCCCCGCGCTTCACGGGGTTCGATTCCCGGCCATCCGACAACCCTGCCATCAAGGCTGCCTGGGTCAGGACACCGCCCAGTTCTTTCCGGCCATGCGGGACAGCCACAAACCCGAACCCGCTTTCCACCTTGTCTCCCAGCCCGTAGTACGTCGCCACCGTCTCGTTGGCCAAAATGAAATCCGACTGCACCAGATTGCTCACCGGCAGGTTCTTCCGCATCAGGTAGTCCACAAATTGAATGGGCTCATCCCGAAGCTGAACTCTGGCATCGCGCGTTAGCTGCGGGAACTTCTTACGATCCGGCTCCAGCACCGTGAACTTATCCAGATTCAGCCACTGCTGCGTAAACTCCCTGGTGAAGCGCGAGAACTTCGCATCGTTCACCATGCGCGTCACTTCGGCATCCAGCTGGCTCCGCAGCGTTCCCGCAGCAGCCAGCCGCAGAGTTGTCTGATCCGGCGGACCATTCCAGAGGAAGTAGGAAAGCTTCGACGCCAGTTCCCACGCATCCAGCGGCTCACCCTCCGGGTTGCGGCTGTTCTCGGTGATAAACAGGAACTGCGGCGATGTCAGCACTACCTGCATCGCTTCGCGGACACTCTCCTGGAACGTGCGCCCCGACTCCTTCGCTCTGGCATACACGCCCAGCACGGACGTCACCTCAGCCGGTGTCGCCGGCCTCCGATACGCCTTCGTTGCAAAGTTCCGCAGCATATCCCGCGCATAGGCCGACGTTTCGCCCTTGTTCGGCGAATCAATAAACAGGCTCTTGTGCGAAACCGGGGGCCACTGGTCATAGAACGGGCCTTCGAACTCCACCGACCGTATCAGCAGCCTCGGCATATCGCGGCCATCGGTGAACTCGCTGCGGATCGCCATCTCCCGCACACCCGCCAGATAGTTCACGTTGTCTTTTTCCACTTCCGGATTCGGGTAGTTCCGGATCGCACCCTCGAACACAAACTTCGTCAGCTTGCCGCCCGATACCGTCTGCGGCGCTCCCACCGGAGCAAATGTGCTGCCGCAATCCCGGCGGAAACCCATGTGGACGCCCAGCCTTGGCGCGCGTTTTTCAAACGCGAGGAACTTCTTACCCAAATCCTGAGTAGCTGCCACCGGCGTTAACACCACCCGCTCCAGATCCCCCATGCCTGTGTTTTGCACGTCCATCGACAGCGCCCCGGCTTCCAGCCGCACCACCATCCAGGCCGGCTGCTGCAACGTGCCCGTAAACTGGCGATCACCCATCGACAACGTAATATCCTGGTTCTTCTCCGGCGTCGGGGCCTTCACAAACTGCTTGCCGGGTTCCACCAGCGCCTGAATTTCAGCCTCTCCCAGAGCCCTCTGGTAAAGACGAACCTCATCAATTTCACCCGCGTACTGCTGGCCGTCCTGAACGCGGCCTAAAATCAGGTTCAGCTTTGCATTGTCCAGGTTCGCCGCGCCGATGTCGCCCTTGGCCACCTGATACCCATTCACGTACAGCCGCGACACGTTCTTCCCGCCCCGCCGCACCACCGCCGCCACATGCTGCCAGGCGTCCGCCTTCAGCGCGCCGCGCGGCGAGGCTATCGTGCCGTTCGCCGTGTTGTCAGGGCCGGTGGTTTCCAGCTTCAAAATGCCACGAGGGTCTGCGATCATCAGGTTCCAGCCGTGATTGGGCGCGGCCGAGTTGACGCCCGCTTCCCCCAGACTGATCAGCCCCGCCTTTTTTACCTGCTTCGGATGAATCCACGCGGCGACCGTGAAATCAGCCGTGCCCACATTCATTCCCTCAGTGCGAGGTACCGAGACTGAAGCCTTATCACCGGCAAAAGTAACCGCCTTGCCAAACGGCGACTCCACAAACTTCGCCTGATCCGCCAACTGGCCTGCCATCTCCACCCGGTCGTTCAGCGATAACGCGGTGCCCAACCCCTGGCTCAGGTTCGCAGCCTCAGGCGCAATCGGCCCCTTCGGTGGAGCCGCGTGCACGTCCACCTGATAAATACCCGCCTTCGCCACAGTTACCGACTGCGGAGTGCTCGGGTTCTTTACGGTGATCGCGTCTGTGCCGGCCGTCGCGGGTGTCGCCCCGGTTTCCAGCAGCAGACCGTCGTTGTAACGGGCCGCCATCACGGTCACGCGGAAGCGCCCGTAATCCGGCAGTTCCCGCACGGAAATCTTGAAGTTCGCTTTCGGGCCATACGTGCCGTCGGACTCGAACAATTCATCATTCGGAATCGAGGGACGCAGCAACAGACCCTCCGGCACCGTGCCGTAGGCTTTGCCCTTCGGATACCCCGCACTGCCCCGCATATCTGCGAAAACAGCATGGTAGATGCTGTCGTATTCACGCCAGCCGCGCACCGTATCGTTCCCCTGATATCCCTCGATGAACCGGTACTTCGTCCGCATCGCGCGCGGGTCGAAGGAGAACAGCTTCGTCGGAACGGGCTGCGTAATCAATACGTCTTTGTTGTCCAGCAGTGCCGACCCGGCGCCCAGAATCAACGTCTCAGGGAAGGGTTTCGGATTCACCCCGGCCCCCATCTCCAGCTTGAAATCCTGAACCCAGGGCTTCGTTTTCGGGTCCACCATCGACCGCTTCAGCGCTTCCTCAGCAACTTCTAAATACGACTCCAGCTGCAGGGGCGAAATATTCAGCGTCTCCTGGTTGTTCACGAACCCATCTTTGGAGATCGCGTCCGGTGTCATACCCACTGTCAGGTCGTCTTCAAGGTGCAGCAGTTCCCGCAGCGTATTGCGGTACTGCGCCACCGTCAGTCGGCGCACCAGGCCTTTCTTCGAAGCCACCCGAACCCGGGCCATTTCAATACCCTGACTGATCCAGTCCACAACTGCCTTGCTGTCACTCGCGGTCGGTTGCGCCATGCCCTTCGGGGGCATCGTGCCTTCTTCCAGGCGCTTTTTGATACCTTCCCAGGCCCGAATGTGACGGTCCTCGAAGTTGGCATCCATCTGATCCACGCGGACCCCGGCTACTGCGTGATCGGTGTCATGGCAGGGCGTACAGTTCTTTGTCAGGAACGGCTTGATTTTCTGGTCGTACGACGCTTTGCTTTGTGCCAGCGTCGCCGCCCCCGTTGTTCCAGGTTGCGCCCCCAAATGGCGGGTCGTCCAGACGACACCCGATGCACCAATCACCCCAAGAAAAGCAGCGGTTTGCAGGCGGCGGCGGATGTGGCTTGAAGTCATAGGGGTTTTGGGTCAGCGGTCCAGTAATCGGTTACTTTCAGGCCCGGAGGCCATCAAGATTAAGATATCACCTGGTTCTGGTCAATGTTCAAGGTGGTTTCGGTGTACCGGCCAAGCCCGGTACACCCGCAGGCTGAGCCAACGCACGGGATGGGAAGGTTTACTTTGTGATCGCGCCTTCTTTTGAAGATCCGGCGAACAACCTCTTTCCGTCACTGAAGGTCACGCTACCCACATTTGCCGTCGGCGAGCCGTTCCGCGCCTGCCAGCCTTCCACGGTCAGTGCCGTGCCTGACGGCAGGTCACCCTTCTTCCAGCCCCTGCGGATCAAAGCATTCGCCGCGCCCGTTTCCAGAGCCCAGTTCACTTTTTTACCGTTGGTCTCCACATCAATGTAAATCCAGGAGTGGGGGTTTGACCACTTCATTTCGGTCACCTTGCCCACCAGCTTCACCGGCTTCTTCTCGTCGAACTCCGCCGTGAACGAGTGGTGCGCAGGCAGAACCGCTGCTACGGAAATTCCCATGACTGCTATGGCCAACCAGTTTCGCGTTCTCATTTCGCTTTCGTTTCCTTCTTCTGCTTTGCCCGGTACTCGTCCCGGGTATCTTTGAGATGCTGTAAATCCCCATTGTCCTCGTGACAGGCCACTTCCAGCAACTCTTCCTGCTCGCGGTTCATCGGGATCTCAATCGTCCACGGCTTGTTGTACACAATCGGGTCCATCACGGTTGCCCGGTAAATCACCTTGTTCTCGCTCACGGGCACGAAGCGCTCCACTACATGTTCCGCGTGGCTCACCACGTCCCCGAATTCGTTGAGCCAGGTCTTCCCGTTCAGGTTGGTCGTATCCACTACCAGCGTGTCACCTTCCCAGTGCCCCACGGAATCACCCTGCCAGTACCGCGACGTCTCCGGCATGTGCGCACGACCGTCCAGCGGAATCACTCTCCAGCTCATACGCTCATGCAGCACCACCACATACCCGGGTGCCTGCAAAATTTGCATCGGCGACGGCACATACATAGACCTCGGGACTCCCGCTACAAAACAATGCGCCGTCGGGTCGTCATATCCCCGGTAGGGCTGTTGCCGGTCAATCTGCTCCTTCCGTGCC
>RGPS01000158.1 GCA_010084195.1 Terriglobia bacterium
CTCGACGACATCGTCGAAACCTCCCTCCTCCGACGGCCTTGCTGGTGAGCAGCGTGAGCGTGGAAGCCGCAGAAAGAAGAGTTACCGGAAGCGTGGCAGGCAACCAGGTCATCCCGGGCATTGGCGGAAGCCGGTGCCGGCCGAGCGGATCAACAAGGTTGTGGAATTGTTGCCCGAGCAGTGTATCCACTGCGAAAAGCCTCTCCCCAGAGACGGGGCAACAGGACGGGGGCCGGGCTTGCGACACCAGGTGACTGAATTGCCGCCCATCCAGCCGCAGATCACCGAATACCTGTGCCACAGGAGCTGTGGTCCCGAATGCGGGAAGGAAACGCACCCCCCACTTCCGCCCGAAGTGGGGGGTGACTTCGGGCCGAACCTGGCCGCACTGATCGCGCAGCTGCCTGTTGTCTGCCGGATGCCGCGCCGGGGGCTGGCGTTGCTGGAACAGGTCCCGGGTATCCATCTCAGTTTGGGAAGTGTCCAAAGCAGCTGGGAGGAGGTGGGCGCGGCTGTGGCTGAACCCTGCGCGGAACTTGAAGAGCAACTCCCGCATGAGCCTGTCATCAACAGCGATGAAACAGGATACCGGACAGACGGTGAGAAACGCTGGCTATGGGCGTTCGCGGCTTCCATCTTTGTTGTCTATAAGGTGGCGCTGACGCGCGGCGCGGAGGTTCTGCTCCAGTTGCTGGGCTCTGTTTTCGCCGGCACTCTGTGAAGTGACCGCTATCAGGCTTATTTCAGCTATCGCAAAGGCCCCCTGCAGTTGTGCTGGGCACACTTCAAACGAAACATCCCCAGCGTTCGAGAACTTGCCAAAACCACTGATGCGGAGAGGTTTTGCCGCGATGCTTTGGCCCTTCACGCCCGCCTGTTTCGTTTATGGCGCCGTTTTCGCGCCGGACCAGAGGTCCGTTACTGCCCCGTCACACGTCAACAGGTGATCAATAAATCGATTCCGCTCCAAAAGAGATTCTTCGCTCTTGCAGGCCGGCACCTCGACAGCAGCGACACAGATGTACGTAACCTCGCCAAAGCCATGGTCCAACCCTGCGAAAAACTCTTCGTCTTCCTCGAAAAGGACGGAGTGGAACCCACCAACAACTCGGCACAACGTGCGCTCCGTTGCGCTGTCCAGTGGCGTAAGCCCAGCTTCGGCAGCAGAAGCGCCAACGGCGAAGTCACCATGGCGCGTCTCCTCACCGTCAGTCAAACATGCCGTATGCAGAAGCGTAACCCTCTCGACTACCTCAACCACGCCATCCGCTCACACCGTTTGGCACAACAGGCCCCATCCCTCCTCAAGACTTCCCGCCCCACCTGAACTGTTACGTCAAGGTCCGGTGGCTGTTTGGTTAGGACTGTGCACCGTTTTGTGGCAAACTGGAAGTCGTGATCGCGGCTCCCCCCAACCGCTATAAACCTCTGTTCGACTTTTTCGCAGCCACAGGCGTCTTCATAGCTGGAGACCGAATTTGATCCTTCGGGCAGTCGAAGATGCGGACCTGATTGTCGGCGCGCGCAAAGGCGAGGTCGAGGCGTTTAACCACCTCGTATCCCGCTGGGAAAAGCGCGTCTATAATTACCTTCTTCGTCTCACCGGCCGTTCCGAAGATTCACTCGACCTCAGCCAGGACGTTTTCCTGAAGGCCTATCAGAACATTCGGAAGCTCGACGATCCCTCTCGTTTCGGACCGTGGCTCTTCCGCATTGCGCATAACGAAGCCTGCTCCATGTTTCGCAGGAAGCACCCCGATACCTCGGGGGATGCCGAACTTGCGGAGCGCGAACCTGCACCCGGGGTTTCGCCGGAGGTTTCGATAGCAGTCAACAACGCAATGAATCGCCTCACCCCCGAACAACGGGAAGCGGTGGTTCTGAAAGTCCATCAGGGCTTCAAGTTCGATGAAATGGCTGAGATCCTCGGGTGTCCTGTCTCCACAGTCAAGTCACGCCTGTACACGGCGCTCGATTTGATGAAAGCGGAACTGGAACCGGCTTCAAACAGAGGGTTACGATGAACACCTGCGAACACAGCGAAGCACTTCGCGATTACGCCTTTGACGAACTTGCCCATGCGGAGCGCCCCGCGATGGAGCGGCACATCGCCGCCTGTACCAGCTGCGACTCGGAGCTGCGCGCCCTTCAGCTCACCACTATGGCATTGCGAGCCATCCCGGATCGGGAGGTCCCCCAGCGTATCGCTTTCGTCTCCGACAAGATCTTCGAACCTTCCCCTGTGGCACGCTTTCTCCGAACTGTCTTCGCGTTCGGGGGCCAGCTTGGCTTTGCCTCAGCCTGCCTCCTGGCCGGAGCCATCATCTTTTCTGCCACCCGACGCCCCGCCGAAATCCCTACAGTTGTCACCAGTGCATCCACGCAGGGTGTTTCCCGCCAGATTGAACTCGCAGTACAAAAAGCGGTAGCGCAGGTTCGCGACGAAGACTCCCGGCTGGCTCAAATCGCTCTCGCCGCCGCCGAGATCCGGCACAAGGAAGAGCACAGGAACCTTCTGACTTCCATGCAGGAGAGTATGGATGTGATGCAGAAGCGAATGGGGGCCTACACCTCGCTGGCCTCCCTTGAAATGCCCACTAACGGAGGTGGCCAGTGAGACCAATCCTGCTCGCCACCCTGGCAAGTATCTGTTTCGCCGCCGTTGAGTCACCGGTTTCACTGGCTTCGCTGCGCGCCGTGGAGAATTCCATCAATGACAGAGTCCGCTCCAGCGTCACCGACCCCTATGATTTGCTGGGCACCGCGCGCGGAACTTACCTTGATGGCTATGGTGCGGTCTTCACCGTCGAAATGAACCTCGTATTAATCTCCCCTCTCGTCAGTTCGCCCTTCAAACCGGCGCTTGGCGAGGCCGAATTGGTCGCGCTGCATGACCGGAAAAACCGTAAGGTGGAAGGTCTCAAGGAGATGATGCGCGGCCTGATGCTGGGTGCCGGGAAAACCCTCACCGGGTTGCCCAATAACGAACGTCTCGTCATGGAAGCGTTTCTGTTCAACTACCGTTGGGAGAACTCACGCAACCTGCCGAAGCGCATCATTCTGACGGCCTCAAAGCAGCAACTGCTGGAGGCCGCCACCAAACCCCTGAGCGCCGCGGAAACTTCCAGGCTCTTCGACGAGCAGGAATTCTAGTTTGACTGCCTCGGCAACGCCACTCGGCCAACTTCTCATCGACCGCGGCCTCATCGGGCAGGAGGATCTGGAACGCGCACTGGAACTCCAGCGGGAGCGCGGCGATAAGGTCGGTAAGATCCTTGTCGACATGGGCTATCTCGCCCAGCGTGACTTGATTACAGCCCTTTCGGAACAGCTCGGCCTGCCCCTGGCTCGCATCGCCGCACCGCCCTCGGGCCCGGAAACCGAGGGCATGTCGCCGCGTTTCCTGCGCCAGGCTGTCATTTTCCCCGTAGCGGTGGAGGACGGCACGCTAGCGCTTGCCATGGCCGACCCTCTCGACTTCGAGACCATCAACGCCGTCCGCGCTTTCTCCAAACTGGAAGTCACCCCGCAACTCGCCACCGAGCAGGAAATCCTCGACGCCATCGACCGCTATTACTCCGATGGCGGTGGGCGGTCCGCCACGGCCGGGTTCGACGCTGTCGATGAAGACGATCTGGAACACCTTCGCGACATGGCGAGCGAAGCCCCGGTCATTCGCCTCGTCAATGCGATGATTGCGCAGGCAGTTGAAAAGCGCGCCTCCGACATCCACATTGAACCGTTCGAGAAGGAATTCCGCGTCCGCTTCCGTGTGGACGGCGTCCTCGCCAACCAGGACTCGCCCCCCCGCGAATTCAAAGCTGCCATCATCTCGCGCCTGAAGCTGATGGCCAAACTGAACATTGCCGAGCGCCGTTTGCCGCAGGACGGACGTATCAAGCTCCGTATCCTGGGTCGCGAAGTCGATCTCCGCGTCTCCACCCTGCCAACTCTGTTTGGCGAGAGTGTCGTGATGCGCCTCCTCGACCGCTCAGCCGGCGATTTTTATGACCTGCGCCGCCTCGGCTTTGACGACTTCATGCTCTCCCGCATGGAATATTACACGTCGCTCCCGCACGGTATCTTCCTCGTTACCGGACCCACCGGCAGCGGTAAGTCCACCACCCTCTATTCGGCTCTCAAGCGTATCAATCTGCCGGACAAAAAGATCATCACCATCGAAGATCCGGTTGAGTACCAGATGGATGGCATTAATCAGATCCACGTCAACCCGGCCATCGGTCTCACTTTCGCTGCCGGCATCCGGCACATTGTCCGCCAGGATCCGGACGTCATCATGATCGGTGAAATCAGGGACCGCGAGACCGCCGATATTGCTATCCGTTCCGCCCTCACCGGCCACTTCGTTTATTCCACGTTGCACACCAATGACGCCCCCAGCGCCGTCACACGCCTCACCGATATGGGCGTGGAGAACTACCTGATTTCATCGTCGGTGGTCGCCGTCCTGGCGCAACGCCTCGTGCGCCTGATCTGCGCCCATTGCAAGGAAGTTGCGGGAAGGTCCATCACACCGTTCGGCGAAGACATCGAGACGTACAAAGGCCACGGCTGCGAACAGTGCGGCGGCTCCGGCTTCCGGGGGCGCGCGGGCATCTTCGAACTGATGGAGATGAACGACGAACTTCGCCAGCTGGTAATGGCAGGAGCCGACGCTTCACGACTCACTGAGGCGGCACGACGCCACGGCATGCGTAATCTCCGCGAAGATGGCTGGGCGAAGGTTCGGAACGGAGTCACCACTGCCGCTGAAGTGACCCGGGTCACGCAGGAACTCTAAAACCGCCATGGCGACTGTCACCTTCCACTACCGGGCCGTAGCCGCAGACGGAAAAACGCGCAGCGGCACGCTTGCTGCAGAATCCACAACGCTCGCAGCAAGAGAACTGCGCCGTCAGGGCCTGACGCCTGTCTACGTCGGCGAAGGTAAGAAACAGAGCTTCGAGTTCCGCATGCCGGAGTTCGGCTCGTCCCGCCGGGACGTCCTTTTCTTCACCCAGGAACTCTCAACTCTTCTCAATTCCGGCGTGCCGCTGGACCGCGCCCTCGGTATCGCCAGCGAACTCACCACAAAACCAACGTTCCGCGCCATCGTTTCCGATGTCCTGCGTGCTATCAAGGGCGGCAAATCGCTGGCGGATTCGCTGGCAACTCACCCCGAACACTTCTCTGATTTGTTCGTCAACATGGTTCGTGCAGGTGAAGCATCCGGTAGCCTGGGCCAGATCTTTGACCGGCTCTCGGGCTTCGAGCGATCACGAGACGAACTTCGCGGCTACATCATTTCGTCGTTGATTTACCCTGCCCTGCTGGCACTCGTCGGTGCGGGGTCAGTCTTCGTCCTGCTGGATTTCGTGGTGCCTCGGTTCGCAACGGTTTTCAATGATGGCCGGATGAAGATTCCGGTTCCGACCCTCATCATGCTGGAGGCCAGTAAGATCGTACAGGACTGGGGCTGGGTGGTTGGGCTCTCGATAATTGGGGGCGGGATAGCATTTCGCCTCTATACGAAGACACCTGGTGGGCGACGCTGGTGGGACGGTACCCGCCTCAGAATTCCGATTCTGGGTGACGCCCTCCGCAAGGCCGAAACTGCCCGTTTTGCCCGCGCCATGGGAACGCTGGTCTCGAGCACCGTGCCACTTGTGCAGGCGCTGCAAATCTCGTCGGGGATTCTGTCCAACACCCGCATGGCAGACTCGCTGAAGGAAGTCGCCCGGGGGGTGAAGCGAGGGGAAGGTCTCTCCGGGCCGCTCGCGAAGACAAAAATGTTCCCGCCGCTGACCGCGCACCTTCTCACGGTTGGCGAAGAAACCGGCAAGCTGGACGCCATGTTCACGCGCCTTGCCGATATCTGCGAAGAAGAAACCCGCGTCGCCATTCGACGCTTCACATCAGTCTTTGAGCCGCTGGTGATTCTCGTCATGGGGATCATCGTAGGCGCGCTCGTTTTAAGCATGCTGATCGCCATCACAAGTATCAATGATGTGGCAATCTGAGCCTGGAGAACAAATGAAAAAACGAACCCATTCCCGTCTTAGTCGCAAAGCTGGTGTCACGCTCATCGAAATGCTGGTGGTTGTGACCATCATCGCGCTGTTCGCCGCCATTGTCGGCCCGCGACTTCTGCAACGTGGCGACCAGGCACGTGTCGTCGCCGCGAAACAACAGATCTCCGATCTCCAGTTGGCCCTTGGCCAATACAAATTGGACACGGGCATCTTCCCGACTCAGGAGCTCGGTCTGGGTTCTCTCCGCATCAAGCCGGGCGGCCTGGAGCAGTGGCATGGTCCGTACCTGGTGAAGGACCTGGGCAATGACCCGTGGGGGCACCCGTATGTCTACAAATACCCCGGCGACCACGGCGACGAACCCGACATCCTCAGCTATGGTGCCGATGGCCAGCCCGGCGGAACCGACCTGAATACTGATGTCGATAGTTGGAAATAGCCCGAGCTCTGTCAGGCAAATGAGTCCCTGGGTGCGGTCGCAAGGGGGCACGCATGCCACTGGGTACCCGCCGATAGCCAAAGCCGCAAGGGAGCGGTGGGACATTGCTCCGGGACCAGCGTCTTCAACGGAGAAGCCCCTCTTTGGGGTCGCTCTGTCCCCTCTGCGCCACCGAACCCCGACCGCGAGGAAGGGGCCGGCCCGATATCATGTAACCGCGGCTTCAACAGGGTCCCCATGGCCCGCCAGCCCGCAGATCGCCATGAAGACATCGCAAGCCCCGGCCCTTTCGCCCCGGCCGTGCCGAGCCGTGACCGCGAGGGAGCGTTTGCGCTCCCACCCGGCACCGGCGTCTTCAACAGCGCCGTCACCCTCCTGCTGCGCAGCCGCGATTTCAGCCGAGCGAACCGGCGGACAACGGCTTCAGCTCAGTCGTTTGGCTGAATTGCTGCCGAATCCCCGGGCGGGCGTCACCTTGCTTGAAATGCTGATCGTCGTCGCCATCATTGCCACCCTGGCGAGCATCTCATTTCCGTCTTTGATATCCGGTCTCGCCGGCATCCGCCTCAGCTCTTCTGCCGGTGACGTTGCCAGTTTCTTTACCAGTTCGATGAACCGCGTGGAGCGCAGGGAACAAGCCGCAGCCATCGTCGTGGAACCCGCCAAAAACCGAATCGTCGTGTTCACTGCGATCTCCGGTGACAAACCCGCCAGCGAACTCAATCTGCCCCCAGGTATCTTGATTGACGCCCAGGACTCTGCCCGCTACATGATCTACCCCGGTGGAGCCTTCCCTCGAATCTCGCTAATCCTGAAGAATGAAAAAGGGGCACGTCGCCGCATCAGCATTGATCCGGTGACGGCAGTTCCAAAAATCGAGAGGGTGGAAGTGACTCCATGAAGCGCACGAAACGCTCCGGTTTCAGTCTCCTGGAAGTTCTGGTCGCCACTCTCATCATGGGAATAGCGGTTACCACGCTCCTGGTCGGCCTCTCTCAGTCAGTCCGGAATGCGGGTCGACTGGCGGAACATGATCGCGCGGCCATGCTGGCCCGCAACAAGATGAACGAACTCCTCCTCAATCCACAACTCCCGCTTGCCGGAGCGGTGGAAGGAAGCTTTGAGGGTCCCGAACCCACGGGTGAGACCTCCGGATGGCGGGCAGTGACACGGCCCTTTGAGGCCCAACCCAACGCCGGCCCAGGCTCGGTCATTCTCCAGGAAGTCGCCCTTGAAGTCTGGTGGAAACCGCAATACGGAGACCGCCGGACCCTCCGCGTGGAAGCCTACAGACCGGCCACCATTCCCCTGCTCCGATGAAACTGAATCGACAATCCGGCGTCACGCTCATCGAGATCCTGATCGCGGTCTCTTTGCTGAGCCTCCTGTCCGTCGGCGTCCTCGTCGCGATGCGGATCGCCCTGAATACCCTCGACAAAACGGATGCTCACCTGATCCACAACCGCCGCATCGCCAATTCCGAAAAAATCCTGGAAAACCAACTCGCGGGCCTCATGGTGACCCAGGCCGAGTGGCGCCCCGGCCCGGACCGCTCCGAAATACTGCCCTTCGTGCAGTTTGAAGCCCAGACGATGCGCTTCGTGACTTCTTATTCGCTGCAGGATGGTCTTCGTGGTCATCCTCAGATTGCTGCTTTTCAGGTCATTCCCGGAGAACGTGGAGTCGGCGTACGTCTCATCGTCAATGAAACACCGTACACGGGTCGCACGCAGGCGGGCCTGATGGTAACGGGAGTCGAGCCGGAACCCCAGACCGGAACGCACCTCATTCGGTACGCAGCAGTAGTACCCGGCCCGCAATCGTTCATTCTTGCCGACCGTCTCGCTTACTGCCGCTTCGTCTATCTGGAACGCAGCTTCGAACCACCGTTTGCCCTGTGGCGGAGTGACTGGGTACGTCCCTTTGAGCTTCCGCTGGGGATTCGCATCGAGATGGCCCCACTCACCACTGCCCCCGGAGAATTACACGTCGGCACCGTCACCGTGCCATTACACCTGACCCGCGACACAACCACCCTCTACAACGATGGCAACTAACACCACACGCCAAGGCTCCGCGCTCCTCACTGTGCTCTGGCTAACCGCAGCCCTCGCCGCCATTGGCGTCGCCGTCGCCCACAATGTGCGGGGCGAAACCGAACGGGCCGCCACCAACGTTGAGGACGTGAAAGCCGTCTTCCTCGCCCGGGCCGCCATTGACCGCGCGCTGCTGTATCGGCAATGGGGCGGCGACTACTTCAAACCCTTCACCATCGCCTATGACTTCGACTTTCCGTCCGGGCAGGTCCACATCGACATGATTCCAGAATCGGCGCGCCTTAGTCTCAACAGCGCGACGCCGCAGGAATTACTGCGTCTGCTGATTGCACTAGGCGAACCAGAAGACCGAGCCACCGAAACGGCAACCGCCATCATCGACTGGCGCACACCCGTGACACGCGAGCGACCGGGTTTATTCGATGGTTATTATTTGTCGCGCGTTCCGTCTTTTCTGCCCGGCCACACGTCATTCAGAGAGAACGAGGAAATGCTGCTGGTACGAGGAATCACATCCGATCTTTACTACGGGACATCGCTGGATGGTTCGCGCGCCGGGCTGAGAGATTGCCTTTCCGCTTCCAGTATGGGCGGCATGTTGGATGTAAATTTCTCTCGTCCGGAGGCCATGGTCGCCATCGGCATCCCACAGACAGACGCCCAGGCGATCGTAATTCGCCGAAATGCCCGCCCGTTTGTTGACTATAGAGATCTCGCTGCGATGCAGCAGGCGCTGGGTCCCGTGGGGGGAAGGCTGGGGATGAGCATGCCCAGCATGTTGACTTTCCGGGCCACTGCCCGCGTTCGCCTGCCCGATGGCAAACTTTCAGATCTGCGCCGCACGGTTGGTGCCCTGGTCAAGTATTTCGCTGCCGGTAACGCACTCCGTAAACAGCCGGGGCCGCAAATCGTTCGGTGGTTTGACCGTGGCTGATCTCATCGCTACGGCCCCTCCGACCGCTGTGGCCACGCCTCCGCAGAGTTCGCTGCGAAGCTGGCTCATCTTCGGTACTGGCCTCGGCATCAACATCGCGGGCGACGCCCTCGAAGTAGTCATCGCGCGCTCCCGCAGCGGTGGACCCCGGCTCTCCGGCACCACAATAATCCACAATTTTCGCCAGCGACCCGCTGCCGAATGGGGCGCAGAGCTGAGCCGGTTCCTCACTGTCGCCGGCGAACCGCATCTCGCCGCAACCCTCGTCCTCCCTCGCGACGAAGTGATTGTGCGCACCCTCCACCTTCCCGGCATTTCCGACAAGGAAATTGTTGCTGCAGTGGAGTTACAACTGGAGACCTTACATCCGTACGGAGATGAGGAAGTCGCGTGGTCGTGGCTGCGAGCCCGCCCGGACACCATCCTCATCGGCATAGTTCGCAGAGCGTCCCTCGATTTCCTGGAAACGCTTTTTGCTGAAGCGGGCATACCGGTGGCGGCTGCCACTTTCTCCTCGGCCGCCATCCACGCGGCGCTGCGTGTCTGGAACGCCGCGCCCGCTTCCCTTCTCCTGTGCTGCGCCGGGCCGCATGGACGGACTGAGATATACGGCGAGAGCGAAGGTCGGGCCGTTTTCTCAGCTGATTTCGCCCTGCTCCCGGAGAGGGCCGTTGCCATAGCACGTGCGGAACTCCGGCTCGATTCAGAAACTCCCGCCCGGCAACTCGCACAGGGCCTCCCTGCCCCGCTACCGGCTGTCGAGACCGCGTATCCGGCTCTGGCCTGGGCTGCGGCGCTGGGTGCTTCTGCGCCTTTCACAACCAACCTGGCGAACTTCATCCCGAAGGCTCGACGCGCATCCAATGCTCGGGGCCAATACCTGGTGACCGGGATTCTCGCCGGGCTGCTGGTGGTCGGGCTGCTGGTCGCTTTCGTGGCCTTCCCGGCGCTCGAACGCAGCAACTACCTCTCGGCGCTGAATACCGAGATCCATCGTCTGGACCCCGCTGCACGGCAAGCCCAGGAACTGGAACAACGCACCAATAGTGCACGAGCGCGCGTTACGGTGCTCGATGAGATACGACGCCGACCGCAGGCAGACCTCGAAGTATTGTCCGAACTGACAAGAATTCTTCCACCCCAGGTTTGGACCAACACGATCGAGATCTTCCCCGACTCTGTGGTGATCGCGGGAGAAGCCGACCAGGCGGCCCCGCTCCTCAAGCTCCTCGATTCTTCACCGCTTTTTCAAAACTCAGAGTTTGCCCTGTCTGTAACGCACTCATCTCAGGTAGAACAATTCCGCATCAAGACCCTGCGCCGCAATCGCACCGGGAGGATCACTCCATGAGTATGTCGCCCAGGGAACGCCGTCTCGTCATGCTTGTTGTCCCTGCCGTGCTGCTGGCGGTAATTCTGCGCTTTGTCCTGCCCGATGGAACTGCGGTCCCTGCCAGTGGCAGTTCAGAAGCGGGCGATATCTCCATGGCTCGGCAGCGCGCGACCCGGATGCGCCAGTTGATTTCAACAACGCCCGCCCGTACCTCAAGCTTCAAGCAAGTCACTGCCGACCTCGCCGATCGCGAACGCGGCATTCTGCAGGCCGACACTGCACCACAAGCCCAGGCTCTGCTGTTAGAAATCGCGCGCCGCGTGGGCAAGTCGAATGAGATTGATGTCCGGGGCGGTGACTTCGGTTCCCCGAAGACGATGGGGGAATACGGCCTTGTCTACGCCACCATCACGTTCGAGTGCCAAGTGGAACAACTGGTGAACTTCCTCGCCGATCTTTCCAGGCAGCCGGAACTCATCGTGCCCTCTGAAGAACGGATCTCCTCCACCAATCCGAAGCTGAAGATGATGTCCGTCCGGATGATTCTGGCCGGCGTAACCCCCAAAAAACTCATCCCCGAAAAGAAAGGTTTGGGCGCATTTTGAAGACCAAACTTATCGCCCTGAATGTCGTGCTGGTTGCCGGAATTGGTATCCTCGCCTGGCAAGTGAACGCCGGTTGGAAACAGGCCGCCGCGGAACGCGCCGCGAATCTGAATGTGCGTGTGCGACCCGTTACCGTGGCCCCCGCGGTACCGCAGCCCAAACCGGAGGGTGCCACCCCGGCGCAGTACGCCCGGGTGGCTGAAAACAATCTCTTCTCCAGTGACCGAAATCCCACTGTCGTTATTGAGCCGGAGAAGAAGGAAGCGCCGAAACCCATGCCGTCGCTCCCGGTGGTCTATGGCGTGATGGGGCTGCCGAGCGGCGTGAAAGCCATCATGGCAGAGAAGCCCGGGCAGGATAGCCGCGGGATTAGAGCTGGTGACACCATCGGCGAATTCAAGGTTCTCTCGCTCGATACGCAAAATATTAAGTTCGAATGGAACGGCAAGGAGATAGCCCGCAAGATTGATGACCTTGTGGACCGGTCAAATCCCCGGGCAGGTGGAGGCAATACCTCCGGCCCTGCTGCGCCGCCACCCGCTGCGCCAGGCGCAACTGCGACTCCCCCGCCCCCGCCAAATGCACCACCTGCAGGTTCGACCCAGAACCAGGATGGCAGCTACTCGGTGACGGACAAAGACGGGAAGAAATGGATTATGACGCGCACCCCGTTTGGCATGATGCGCGTGCCGGACACGCGTGGTGGAAGGTAAACGTGAAGACTATGAAAAAACTTGTGATACTCATTGCGCCCCTGGCGCTCGCCCTGCTCGCCATCCCGGCCTCCGGTCAGACGAAGGCTCCGCAGAAGCCCGCAACGGTAAAGAAGGTAGCCGTAGCACCTAAACCAGCACCCACGGCGAAGCCCCTGGTAATTCCGAAAGATGCCACGCCGAACGCCGACGGCACCTATTCCTGGGCAGACAAGGCCGGCAAGAAATGGATCTTTGCGAAGACACCATTCGGCATTTCCAGGATGGAGGACGTTGCATCTTTCGCCAGTGCAGCACCCGCCGGCCAGTTCGTGAAAGCCTTCGAAGTCGGAGACAAGATCCGCTTTGAACGCCAGTCCCCCTTCGGCACCAACAAGTGGGAAAAGAACAAGGCCGACCTGACCGATGAAGAGCGCGCCATCGTCGCCGCACAGACACCCCAAACATCGGGCGATAAGAAACCGGAATAACGGAGTATCATGACACGATCCACAGCAGCTACGTTGACCCTGGGAATAACGATGAGTGTGGCCCTCGCCCTGGGTACCGCGCAGGCGCAGGCCCCTGCGCCCGCCCAAACAGCGCCCGCCCAAACCACTCCCGCAGGAACCCCGGTTGGAGGTTTCAACCTCAATAACGCGTCGCTGCTCGAAGTCATTGATACGCTGGCCCGCGAGCTAAAGATCAACTATGTCCTGGACGCTACCGTCAAGGGTGGCAGTGTCACGGTCAACACCTTCGGCACCATTCGGGACGTTGACCTTCGCCCGCTCTTTGAAACGATCCTGCGCATGAACAACCTCGCCATGGTTCAGGCGGGGAATATGTTCCGCATCGTGCCCATCGGCAATATCGCGCGCCAACCAATCAGCCCGGTCACGCAGACCGACCCCACCAAGCTCAATGATGATGAGCGGCTGATTCTGAATCTCGTCTTCCTGCGTTATGCGACTTCTGCCGAAATGGTAAAGGTCCTGGCACCCTTCGCAGGCGATGGCGGCCAGCTCACCAGCTATGACCCCGCGAATCTCCTCATCATTCTTGACAACAGCCGCAGTATGAAACGGACCCTGGAACTCATTAATCTGTTCGACAGCGACACCTTTGCCGGGCAGCGTGTCCGGGCCTTCGAAACGAAAAATGGCCGGGCCAGCGACGTGGCCAAAGAGCTGGAACAGGTGTTTAAAGCTTACTCGCTATCCAACGGCAAGGATCGCGGTGCTGTGCAGTTTCTGCCCATCGACCGCATCAATACGATCCTCGCAGTGGCCCCGAACCCCAGTGCCTTCGTGGAAGTGGAGAAGTGGCTTACCAAGCTCGATATTGCGCCCAAGGTGACTGCAGGCTCCATCCAGAACAATGTCTATCGTCTGAAGTACGGGCGTGCTGAAATCCTTGGCGGTGTCATCAGCCAGCTCTACGGCGGCTGCGGCGGCATGGGAATGGGGGGAGGGTATGGGGGGGGATACGGAATTTCCGGCAACTCCAGCTATCCCGCTCAGGGGTACGTCGGTGGTGGTGGCGGCTTTGGCGGCGGCGGCGGTGGTG
>RGPS01000159.1 GCA_010084195.1 Terriglobia bacterium
GCCGACGGAAAACTGATGCGCCGGATGCTAGTGGTTGCGTGGCTGGCGTCGGCTTGTGGTTTGCCGGGTCAGGTGACGTTTGAAGTGGCTTCGATCAAGAGTTCCGGAGTCAGGGCAGGGAAGGCGAAAGACGGACCGCGACCTGCGCCGTTGGTGGTGAAAGGGTCGCGCGTGGAGATTGGCCCGATTGGTCTGGGTGAGTTGATCCGGACTGCCTACGAGTTGCAGCGACATCAGTTGACCGGGCCCCTGTGGATGAGTGGGCAGAGGTTCAATGTCCAGGCGAAGCTTCCGGAAGGGGCGAGCGCTGAACAGATTCCTGGGATGCTGCAGGCCCTGCTTGCGGAGCGGTTCGGCCTTGTGTTTCATCGCGAACGAAAAGAACTTCCGGTGTATTTTCTGGTTGCGGGGAAGGGTGGCCCCCGGCTTACCGAAGCTGACCCTGGTGCTGATTCAGCTCCCCGGGTGAGGAAGGCAAAGGGTGGTTCTGGCGGCATGAAACATCTGGCAATCGAGGCCGTTACGATGCCGGGACTCGCGAAGAGACTGAGCGGATTGGTAGATCGACCGGTGCTGGACCGGACAGGGCTCGCCGGTCGCTACCAGGTAGCACTTGATCTTGCGAGGGCCGATATCCGGAAGCCGGCAAAATTGGTGGGGAAGAAGGGTGGCCGCGAGGTGAGCAACGCGGAGCCTGATGGATTTTCGGTGTTCCGGTCGGTGCAGGAACTGGGCTTGAAGCTGGAGCCGAAAAGGGCTGCGGTGGAGATTCTTGTGGTGGACCATCTGGACAAGATGCCGACGGAAAACTGATGCGGTGGCTGACGGCGCTTGCGTTGGTGGCGGTGACGCTGCAGGGGCAGGAACAAACGACGATGGGTCGGGTGTCGTTTGAAGTGGCTTCAATCAAGCCGACTGCCGATGCGGGGAACCACAGGCCGATTCGATTTTCGGTTTCACCGGGCGGACAGTTGACGGTGGCGAATATGCCGCTGCACTGGCTGATTGCGAATGCTTATAACCTGCCGTTTCAATCGTTGCGGTTGACGGGGGGACCGGGGTGGGTGCGGTCTGAGCCGTACGATATTCAGGCGGTGGCTCCGGCGATGTTCGCGCCTGGGATTTCGGCGAGGGAGCGGGAAGCGCGGACTCGTTTGTTGTTGCAGACTCTGCTGGGGGATCGGTTTGGGCTGGTGATCCGGCGTGAGATGCGTGAGGTTCCGGTTTACGCTCTGGTGGTGGGGAAGAAGGGTTCGAAGCTGGAAAGAGCAGCGGTGATGGAGAAGGATTGTCCGGCGCAGCCTCCGGACTCCGGGCTGTATTGTCATCATTTGGATGGCGGGGCGGATGGGGGTCTGCATGGTCCGGCTGTGGACATGGGCGATTTGGGGCTTTATGCGGAGAACTGGATGGATCGGCCTGTGGTGGATGCGACGGGGATCCAGGGCCTTTACAAGATTGAGACAGAGGGCTGGGGTACGGTTGCTGAAGTGGACAAGGCCAGCATGTTTACGGTTTTTGAGGAGCGGCTGGGGTTGAAGCTGGAGCTGCGGCGGGCGAAGGTGGAGGTTTTTGTGATTGAGCGGGTGGAGCGGCCTTCGGGGAATTAGGCGAGGACGCGGTATAGTCTGTGGCACATCTCAGTTACGAAGACTAAACAGGCGGATGTGATTGATCAGGCGGGATACCGCCGACAGGCGGGTGATGTGCTGCTGGATCAGGCATTCTTTGCTGTAGATGAGAGTACGTTCGCGGAGTTCCAGTTGCTCCTTGATCGACCTCTGCCGGCGACGGATGCGTTGCGACGGTTATTGAAGACAAAGGCCCCTTGGGAATAACAGGTCTGAGTTCCGAGTTCGCCCAACCGCTCAGAAATCAGGCGAGCGCCTTGGCAGCCCGTGACGCTGGTGGTGACGGTACAACCGGTGCGTGAGATAACCAGGGCTGGCCGCTCCCTCACGGTCGCGGTTCGGCAGGGGCTGTGCGTTAACTAAGCCGGGAACTCGACTTCGGGGAACATTTTGTAGTTGTCGAGGTCGGTGGCGGGGGAGAAGAAGCAGACTACTTTCATTTCTTCGGTGCCGTTGTTTTGGAGCATGTGGACGTGGCCCTGGGGGAAGAGGACGATGCTTCCGGCGCTTACGGGAGAGATTTCGCCTTCGATCCAGACTCGTCCGGAGCCGGTGATGATGTAGATGAGTTCCTCACCGTTGGGGTGGGAATGGGCCGGCTTGACGGTATTGCCAGGCTCGACTCGGATGACGCAGGAGGAGCATTGGTTCGCTCCGAGCAGTTCTTTGTTGGCGACCCAGCGGAGGTGGCGCCCGGTGAGGCTCTGTTCTTCGGTTTGTGCTTCGTGGAGGGTTGGCATGGGCGGGCTCTAGGCGGCTCGGTCGATGATGGTCTGCGCTAACTGCGCGGGGGAAAGCTCGAAGGCATCCAGCAGTTCCTCGTAGGTTCCGGAGTGGATGAACTGGGCGTTACCGGCGTCGTCGAGGGTATTGATGGCGATGACGCGGAGGGTTTCGGCCCAGGCTTTGCGGTGCATGGCGGTGGTGCGGATGAAACGGCTCCAGAGGTAACCGTTGTTCTGCTCGGCGAAGATGACCAGTTTGCGCGTGTCGCAGAGGCTGAGGAGGCACTCCTCGTCGACGGAGGGCATGTCGATGACGGTGACGCCGAGGCCTTTTTCCGCGCAGAGAGTGGCGGTGGCGAGGGCTTCGTGGACACCGCGGCCGGAACTGATGATGACGGCTGCGTCGGTGGCTGATTCCCGGATGGTAGTAGCTTTGCCGAACTGGAATTCGTAACCGGCGGGGTAGAGGACCGCAGAGCCCGTACGCATGACACGAACGTAGTTGATGCCCTGGTTGCCGGCCATGATCCACTTCATGATGCCGAGGAGTTGTTCGGGGCAGGAGACATCGATGATCTTCAGATGGGCCATGCCATCGAAGATGGTGATGTCGTCGTTGCCCATGTGGGTGGCGCCGTTGGTGCGGGTTTCGAAGTTGGGGGCGGTGGCGAGGTAGGTGAGATCGAGACCGTGGCCTTCGCTGAGCCAGCCGTTGGGGTCGCCGTTATTGCCGGCAGATATAGCTTCGAGGCGTTCCTGATGCCCGACGGCGATGCGGCGCATCACCTTCCAATCGAAGAAAGGGCAGAAGGTGCTGACCCAGGCGTTGTAGCCGAGGGCGGCAAAGGCTTCGCCGAGGTTCATCATGTTGGCTTCGGCGACGCCGACGTTGAGGGCTCGCTTCTGGTCTACGGCGGCGATGCCGGCTTCGAGGCCGCTGGTGGTGGCGAGATCGGAATCGACGGAGACGACGCGGGAGTCGCGGGCGAAGATTTTCATGGCCGCGGTGACGACATCCATCGCGGCGTATTCTTTCTTCGGGTCGAACTTGGGAAGCTGGGCCGGGTCGTAACAGATTTGCTTGTTGCGGGGTTCGGCACGTTTGGTACGGACGGGGCCGACGCGCTGGGCAAAGCCGGCTGCCACATCGAGGTTCATTTGTGCGGCGATGTTGAGGAGGTCTTCGTGGGCGTTGCGCTGGCAGCTGCGGGCGTAGCGGTCGAAATCGGCGACCCGAGCGGCACGGAGGTCGGCCTGGAGGGCGAGTTCCTGAGCCATGAGGGCGTCGGTGCCGGTGACTTTATGTTTGTTGAGGAAGTCAGAGAAGGCGCCGTGGCCTTTGGAGGTGTGGCAAATGATGGCAGTGGGTTTGCCGTTGCGGACGCCGTTGCGGAACTGGTCGAGAGCGTCAAAAACGGAGGAGTATTGGGTGGCGTCGCAGGAGTGGACGTTCCAGTCGAACGACGCGAAGACGGCTTCGAGGTTCGGCGTGGGGAAGATCATGCGGTTGGCCATGTCTAGCTGGCCGTTATTTTGATCGACCATGACGCAGAAGTTGTCCAGTTTCTTTTGGCCGGCGAACATGACGGCTTCCCAGACGGGGCCTTCCTGGAGTTCCCCATCGCCGCAGAGGGCGTAGGAATCGAAACGGGGGCTGGTGTGGCCGGAGATGGCGAAGCCCTGGGCGACGGCGATTCCCTGCCCCATGGGGCCGGTGGCGATGTGGACGCCGGGGAGGACGGGGCCGGGGTGGCCGTTCAGGATGCTGGCGTAGGAACGGGACCCTTTTAGCAGACTGCGGTCGAAGTAGCCGAGTTCGGCGTAGATGGACGCCATGGCCGCGACGGCGTGACCCTTGCTGAGGGTGAACATGTCCTGGCCGCGTTTGGTGGGGTTCTCGACGTCGATATCGAGAAAGCCTCCGTAGTAGAGCGAGACCAGGGGGACGATGGCGGAAAACGCGCCGCCCGCGTGGAGACCTTTGTCGGCCGCGTCGCGGCACTGTTCGAGGGTGAGGATGCGGATGTCCGAATCCTTGATCTCGAGGATTTTGAGGATGCCCTTGCGCACCTGGGTGGCGTGGGATTCGGTAAAGCCCATGGTTTAGCTCGAGATCTCCGTAAGTTTCTGCAGGTAGTTGGCGATGGAGCGGGAAGGGATGTTGGCCCAGATGGGGGTGCAGTTGGGGTGTTCCTCGGTGCTGCCCCAGTATTTGGCATCGGGGAAACGTTCGAGGAGGGGTTTGGCGCAATCGCCGAAGAGGATGACGTCGCCGTCTACGGGCTTGATTTCTTCGAACTGGAGGCCGGTGAAGATGTGGACGGGGCGCTTGAGGTTGTCGAGGGTGCCGGCGGCTTTGGCCTGGTCGAGCTGGATGCGGAGGATGGCTTTGCAGCCGGCTTCGCAGGTGGAGCCCATGACGACATTGACGTTCTTGAAGGAACCCTGGAGAGTGTTGTTCTGGCGGCGGAAGCGGCGTTTCACCTTATCGAGAGGTGCGCCGGTGAGTTCGATCTCGTCCATATCGTTGGTGCCGAGGCCGTCGGCCGCGCCGAGGATGGTGGAGGGGACGTTGGTACCGGGGTAGTCCCAGTCCATGAGGGCTTCACAGATGGTATCGACGGCGACGGGATCAGGGCCGCCGCACATGGTGTTGAAGTCCTTGATGAGGTCGTCGCGGTAGGCGCTGAAGGGGCCGTTCCCCTGGCAGGCGTAGAGCGAGTCCATGATGAACCAGGTGGGTTTGGCGGCGAGGGTGAGGTTGCAGATCTTCTGGTAGATGTCGTCTTTGTGGCAGCGGACCATCCAGTCGTAGTCGGGGAGGTTGCCGAACTGGAGTTTCATGGCGCCGGTGAAGGTGGTGTGGAGGTGGACCTTCATTTTGGGGAGGCCGATGTAGACGTCGGCTTCGGTGACGGGGCGGGGGACGGGGAATTCGTTGAAGCTGATGGGCCGGTCGATTTTGAACATGTCGAAGGGCACGTTATCGAAGGGGCAGAGTTCGACGCCGGTGCGCTCGGCGACGGCGGTGATGCCGCAGACGTCCATGGCGTTTTTGGTGTCGCCGCCCATGGCGCAGCGTTCGCCGATCTGGATGCGCGAGGGTTCCTGTTCCTGGACGAGCTCGATGAGGGCTTCGAGCATGCGGGGGTCGGTGGTGAAGCCCTCATTGGGGTCAATGGGGATGACGGTGTTGATCTTGATTAAGACCTTGTCGCCCTTCTTGACGATCTTGTGCATGCCGCCCATGGTCTGATCGGCGACAGAGCGGATCATTTCCTTGACGAGGTTGAGCTGTTCGCGGGTGTACTGGCCGGGCTTGCCGAGATCGGCGTCTGAATGAGCAATGCCTACGGTGGTCTTCTTTGACATGTTTGAGCCGAACTCCATTATTGCTTAGAAACAGCTTGCGTAATATGCAAGGACGATTGCAGTCGCATTCTAACAGGGCTGGTGGGGTGAATTCAAGGTGGACTGCGAGAAGAGGTGCCAGAGGGCAGTTTATAGAGATGAAGAATCGGATACTCTCAAGGGATGACGAAAGCGTTGAGAGTAGCTATCTGGGTACTGGCGATGGCGGCGATGGCGGGAACTGTGATCGCTCAGCCGAAGCAGATTCGGGTGGGGGGAAATGTTCAGCAGATGAACCTGGTGAAAAAGGTCGCGCCGACGTATCCGGTGCCTATGAAGGCGCAGGGGCTGGAGGCGGTGGTGCTGCTGAATGTGGTGATTTCGGGCGAGGGAGTTCCCACTTCCATCAGCGTTCAGGACACGACGGTGCCACGGGAGTTCACGGATGCGGCGATTGAGGCGGTGAAGCAGTGGCAGTACAAGCCGACGTTGCTGAACGGGGAGCCGGTGGAAGTGGTGACGACGATTCAGATCAACTTTTCTTTGGCCAAATAAAGATCGGCGAAGTAAAAACTTCGGGCAAAGCAGAAGCGCGGATTCTGCGGCGGAAGCCCCAGAGGAGAGCGGCGAGACTCAGGCCACCCAGCAGGAATGTTCCGGGCTCGGGACCGAGCGCGGCATCGGCATAGCTTTGTCCGATGGAGTGGAGTTGTTCGTCGGTGAGGGGTTGGGAGAAGTTCTGAGTGTCAAGGATGTTGGGGGGACCAGCGGAGCCGACGAAAGCGGATGTGGCGAGCAGGAGTAAGGGGAGTGTTCGGGCGAAGAGTCGCATGGTGCATCCGGGGGGCTGACAGTTGGGTCATTGTTCCCAACTGTTGCTGTACGGCTTGAGTGCACGCGGGATGGCGGGGGATACTGCGCAGGAAGTCATGGTGCCGGATAGCTGATCTGGCCGCTCCCTGACGGTCGCGGTTCGGTAGAGCTGTGCGGTATCGGGGCAGGCAGGATGCGCAGGGCGACGCAGATTTGGGTGGGGCCACCCATTCCGGCGAACGGCTTTACATCTTGTAACGGCCGAGGTCTTCGTCGCCCAGGCTTTCGAGGTAGCGGCGGAGTTCGGCGTTGGTGTTGAGTTTGTCGGACATGGCTGAGGTGGTTTTCGCAGACTTCAGCACGGATTCATCGACATAGATGGGGCAATCGAGGCGAAGGGCGAGAGCCAGGGCGTCGCTGGGGCGGGAATCGACGGACATGAGTTCTCCGTTGCGTTCCACCCAAATGACGGCGAAGAAGGTATCGTCTTTGAGTTCGTTGACCACCACCTTACGGATGCCGGCACCGAAGCCGACCAGAAGGTTGCGGATGAGGTCATGCGTCATGGGACGCGGGGTGGAGACCTTTTCGATCTCCAGGGCAATTGCATTTGCTTCGTAAACGCCAACCCAGATGGGCAGAACGTTAGAGCCGCCATCTTTGAGGATGACGATGGGCATGCTTGTGACGGGATCCATCATCAACCCGCGGATCTTCATCTCGATTTCCATAGTTTTATTACAGCACAGGCAGCGAAAGCCCTACTGCGTAACTGCTTCGCCAACGAGGGAGTTGGGGCCGGCGCGGGTTACGCGGACGGGGACGTAATCGCCGAGGAGGGCGTCGGTGTCGCGACCGGAGAAGTTGAGGGTTTGGTTTTGGGAGGTGCGACCGATCCACTGATTCAGGGAAGTATGGCGGCCTTCGACGTGGACTTCTTCGACGCGGCCGATGCGGTCGGCATTGCGGCGGATCTGGATGGCTCGCTGATGCTCCTGAAGGATCATGATGCGCCGGGTTTTTTCCTCTTCGGGGATGTGGTCGCCGAGACTGAGCGCGGAGGTGTTGGGGCGCTGGGAGTATTTGAAGGCGAAGAGGGATTCGTACTGGACGTCGGCGAGAAGGTTGAGGGTGTCCTGGAAGTCCTGCTCGGTTTCGCCGGGGAAGCCGACGATGATGTCGGTGGTGATGGAGATGTCGCGTTTCGAATTGCGCATCCAGTCGATGCGGCGCATGTATTCGTCGCGGGAGTAAGAGCGCTGCATGCCGGCCAGAACGTTGGTGGAGCCGGACTGGACGGGCAGGTGGACGTGGTTACAGAGGTTGGGGTTCTCGTCGATGACGTCGATGATGGATTTGACGAAATCGCGGGGGTGCGAGGTCATGAAGCGGACGCGGCGGATGCCGGGAACTTTGCCGACGGCGTCGAGGAGGGGGGAGAAATCCCAACCGGCGGGGGAGGGGTCGCGATAGCTGTTGACGTTCTGGCCGAGGAGCTGGATTTCGGTGTAGCCGAGACCGGCGACGCGACGGGCTTCTTCGAGGACGCTTTCGCTGGTGCGGCTGCGTTCGGGGCCTCGGGTGAAGGGGACGACGCAATAGGAGCAGTTCTTGTCGCAGCCTTCAATGATGGTGATGTAGGCGCGGTGCGGGTTGTCGCGGCGGGTGAAGGGGGTGTCGAAGGTCTCGGTGGTGTCGAGGCTGAGACCGGTGACGCGCTTCATGCCGGACTCGATCTGGACGAGGAGTTCGGGAAGTTTGGTGTAGCTGGCGGAGCCGACGACCATGTTCACGTGGGGGGCACGATCGAAGATTTTCTCGCCTTCCTGCTGGGCGACGCAGCCCAGGAGGGCAATGACCTTGTTCTTTCCCGAATTCTTCAGGTGCTGGAGGCGGTTAAAGACCTTTTGCTCCGCTTTGTCGCGGATGCTGCAGGTGTTGTAGAAGATGTAGTTGGCAGCTTCGGGGGTCTCGACCTGAGAGTAGCCGGTATTGATCAGCGTGCCGACTACCTTTTCGGAGTCATGTGCGTTCATCTGGCACCCGAAGGTCTCGATGTAGAAGGTTTTTTCCACGGAAACTCTATTGTAGCGGGAACCGGAGGTGCGCCGGATGAAGGATTCCGGGTAGCTATGATGGAGACTCGGAGCCACGCACTTAATAAATGGAGTCTCAGCAGCAGGAGTCTGGGCGAGATCTGACCGGGGGTGCGGCCCCGGAGGGCGGTGCCCATGACCGGCGCGCGCTCGACCGGCAGGTAGCAGGGGGCCTGGCCTGGACTGTTGGTGCCAAGCTGGCGACGCAGCTGCTCACCTGGGGTTCCTTGCTGGTGGTGGTCCGCCATCTGACGAAAGCCGATTACGGCATAGGCGAAATGGCGGGTGTTTTGTACGTGGTCTCGAACGTCGCGGCTGAATTCGGGGTTGCCGGTGCGGTGCTGAATATGCCGGAACTTTCCGACAGGGTTCTGGCGCAACTGCATACGTTTTCGATTTCGCTGTCTGTTCTGGTCTTCATTGTTGCGTGTGCGGTATCGCCGTCTCTGGCGGCTTTTTACCACACGGATGCGGTAAATCTGTTTCTGGCGAATAACGTGAATTTGCTGCTGACGGGGTTCGAAGCCGTGCCCATGGGGTTGATGGGGCGGGATATGGATTACCGCCGGTTGTCACTGGCAGAGGCGGCGCTGGTGATGGTGCAGGCTGTGGTGACGATGGTGACGGCCATCCTTGGGTGGGGCTATTGGGCGCTGTTTGCGGGCATGGCCTGCGGGAAACTTACCGCGACGATTCTGGTTTGTTCGTGGAAGCATGTGGGCTTTGCCTGGCCGAACTGGCAGGAGATCAAAGCCCCGGTGCGATTGGGGCGGCAATCGGCAATTGGGCGGATATCGGCTTCGTTGTATGCGTTTTCCGATGGCATCGTGGTGGGCCGGATGCTGGGGAGTTCCTCGCTGGGGGTGTACCGAACGGCGATGAACCTGGCGAGTGCGCCAGCGGAAAAAGTATCTACTTTGTTGATGCGCACGGCCTCTCCCCTGTTTGCCCGTGTGCAGACTGACCACGCGGAAGTGCGGCGTTACTACCTGATGCTGCTGGAGATCCTGAGCCTGATCGTGATGCCGCTGATGGGCGGGCTCTGTATGGTGGCCGATTCTGCGGTGCTGGTAATTTTCGGCCCGAACTGGACCGGAGCCACGGGGCCTTTGCGGTGGCTGGCAATTTTCATGATCATTCGTACGGTGGGGACGCTGACGGAACAGGTTTTGAATTCGCAGAGGCTGATGAGCTTCACGATGCGGATGTCGCTTTTCAACTTTTTCCTGATGCCCGCAGCTTTTGCGACGGCGGCGACTTGGTTTGGGACGACTGGCGTGGCGGCGGCGTGGGCGGCTTTGGCACCTTTGACGGTGGCTCCGCTGGTGGTGAAGTTGCTGCGGACGGTGGGACTTTCGGTGGGTGCGGTGTTGGGCGTGGTGGTGCCTGCTCTATTCGGGACAGTAGTGATGTGTGGCGCGATTTTCGGCCTGAACCACTACATGACGGGGGAGTGGCCGATGGCTGCACCGTGGGTTCGTCTGACGGTAGATACGGTGTTTGGTGCGGTGGTCTATGTTAGTTTGACGCTCGGGCTCTTTGGGGACCGGATTCAGCGTTATGTGCGGTTTTTGAAGAGCATGAAGTCCGCTTAGAGTCTGGTTCGCTGCTCCCTTTGTTGTGGGGCTCTTTCATCCCCGACTACACACCGGTTTATCCCGACGCTTGCTGTCAGGTGATTTGCAGCAGTGGATTGCGCCAGCGGAGTCGGGGGAAGCGTGCGAAATCCGAGTCGCAGGAGCAGAGTTCGGCTCCGTGTTCAAGGGCGAGCGCCGCCAGATGTGCGTCGGAAGTTAAGTTCCCGCCCGTTCCGAGGGGCTGGAGGAGGTCACGCAGGATTCGTGCGTGACGAGCGCCGGGCGACACCGTGACGGCAGATGGTTGGTTCAGCCAGGCATCGACGATATCCAAAGCGACTTCGACAGTGAGAGGCTTCGCGAAGATCCCGGGCCGGGTGGTGAGTCGGAGAAAGGCCAAGAGGACTACCCAGGAAAAGCCTACTGTTTCGGTTCCGGAGAGTACGGATTGCAACCAGACCTTTGATTTGTGATGGAGGGGCGCGTCCACGTTTACGGCGTAGATGAGGAGATTGGCGTCGACGACGATCATTTGCGGAGCATCAATTTGCGGGTGAGCTCTTCGTCTTCGATGGCGTCGGCTGCGGCCAGGGCCTTGTCCCAACGGAAGTGCTGCTCGGAACCGAGGGAGAAGGTTTGCTGGTGGAATCGCTTTTTCGTTGCAGGCTGGCTGAGGGCTGTGCGGAGACCGGAGTTCAGGGTTTCCTTGAAAGACACACCACGCTCCCGCATTGCCTGCTTGATCAGCGCTTCGACATCGGGATCGAGAGTGACGGTTGTGCGCATGTGGTCATCTTAGCAGCATTTTTGTTGCTGTCATGATGCACCTGCCATATGGTCGTACTGTGGCGAAGAGAAAGCTCACCAGGTCTCGGCTGGATGTTCGTTTACCGATTGATGTACTTACTTTTAAATGCTTTACTGAAGCGGGCGGCGGAGATTCGCGGGTGTTCGTCAAAGCCCACACCTACATTTTTGCGGGGGGTTCGGCGGCATCGTGAGCTGGCTGGAAGATCCCTGAAGTAAATTGCACTCCGTCGTGCGAGGCTAGATGGATAGGCGGCGGCTGGCCGCTCTGGAGCTTGCATGAGGAACGCTAAGATGTTGGGCTTGATTGCCCTGGTTTTCGTTGTGGGCAGTGGGCTTTGGGGTCAGGCCCGGAAGGGGAAGGCTCCGGCTAAACCGAAAGCTAAAGGCGCCGTTGCTGCCGCTCCGGCGGCTCCGGGGCCTCAGAAGATGGATGAGGAGTATGGGAGGCTCATTAAGCAGTATTTGCAGGACCCTCGCATTACTTCTGAACTTGTGGACCATATGCCGGCATCGGACACGGTTCCTTCTCCTTTGAAGTTCTTTGGGCGGATTCCGGGGACGCCTGGGGAGCTTACTTATGCTGCCGATATCCAGCGGTACTACGAAGCTCTCGGCAAGGCCTCGCCCCGGGCTAAGTTCTGGAAGCTGGGCCAGACGGAAGAGGGTCGGGATCTGGTGGTGCTCGCCATTGCGGATGAGGCTACGATCCGGGATCTGGATAAATACAAAGAGTCGCTCGCGAAGCTGGGGGATCCCCGGAATTTGACGGAGGCTCAGGCTCGGGAGTTGATTCATACTGCCAAGCCGCTTTACTGGGCTTTGAGCGGGATTCATTCTCCGGAGACGGGCGGGCCGGAGATGCTGATTGAGCTGGCTTACCGGCTGATTGTGGAGGAGAGTCCGTTCATCCGGCAGATCCGCAGTAATGTGATTACTTTCCTGACTCCGGTGATTGAAGTTGATGGTCGGGAGAAGGCCGTCGATACCTATTACTACGGGAAGAAGACGGGGAAGCCTCGTCCTCCTTTGATGTATTGGGGTAAGTATGTGCAGCATGACAATAACCGGGACGGGATGGGGCAGTATCTGGCGCTGACGAAGAATATTACGCGCGCCATGGTGGAGTGGCATCCGACGGTGGGGCATGATTTGCATGAGGCGCAGTCGTATTTGTATGTGTCGACGGGGACGGGGCCGTATAACAATTCGCTGGATCCAATTGCGGTGAATGAGTGGTGGATGCTGGCCGAGACGGAAGTTATGGAGATGGCCAAGCGGAATGTGCCGGGCGTGTGGACGTATGGATTCTACGACGGCTGGGTGCCGAATTATCTGCTTTGGATTGCGACGACGCATAACTCGTTTGGGCGGTTCTATGAGGTGCAGAGTTATGGTCCGGATGTGGTGGAGAATCTGCAGTTAGGGGCGACGGCGACGAGTCGGGAGTGGTACAGGCCGAATCCGCCGCTGCCTTCGATTAAGTGGGGACCCCGGAATAACACGAACATTCAGGAGTCAGCGTTGTTGCTGGCGATCAACAAGGTGGGCAAGGACCGGGAGCTTTATCTGGAGAATTACTGGATGAAGGCGAAGAGGTCGATTGATAAGGGCAAGGAAGGTCCGGTGTATGCGTGGCATGTTCCGGCGACGCAGCGGCGGAAGGCGGATGCGGCGGACATGCTGAACGATTTGCGGCGCCAGGGCTTGGAAGTCCATGCGGCGAATGCGGCGTTTAAGGCGGGGGATCTGGAAGTGGCGGCGGGTGACTGGATTATCCGGGCGGACCAGCCTTATCGGACTATGGCCGATATGTATTTCAGCGTGCAGAATTATCCGGTGCAGAATCCGCGGCCCTATGACGATACCGGGTGGACGATGCAGTACATGCGGAACGTGAAAGTAACTCCGGTGACAAGCAAAGCGGTGCTGGATCAGCAGTTGACCTTGTTGACGAAGGATGTGAAGGCCGGGGGCGGGGTGGATGGTGCGGGGGCGACGCTGGTGGTGGAGCATACAAGTGACAACGCTTTGATGACGTTCCGGTACAAGCATAAAGACGTGAAGATGCTGGTGGCGGAAGAGGATTTCGAGCTGGGTGGAAAGAAGCTTCGGGCCGGGGCTTTGGTGATTCCGGGGGCGCAGCGGGGCGTGCTGGAGACTTCGTTAAAGGATCTGGGGCTTTCGGGGACGGCGGTTGCGGCGATGCCGACGGTGAAGACGCATGAGATGAAGCTGCCGCGGATCGGGTATGTGCATTCGTGGTCGCGGACGCAGGATGAGGGTTGGGTTCGAGCGGCTCTGGATACATATGGAGTGCCTTACAAATACTTTGCGGACAAGAAGTTGCGCGAGGGGAATTTGCGGGCTCAGTATGACGTGATTCTGTTCCCGCATGTGGGGGGAACGTCGGCATCAATGCTGGCGGGGATTCCGATGAACGGGACGGAGCCGATTCCTTACAAGACGAGCGCGTTGACACCTCATTTGGGGCTGCTGGATTCGAGTGATGATATTCGGGGCGGGATGGGGATGGAGGGCCTGATGGAACTGGAGAAGTTTGTTGCGGAGGGCGGGACGCTGATTACGGAGGGGTCGACGACTTCGCTGCTGGCGGAG
>RGPS01000160.1 GCA_010084195.1 Terriglobia bacterium
TGGTCTACCGCTTCGCCGGGCGTGTTCTCCGCACCGCCTATGACCGTACTCATGACGAAAAATACCTCGCCGCCCTCGAAGAAAAGGCCGAAAAGCTCTTCAAAGTCACGCCCCGTTACAGCGACGATTTCTCCAACCGAATCCTCTTCTTCCAGGACGTGTTCCCCCCGGACTACGTCATCCTTCGCGCTGAATCCGATGCCGCCAAATCGCTCTGGGACCGTGCCCAGACGCAGATTGCAGCCGATGCCAAACGCCTCCGCGAATTGCAGAAGCCTGACGGCGCGTGGGGCTTCAATCCGGCAGGTTCCACAGATCCGGCCGACACCGACCCGGCCCCCACCGCCCTTGCCCTCACTGCGTTTCAGTCCCTTGGCCTCACCGACAAAGATCCCGCCGTCAAACGTGGTGTCGAGGCCCTCCTCAAACAGCAGGACCCCTATGGACGCTGGAATCACAACGCGCTCACCGGCTTCGTGACTACCGCCTACGCCATCCACGCGCTCTCCCGCCTCTACCCCGAAACGCCCGCGCTCCCTGTACGCGCCGACTTTGAACCACGCCCCGCCGAGTCGCTTTCCGACACCATCGCCCGGTTCCGTGAGATGGCTCAGCTTGGCCTCGGAACCAACGACGGCCAGTTCATAGATCTCGTTTTATCCGGTGCCACGCACGCTTCCCCGCAGGTCCGCTACTGGGCACAAATCGCACTCGGCGGGCTTCACAACGAACTCGGCATCATCGCCCAGATCAAAGGTCTCGGCGACCCCGTTAAAATGGTGCGCGAAGCTGCCCGCTGGGGCATGCGCCAGACCCTGCTTGACGACAAAGGCTGGGATCACCTTTTCGCCACCTATGCCACCGCAGACGATCTTACCCGCGAAGCCATCGCGGGAGCTCTCATCATGCGTGCCGATGGAGTCCTTTCCCGCTCAGCCGTCGGCTTCCCTCGTCTGGGTGCCACGCTCGACCACATGATGAACCGGGACCCGAGTCCCGCCGTCCGGGCCTGGGCTTCCCGAGCCGCCTGGAACTGGTGGATCTGGAATCCGCCGGTCCGCAAAGCGATCAACCAGGCCTTCCTCACCACTCTGGAACAACCCGAAACCTCCGCCCTTGCCGAAACGGCGAAACGCTTCCAGACCGAAGCCCTTTTCATCGCCAACGGCCAGCGCGCCAACGGCAGCCGCGAACACCAGTACCTCGAACTCAACCAACTTTTCGAGACCATCACGAAGCGGGTGGAAGCCGGAAACAGCAAGCTCCTCAATGCCCGTGTTTCCAAAGTCGCCGCCACCTACTACAGCATGGCGGGGGGTGATGGCGGCCCAGGCCAGATGGGCTATGTCACGCCCAAATCTGCCGAAATGGTCGGCAAGGCTCTCCTCAGCTACTGGAACGATGCTGAAGCTGCGAAAGACGAAAACGCCGTCCGTCTCGCCGTGGAAGCCTCTGCCAACGCTACCTGGGACCCCCTGCAGCAGAAAATCCTCCACTACTCCAGTCAGGGACCTGAAAACCTTCGCACGCTGGCCGCGACCTCGCTCTCCGATCCCCGCGTTATCGCTTTGCCCGCAACTCAGGAATTCGTGGAACCCCTCATCGCTCAGATCCAGCGCGGTGCGCAGGAACAGGAACGCCGCGCGGAGCTCGCCGGCGGCCTCGTCAAGCTCTTCTCCCGCGCCCGCTGGAATCTCCCCAAAACCGACGAACAGCAGCAGACCTTCTTCGGTCTCCTGGTTCCAGCCTTCCCGCCGGAACGCGGCAAGCTGCAAGAGAATACACGCCCCCTCCTCCAAATGGACAAGGATTCCCCCGACTGGTACCTCGCCCGCAGCCTCGGCCAGATCGTCCACAACAATCCCGACCTGCAAAACAAGGCGCTTCTCGACCGTTTCCCGAAGTCGTTCCCCACCCCCATGGACGAGATGCTCTGGCTCCCCAGCATCAAATGGATGCTGACCCACGAGACCCCCCTGCCGGAAGTCCGTGCCGCTAAATCCGGCACACCTGACAAGCTGGCTGAACTGCGCGAACGCAGCGTCGCGCTCTACCTGGCGCAACTCACCAATACGAAGATCGATGCCCGCCTCCGCAACACTGCATTGGCGTTAGCTGCCGACCCCAGAGTCAACACTCACCCCCGAATCCGCCCGGTTCTGGCGAAGGTCCGGCCCGCCTATGCTGAACCCGACATCCCCGAGGTCCAGGCCCTGTCCCCTGAGTGGAAGACCAATTTCGACTACTTCCGCATGTGGTTTGCCCCGGAACTCAGCCGGACGAACCGTGAAGATGAATTCGCCTGCCTCGGTTGCCACGGAGTTTCCGGCCGTGTCCCCTCCATGGGTCTTTCCCCGGCGGACGACAACGGCTACCTCACCTCCCGAGCTCTCTACACCAACTTCCGGACGCTCATGGAACGGGTCAACGAAGCCGATGTCGAAAACAGCAAGCTCCTCCGAAAGCCCCTCAACGTGCAAAGCGGCAAGGAAGACGGACACCAGGGTGGTCGCCGCTTCTCCCCAACCGACCGGGGCTACGAAATCCTTCGTCGCTGGGTCCTCGACACCGCAGCGCTCAAACGAACCCAGCCCCTGAAGTAGCAGCCCGCCATGGCCAGTACATGGGTTGGGTATACAATTCGAGGCAAATGCTCTTGCACTCCCGCATTGCCCTGGTCTTCTCGCTCACACTGACCGCGTGGGCTCAACAGGCCCCTCAATACGACCTCCTGCTCCAGGGCGGTCATGTCATTGACGCAAAAAGCAATCTCTCCGCCACCCGCGATGTCGCCATCCTCAACGGCAAAATCGCCGCTGTTGAACCCAAAATCGATCCGGCCCGCGCTTTCAAGACCGTCAATGTAGCGGGTCTCCTCGTCACCCCCGGCATCATCGACATTCACTTCCATTCCTACACCGGGACCGGCGAGAAAAACTCCTACGCGGGTGACCTCAGCATCCTCCCCGATGGCTTCACCTTCCGCACCGGTGTCACAACCGTCGCAGACGCCGGCTGCTCCGGTTGGCGGAACTTCGAGGACTTCAAGCAGCGCGTGATTGACCGCTCGAAGACCCGAATCCTGGTTTTCCTGAATATCGTCGGCAACGGTATGCGGCAGGGGAAGTTCGAGGGTGATCTCACCGACATGGAAGTGAAACCCGCCACCGAAATGGCCATGAAGTACAAGGACCTGATCATCGGTATCAAGACAGCCCACTTCCCCGGCCCCGAATGGACCCCGGTCGAAAACGCTGTAGCTGTCGGCACCGCAGCCAACATCCCTGTGATGGTCGATTTTGGTAATAATCGCCCCGAACGCCCACTCGAACAGCTCTTGGGCACAAAGCTCCGCCCTGGCGACATCTACACCCACTGCTTATCCGGTCTTCGTGGTGAACTGGGGCGCGATGGAAAAATGAATCCCGCCATGCAGCAGGGCCGCAAACGCGGCATCTATTTCGACCTCGGCCAGGGCGGCGGCAGCCTCGCCTATCCGGTTGCCATGCAGGCTGTGAAGGAAAAGTTCATCCCGGACTCCATCTCCACTGACCTCCACACCTCCAGCATGAATTCCGGCACGAAGGACATGCTCAACCTGATGAGCGAAATGCTCGCCATGGGCCTGACGGTGGATGAAGTCGTCGCCCGTGCTACCTGGAACCCGGCCCGCGAAATCCGTCAGGAAGCTCTGGGTAACCTCTCCGTCGGCTCTCCGGCCGATATCGCCGTCCTCAACGTCCGCACGGGTAAGTTCGGTTTCGCCGACATGTACGGTGCCCGTCTCAACGGCACGAAGCGCCTCGAATGTGAACTAACACTACGCAATGGCAAAGTAGTCTACGACCTGAATGCCATAGCCCGCCCCGCCTGGGAAACCTTACCCAAAGACTATCGCCGCCAGGGCGACGCCCGCTGGGACGCGATCAGTCCCGTGGGCCGCGGGGGCGGGGGACGCAGTGCCGCGCCACACACTCCTTAACCTATCGGCAAATAATATCGGGGCAACTGATCAGGTTTTCATCAACAGTGAGAAGCGGGATTTTCATCTCAGCAGCGGTAGCCGCAATAAACCGGTCTGCCGGGTCAGCATGGGGTAGGGTGAGTTCGCGCGAACGCGCCGCGATCTTAAAAGTCAGGGCGGCCTCGCGGACAGGAAACGCCTCGAATGCACGCTCAAGCCAAACGGACGGTGAAGTGTTGACCTTCAACTTCTTTTTTTCCAGGAGTAGCAAGATTTCCCAGATGCTGATGGAACTCAGCCAGAACTCGTTGTTGCGGTCCTGAAGGATGCGCTTATGCGCTGCTTCCAGTCGCGCATCGCCCATTACGTGCCAAATCCACACATGGGTATCGATGAGAAATTTCCCCGCCACTAGCGCAGAACTTCCCAATCACTATCCTCGGTTACCGGTGAAAGCAAATCACCCACGGGACCAGTGAGGGTGTGCTTCATACACCCGAAGCTGTTTCTGCGATCCGCAGCGGGCGCAGGTGTCACTACCACCAAAGGCTTGCCGTTCTTCAGAATCTCAATCGGCTCGCCAGTCTGCCGCACTTCTTCCATCAGTCTCAAACAGACGGCCTTGAACTCAGAGACATTCACTTGTTTCATCATGACTATAGTCATAATATCTGACTATGGTCCACCGCGATTTACTGCCGCTCAAACTCCGCAATCATACCCTTCACGCGTTCGGCATCAGGCGTAGAGGGCGTATGGGCCAGGTAATCCTTCAACGCTGCCGCCGCACCTTTCATGTCCCTCGTCTCAGCCAGCGCCATTCCAAGCACATACTCTGCCCTCGGAACCGTATGCTGCGGATCGGCTTTCACCGCTTCCCGGGCCGCTTTCACAGCCTGCTCAAACTTGCCCAGATTCAGGTTCGCCACGGCATCGGGGAACCACGCCGTCGGATAATCCACCGGATCCAATTCCAGCGCCGCATCCAGCAGCCGCGCCGATTCCGCCCAGTCTTTTCTCTGTCCCGCCAGAACTCCCAGCTGCACCTGCGGCCCCACCAGCAGGGGATCAATCTCCATCGCTTTCTTCAGCGCTACGACAGCCGCATCATTGGCCTTCGCCGCCAGTTGAGCCCGGCCCAGCTGATACCAGGCATCGGCATATTTGGGATAAATCGCCGTAGCTTTTTCGAAGTCCTTCCCGGCAGCCTCGGGTTTGCCCTTCTTCACCGTCGCCATCCCCGCTTCGTAAGCTTTCACGGCATCCTTCGGTGCCGCCGCCGAAGTGTCGCTGGTAGTGACACCCTTAAATTCAGCTATCTTGTGCAGCTTTATGATTCCCACATTGCCACTGCCTGACGCCAGAATACTCATCAGGTTGACGACCTCTGAGGTGTAACCCTTCACCGATGCCCGCACCAGGCAGTCCTGCGTTGCCGAATTCATGGGCGGAAAGGAAAACTGTCCTGTGGTCGTTGTGTACGTCGGGACAGCCTTGGAATCACACGACAGCAGAACTGCCACCCGTGGCGGCACCGGGGACCCGTCGTCCATCACCACCTTTCCTCCAAGACTCGCTGCAAGGCTGGAGGCATTCGCGTTGGGCGGACGTACCTGGCCGTTCAGCACAGTGGCACTGAGAACGGCTGCCATCCAGCAGATCCGGTATGTAGTCATAGTTCTCACCTCGGTAACAATATCAAGAAAAACGGCCACCATCCCCCGCTAATGTGCCGGGGACGGTGGCCGTCGGTTCACTTTCAGGATCAGTAGATGATCTTGATAGCCATCTGAGCGGTGCGGTTACCGCCCTTACCGGTTACGATGCCGAACTGGGCATTGCCGATGGTGTTGTTCGGGTTGCTCCACGAATTGGTATTCGTAGCGTTGTACAGTTCCGCGCGGAACTGCATGTTGACCTTCTCGATGGGTCGGAAATTCTTGAATAGCGAGAAGTCCAGGTTATGCGTACCAACCTGGCGAACGTTGGGCAGGAAGCGGCCAACCGTCCCGAACGCATAGTTCGGAGTATTGGTAAACGCGGCCTGGTTGAAGTAATTATTCAGCCGGTCACCGATGTTGCCCCCCACGTACGGGTCAATCCCGGTCGCAGTGGCGCGGAGGCCGGAGGCACCAAGGTTCGCGCTGTTGCCGTTGTTGCCGATCGCAAACGGAATACCCCTCTGGAAGGTATTGATCCCGTTGATCTGCCAGCCTCCAACAACCATATCAAGCCCCTTCGGCATAGCGCCAAGCAGCTTACGGCCCTTGCCGATCGGAAGGTCATATACGAAACTGCTGACGAGCCGACTCGGCACGTCCTGTGACGATACCGACTTCTCGCACTTCCGGCAGTAGAAATCCTGCTTGCTGCCAGCCTGGCCGATGAACGTCACAACCTGCGAAGCATCATCCAGCAGCTTGCCGCCCGTAAAGCTGATCTGCATTGCCAGACCGTTGCGGTAACGGTGTTCCACCGACGCGATGAACGAATGGTAAATCGAATTCGCCTGGGGTTTCCGGAAGCCGTTCACACTGCCGTACTGCGGGAACCGTGTCAGCAGGTTACGGGCGCTGATAGTCGGCTGGAAATACACCGATGTCGGGTTCTGGATCTTGCCGAAGAACGGATTCGGAACGTTGGCCACCAGATTGGTACCCTGTGACGCCCAGAATGAAGTCGGCAACTGGTTGTAGGTCATGTTGCCTTCGCCGTCCGGCAGGTGCTGGCCCTTGCTGCCCAGGTAACCCACCTGAACAATCCATTCACCCTTGATTTCGCGCTGAAGGTTCAGGTTCCACTGCTGGACAACCGGGTTGCGATAGTCCACGAAGAAGGTGTCGCCAATGCCACCACCAATGTCAGTAGCGGCACCGCTGATCGGACCTTCCTTCGCGCCCTGCGGTTTCACAATGCCGTTCGGGAAGGGATTGCTCAGGCTGGCCACAAAAGTCTGGCCGTTGTCGAGCGTGGTGTTCAGCGCCGAGCCACCCGTGAAGCCGGCTGTGCCGGAGCTTCCGGAGGTGCCGGCTGCCTGTAGCATGGAAGGCGCGTAGAGGATACCGTAGGCACCGCGAACCACCGTCCGGGCCAGGCCGTTCCACGCAAAGCCAATGCGGGGTGCCCAGTTGTTCAGGTCGGTCGGCGTCTGGCGGCGTCCATTCGCGGAATTCGCGGTCCCAACAAAGCGCATCGCACCCTTCAGGTTCCCGCAGTTCGGGCAGGCCGCGCTCGAAGCCAATTGACCCTGGAGTGGGGAATCGGCGTTGATGTCCCAGTAAGACAGGCGATTGTAACGTTCCGTGCGGGGCGTATCCACGTCATAACGGAGGCCCAGATTCACGGAGAGCTTCGGAGTGATCTTCCAGTCATCCTGAAAATAGCCACCCATATACGCGCTCGATGTCGCCGCTGCAAAGGTGAACTGGACATCGCTGCCGTTATTGTTCGGCAGGCCCAGCAGGAACGTCGCCATACCCAGGCCCTGCGTGGTAGAGTTGCCGGCGTTGGCGATCTGCTGCGTGAAGCCCTGGCCGAAAGCGAACTGGCCGGCCGGGCTGCCCAACTGCGTGAAGTTGACGAACAGCTTCTCAAATGTGCCGCCCGCTTTGAGTGTGTGCTTGCCCAGAATCTTCGTAACGTCGCCCCGGAAGACATGCGCGGACGGGAAGTTGTAAAGCGTCGTGAACGATGCAGACCCAAGGTTGTAACCCGACTGGTTGCCGCTGACACTGACCTGGGGGAATTCAAAGTTGTCCACCACATTGTCGAGGAAACCGGGCAGGCCGATGGTGGAGGGCTTCGTTCCCTGCGAGAACGGAACACGAACCGACGAATCGCGAGCCACACCGTAGTTGAAGTTCAGAATCGTTGTCGGGTTTAGGGAATACACCACATTCAGCGTTGCGTTGCGGTTGTAATAAACGGTTGGACCGTCCCCGCCTCCCGTAGTGCCAACATTGCCGAACTGGTTGAAATTGGTATTTTCCCCGGACTGGTTGGAGAGCCGGACGAAAGCCCGCAGTTTGTCCGAGAAGTTGTGGTCGAACCGGAGGTCGAACTGGTCATTCGGGCTTCTGGAGGAGCCTGTGGTGCGCCAGTTGTTGGTCTGCAGAGCCTGGTTCGTAACAGATGCCGGGCTGTTGGGCAGCGGCCAGTACGACATCAGCTTCTTCGCAACCGGATCAATCCGGCTGGGCGGAATGATGTTGTTCGCAAACGGCTGCCGGAAGCAAAGCGGGGTGGAGGAGGGACAGGCTGAATTGGTAGCGGAAGTGGCCGGATCATAGATCGTTACCGCCTGGCCAATCCCATTGCCGGCACCATTCGTCCAGCCCGTGAAGTTACCGTCGCGCATCGCCTGTGTCGGGACGCTCAGAACCGGCGACTGGCCATTCGGCTGCCGCGTACTCTGTTCGCTGAAGAAGAAGAATGTCCGGGAGCGGCCATCATACAGCTTCGGAATGTAGATCGGCCCGCCAATGCTGCCGCCGAACTGGTTGTAGCGCACCACGTTGCGGGGTGCATTCGCGCGAATGTTGGCGTACGAGTTCGCATTGAAAATGTTGTTCCGATTGAACTCAAACGCCGTGAAATGGAGCTGGTTTGACCCGCCTCGCGTAGCAATGTTAATGGTGCCGCCACCCGTGCGTCCATATTCCGCCGCCAGCGAGTTCGTCACAATGGAGACTTCCGCCACGCTGTCTTCAATCGGGACGTAGCCGACCTGCAGATTGCTCACGTTGTTTTCCGGGACGATAACCGACGTCCCGTCGATAGTGACATCGTTATAGTTGTTCCGACCGCCACTGATCCAGGGTGTCGAACCGCCGCCGGTGATGACGCCGGGGACAAGACCCGCCAGGTTCAGGACATTGCGTCCCTGAATCGGCAGATCCAGAATCTGCTTCGACCCGATGGTTGATGTGACCGTTGATGATTCCGTCGAAAGCTGGGCGCTGTTCGCGGCCACTTCAACGGTTGTCGCCACATCGCCGATCTTCATAGCGATGGTGAGGCTGACGGTTTGTTCGACGGCGATGTTGATTCCCGAGGTAACGGACTTCTGGAAACCCGCCTTTTCGACTGTTACCGAGTAGGTGCCCGGTTGGACGTAGCGCTGATAGAAACGCCCTTCCCCATTCGTGGGTGTCTTTTGTTTGACGTTGGTCGCGGTGTTTTCCACAGTTACTGTGGCACCCGGGACGGACGATCCCGAGGCATCCTGAACGACGCCCGTTAACGTACCTGCCGCGTTTTGCGCCAGGCCGGAACCTGCCATTGCAAACAATGCAACGGCGATGGCCATAATTTTCTTCATTAAAATAGTTCTCCTTACAGATCTTCCCTGAAATACACTGAGGCGACTAAAGGTGCGAGAGCACACGATCACCTTGCAAGTGGTGTGGAATAAGCATATACAATGTGAGCATGAGGAGCAATGGGTTATACGGTTTTTCACGGTGTATGACTCAATCAAATTAACGACTTAGGCTTGCGATGGGCGCATCTGTGGCATCGCCGGGCAGAATGGCAGCATCGCTTCGCTGGGGCTTCAAATGAGTAAGGCCGTCACCACATTACCGGAAGAGCTCTCCGGGGGCTCCCAGGTCCCCGACCGGGAAGCCGTGCAGGCGCAGCTGCGCGCCGTCCTTGCCAGCCCGTCTTTTCACGGGTCCAGGCGCTGCCAACAGTTCCTCGAATTCGTATGCAGCAGGGCCCTTGCGGGCGATATTGGCGCACTAAAGGAACGGTCGTTGGCGGTCGAGGTCTTCGGTCGCCACCCGGATTCGGACCTCGGGCAAGATACCATCGTCCGCGTCGGTGCCCGCGAGGTCCGGAAACGGCTCACCCAGTATTACGCTTCTGCCGCTGGGGCCAGCGCTCCGCTGGTCATCGAGTTACCGCTCGGCTCCTACCTGCCGGAGTTTCGGTTTGCCGTCTCCCGCAAAGACTCCGGTTCTCTGGTGACTGTCGTTGTCGAGCCATCACCCGTTCCAACACCCGTTCCGACCAAACCAGTGCCTCGCCGCTGGTATCTGGCTGCCGTCTGCCTCCTCATCCTTACTGCGGGTGCCCTCGCCGCATGGCGATGGGGCGGCGGCGCTCCGAAGAATCCCGATTTCGAGGCGTTTTGGGCTCCCGTTCTGAATTCGCCCGCGCCTCTCCTCATCGGAGTGGGGCACCCCATCGTCTACATGCCCTCGCACCGGGCCGCGCTTCTGAACGAAAAGCGACTCCCGGCCACCCCGTATCCCATGCAGCGGCCCCTCGTCCTGGGTTCGAAGGAACTCGACGGCTCCGACATTGTTGCGGTGGAGAACCAATTCATCGGGTTTGGAGACATGGTGGCCGGTAACGAAATCAGCCAGATGCGGGCGCGGCGCGGCCACAACGTGCGGGTTCTGCTCGCCAGCAGCATCCCGTTTGCCGACCTTCGCCACTCGCCCACCTACCTCATCGGTTCTCTGTCGAACCGCTGGGCCAACGAACTGAGCCAGAGCTGGTGCTTTCGCTTCATATTCACTCCGGAACATGTGCCGGTGATTGAGGACACGCAGGACCCCGGGCACCGCACCTGGACGGTTCCCTCTAAAGACGCTGGCTCAACCCCCGAAGACTACTGTCTGATCTCCAGAATTCCGAACTCCCCAACGGGAGGTCTGCTCATCGTCTCAGCCGGCATCAAACAGTTTGGAACCGAAGCCGCTGGCCGCCCCCTGGCGGAACCGACCGAATTTAGCGCAATCCTCAGCAAGCTCCCCCCCGGCTGGGAGAAAAAGAAGATGCAGCTGGTGCTCCACGCCAGAGTCATCGGCAACACCCCCGCCCAGCCGGAACTCGTCGCCGCCCACGTCTGGTAAAGTCCCGGATGTGGCCAGCCTGGCAACCAGAGCATTTTCACAACTACCGTAGTCACGGATGTGGGGCAGGTTGGTAACCTGCGGCGGGTTGGCAACCCGCCTCTTGCGCCAGCTGGCCCCGCAAACGGAGCGCTCAATAGTCGTGCGCACGAAAAAAGTCGTGCCCACGAAAAAAGTCGTGCGCACGAAAAACATCGGGTACACTGAAAGGGATGGCTCTCCGAAACCTTACCTTAAGCGCCGACCCCGAGCTGATTGACCGTGCGCGGAGCAAGGCTGAAGCCCGCAAAACGACTCTCAATCACGAATTTCGACTTTGGCTTGCTCAATACTCCCAGGAGACCAATCCGACGCCAAACGATATCGAGAAACTTCTCGATCAGATGACGTATTTCGAGGCTGGCCCCCGGCCTGGTCGCGAAGAGCTAAATGCCCGATAGGCTCTTGCTGGATTCAAATGTCCTGATCTACGCAGTTGACCGGGCCGACCCACGGAAACACATGCTCGCGGTAGCGGTCGTCCTCGATGCCCGTTCCACCGGCACAGGCCGTGTTAGTTTTCAGGTGGTTCACGAGTGGGTCAACTTTCTTCTTCGCAAGTCGGCAAAGCCGCTCACCCCGGCAGACGTCGGCCGTTTGTACGAAACTCTGGTTCAGCCTCTCATTCGGGTTGAGTCCAGTCGAAGCCTTCTGGAGACCGCGCTCTCCATCCACGCCACAGAAAAGCTGTCCTGGTGGGACTCGTTGATTGTGAGTGCCGCGATAGAAGGCGAATGCGCCCGGTTAATCACTGAAGATTTACAGCACGGACAAGTCATCCGCGGAGTCCGGATCGAAAATCCGTTTCTATCGCCCCCTGAACTCCGGCACTTCCCCGCCGCGACGGTACCGTAGAACAACTGCTCCGCATCTCGCCCATAGGGTGAGAACTGTTCTTCCCGGACGTCCTTAGCCGTGTAACTCCTGCGGCGCGCGTTGGCGCTCCACATGGATCTTGCCCTCATCTTTCCGGGCGGCGGCAACGTCATATGCAAGCTGCATCCGCAACCCCGTTTCTTCCGTGCTGCCGAACGCTTTCGTCAGCCGGATAGCCATCTCCGGGCTGATCCCCGACTTTCCCTTGACAATATTGTTGAGCGCCTGGCGCGTGACGCCAGCAACCTTTGCGCCAGCCGTGACCGAAAGTCCCAGCGGCTCCAGGCAATCGTACCGGACTATTTGACCGGGATGTACAGAATTTTTCATTAGGGAGGCCCTTCCGACCCGAAACCAACCACCATGACACCGGGCACCAAAATCCCACCTTCCCGAACACCCCTTCCAGTAACACATTGTGATACCGTAACGGCGTGCGTAGGCATCACCGAACCTTAGCCGCCATCTTTGAGAAAGAGAGCAACATCCCTTGGGCCGACATCGAATCGATGCTGGTAGTTTTCGGCGGGAACTCTCTGAGGGCAGTGGCTCCGGGGTTCGGATCACATTCAATGATGTCCGTCCTGTCTTTCATCGGCCACACCCACGAAAGGAAACTGATCGCGGAGCCGTGGTGTTCATGCAGCGCTTCCTGCGCGAAGCGGGCTTCAAACCGGAGACGAAACAATGACCTACAAAAGCTACGAAGCAAAGGTGACCCTCGACGAAGAAGCCGGTATCATCCACGGTGAAATCATCAACATTCGCGATGTCGTCACCTTCCAGGGACGCTCCGTCAACGAACTAAAAAAGGCTATGACCGCTTCCGTCGAAGACTACCTCGCCTTCTGCGCCTCCCGTGGGGAATCTCCCGACAAGCCCTTCTCCGGCAAGTTTCCCGTCCGCATCTCGCCCGACCTCCACAAACGCACAAACGTAGCAGCCAAACGTCGCGGAATCAGCCTCAACTCCTTCGTTACACAAGCGCTCGAAGACGCTACTCTGACCCGCTAACCCAACGCTCAAACTATCCTTCACATCCCGAGCGAAAAGATTTTCGCCATCCCGCCTGAACCGTTTCAATAACTTACAGCCTCCCAACATAGCCTGGCCCGCCGTTCCTGCTTGTCTCCCATGCCACCTTCAGCATGAGGAAGCTCTATGGAAAACGAAACCGAACTCCCGCACGAAACAGACCTCCGGTACGCCGCCATCAAAGTCGAACGGGAGATCTACCTTCTCGAAGTCGTCCAGCAGGCGCGGACCGAAATGGCCCCCCGCAACTTCGCCGAGCGCCACCTGGTTGACGAAATGGCCATCGCAAAATGGCGCGCCATGCGCACCGTCCTCATGGAACGCGCCGTCTACGACTGCCACGCCGCCTCGCCCGCCAACACCCCCTGCGCCGATCCCGACCGCTTCAACCAACACGTCTTTCACGTCGCCAACGCCCACGCCGCAGACCCGCACGCAGTCATTCTCGCCGCCCTTAGCCGGCTGGACGACCGTTTCCACTACAAATTCTGTTCCGCGCTGCGACACTTTCTCGCCCTTCGCCGCCAGAACCCCTTCGGAAAAACCTTCCCCGTCCAACCCAGCCCCACTCCC
>RGPS01000017.1 GCA_010084195.1 Terriglobia bacterium
ACGATGGTGGAGATGCTGGATTCTGTGTTTGGCGCTCCACTGGCGGCTACGGCAGCGATGGCGCCATTGCCCTACGTCCCGCCAGTGACGGCGAGGGTCCACCGTCGTGCATGAGGCTTGTGGCATGAGAAACCGGAGAGGATAGAATAACGGTTTCTCATGCAAACACGACAACTCGGAAACAGTGATCTGAATATTACGCCCCTGGGAATTGGTGCCTGGGCGATGGGCGGTGCGGGGTGGGCCTTTTCCTGGGGCCACCAGGAGGATCAGGAATCAATCGGGGCCATCCATGCAGCTCTGGATAAGGGTCTGAACTGGATCGACACAGCAGCCGTTTATGGGCTCGGGCACTCGGAAGAAGTTGTGGCCCAGGCGTTGAAGGGCCGGTCGAATCGACCGTACGTTTTCACCAAGTGCGAACGAACCTGGGGGGAAGACCGGCAAATCCGCAAGAGCCTGAAGCGCGAGTCGATTATGGCCGAGTGTGAAGCCAGTCTGCAGCGGTTGCAGGTGGACACGATCGATCTTTACCAGATTCACTGGCCGGAACCGGATGAGGACGTGGAAGAGGGCTGGGCGGCGCTGGCGGACCTGAAGCAGCAAGGTAAAGTTCGCTGGATCGGGGTGTCGAACTTCAGTGAATCGCAACTGGCGAGGGCTCAGGCGATTGCGCCGGTCACTTCTCTGCAGCCGCCGTATTCGATTTTGCAGCCGGAGGTTGAGCCGGAAATTCTGCCGTTCTGTGGGGAGAACAATATTGGTGTGATTGTCTATGCGCCGATGAAGTCCGGGATGCTGACGGGGGCGATGACGCGCGAGCGGCTCGCCAATCTGCCTGAAGACGATTTCCGCAAGCGCAGTCCGTTCTTCCAGGAGCCGATGGTCACGAGAAACCTGAAGGTTGTCGATGTGCTGCGGGAGATTGGCAATCGGTATGGGCGGACGCCCGGTGAAGTAGCCATCGCCTGGACGTTGCGGCGCCCTGAAGTGACGGGGGCGATTGTGGGGATGCGGTCTCCGGCTCAGGTGGACGGGGTTGTCGGGGCTGCCGATTTCCGACTCTCGCCCGACGAGATCGCCGCCATCGCCAATATTCCATGAGTCGGCTATCGATCAGCAGGATGACGCGAAAGAGTTTTTTGGGAGCTATGGTGGCCGCCTCGACGGTCCGGGCGCAGAATAAGCGCCCGGTCCGGCTGGGCGGCCCGATCTTTTTGAAGTCCGAAGACCCTGTGGAACTGGCGAAAGAGCACAGGAAGCTGGGGTACAGTGCGGCGTACTGCCCGGCAGCAAAGGTCGGAGACACGGCTCAGGTGAAAGCAATCGAAAAAGCCTTTGCGGCTGAGAACGTGGTGATTGCCGAAGTGGGGGCCTGGGTCAACCTGCTGGACCCGGATGTGGAAAAGCGACGGAAGAACCTGGAATACGTGGGCGAACGGCTGGCGCTGGCCGAGCTGGTGGGAGCCCGAAACTGCGTGGATATTGCCGGTTCGTACAATCCGGACTACTGGTACGGGGCGCACCCGAAGAACCTGTCGAAGGAGTTCTTTGATGCGACGGTGGAGAACTGTCGCAAGGTGATTGATCAGGTGAAACCGAGGCGGACACTGTTCACCATCGAGATGATGCCGTGGACGGTACCGAACGGCCCGGATTCTTACCTGAAACTGATCAAAGCCGTGGACCGGAAGGCATTTGGTGTCCACATGGATGTGTGCAACGCGGTGAACTCTCCGGAGCGCTTCTACGACAATACCGCGCTGATCAATGACCTGTTTCGCAAACTGGGCCGCTGGATTGCGTCGTGCCACGCCAAAGATCTGCAGTGGATCCCGGAGTACAACGTGCATTTCCTGGAAGTTGTACCGGGCAGAGGTGTGGTTGATTACAAGACCTATCTGCGCAATGTGGCAGCACTGCCCACCGATGCTCCGCTGATGCTGGAGCACTTGAAATCGGCAGCTGAGTACGACGAAGGGCGGGCCTATATCCGGCGTGAAGCTGCTGCCGCCGGGGTTGCGTTTGCCTGACCTGAATCTCCCGGCTTGCGGTAACCATCAAACACTTATCGAGCGGCTGACAGATCTCCCTCCAGCCCTCTGGACTTACAATACAAAGTAACGGTGCGAGTGCGCTAAACCCCATGCTGACAGTCAAAGATAAATCCGATACCAAACGCCTTCCGATGATGCCCATACGGGACGTCGTCATATTTCCGCACATGATGACCCCCTTCGTGGTGGGTCGCGAGTCGAGTGTCAGGGCCCTCGAAGAAGCCATGACGGGAGATCGAAAGATTTTCCTCGCCACGCAGCACGATGCGTCAACGGATGAACCCCGGCCAAATGAAATTTTTCACGTGGGCTGTATTGCCAGTATTGTCCAAAGTCTGAAGCTGCCTGACGGCAACATTAAGGTTCTGGTGGAGGGTGTGGAGCGGGCGAAGCTGGTTTCGGTGGCTGACGACGAAGGCTTCTTCCGGGCTGTGGTTCGCACCTTCAGCTTTAAGGTCGACCAGGGTCCACAGCTGGAAGCTCTGACGGGGCGAGTTACCTCCCTGTTTGAGCAGTACGTCAAGCTCAGCCAAAATCTGAACTACGAGACGATGGTCGCGGCCATTCGGGTGGACGATCCGGGCAAGCTGGCTGATACGGTTGGTGCCAATCTCCAGCTGACCATTGAAGAAAAGCAGGAACTGCTGGAGATCTTTGATCCGGTAGACCGGTTGACGCGCGTTGCCGAGATGCTGGACATCGAGACGGAAAAGCTCGGGGTGGACCGTACGATTCAGGGTCGCGTGAAGCGCCAGATGGAAAAGGCGCAAAAAGAGTACTACCTGAACGAAAAGATCAAGGCCATCCAGAAGGAACTGGGTCGCGGGGAAAAGAGCGAGTTCGATGAGCTGAAGAAGCGCATTGAAATGTCCGGTATGACGAAGGACGCCGCGGAAAAAGCGATGGCGGAACTGAAGCGGCTGGAAAACATGCCGCCGATGTCTGCCGAGTCGACGGTCTCACGCAACTACCTCGATTGGCTGCTCGCGGTGCCGTGGAAGAAGAAGTCCAAGGAAATTCGCGAGCTGAAATTTGCCGAGCAGGTTCTGGAATCGGATCACTACGGTCTGGAAAAGATCAAAGAGCGCATTCTCGAGTTCCTCGCCGTGCGCCGTATGGTGAAGAATCCCAAGGGTTCGATTCTGCTGTTTGTTGGGCCTCCGGGCGTGGGTAAGACCTCGCTCGGCATGTCGATCGCGAAGGCGGTGGGGCGCAAGTTCATCCGCATGTCGCTGGGCGGCGTGCGTGACGAAGCCGAAATTCGTGGCCATCGCCGGACCTACATTGGGGCGCTGCCTGGTCAGGTGATCCAGATGATGAAGAAGGCCGGGACCCGCAATCCGGTCTTCATGCTGGACGAAATTGACAAAATGTCGACCGATTTCCGGGGTGATCCGTCATCGGCGCTGCTGGAAGTACTGGATCCGGAACAGAACGGCATGTTCATGGATCACTATCTGGATGTGGAGTATGACCTGTCGCAGGTCTTCTTCATTGCCACAGCGAATGTTCTGCACACCATCCCGCCCGCCCTGCAGGACCGCATGGAAGTGATTCGGCTTTCGGGCTACACGGAACTGGAAAAGCTGGAAATCGCCAAGCGCTTCCTGGTAAAGAAGCAGATGGACGCGACGGGTCTTGATTCGACGCACATCGAATTCACCGATGAGGGTCTCGCCAGTCTGATCCAGAGCTACACGCGGGAAGCCGGTGTCCGCAACCTGGAACGCGAAGTGGGCAATGTGGCCCGCAAGGTGGCGCGTAAGGTTGTGAACAAGGAGTCGAAGGGCAAGGTCGTGGTTACGGCTGCGAAGGTCAACGAGCTTCTTGGACCGCAGAAGTACCGCGATACGGTTACCGAAAGGAAGAACCAGATTGGCTCGACGACCGGGCTCGCGTGGACCGAAGTTGGGGGCCAGATTCTGACCACAGAATGCATTCTGATGGAAGGGAAAGGCAAGCTCACGGTTACCGGCAAGCTGGGTGATGTGATGCAGGAGTCGGCGCAGGCGGCGTTCAGCTACATTCGTTCGCGCGCTCTCACGCTGGGGCTGCAGCGCGATTTCTACCGCAATCTCGATGTCCACCTCCACATTCCGGAAGGTGCAATCCCGAAAGATGGCCCGTCGGCCGGGATTACGATGGCGACCACGATGTGCAGTGCGCTGACCCGGATTCCGGTGCGCGGTGACATTGCCATGACCGGCGAAATCACCCTTCGCGGCACAGTTCTGCCGATCGGCGGCCTGAAAGAAAAGCTGCTGGCAGCCCACCGCCATGGCATCCACGAAGTGATCGTGCCGAAGGACAACCAGAAAGATCTGGTAGATATTCCGGAATACGTTCGCAGCCTGATGAAAGTCCACTTTGTGGAGCACATGGATGAGGTTTTGCGGATTGCACTGGAACGCGAACTGGTAGCGCTGCCGATCCCCCCTTCGGGCGTGGACCTGGCCATCGCTCCAGAATCCGATCGGGCGCACTAAAGCGCACCAGGGCGGCTAATTAGTGGAAGCTTTCGTCCTCGCCGCCGCGCATTACGGGTACTCCCTGCTCTTCGCGGTGGTGCTGGCCGAGTCACTTGGATTTCCGGTGCCGGCAGCTATCGCAGTGATAGCGGGCGGAGCTGCGGCGGCGCAGGGTGCTTTAGTGCCGTGGCGCGCGCTGGCGACAGGCGTTGGCGCAATGCTGATTGGCGACAATATCCTGTTCTTTCTGGGCCGCAAAACGGGCTGGTGGCTACTGGGGGTGTTGTGTCGATTAGCGCTGAACCCGGAATCCTGCGTCGCCAAATCGGCTGAGTCTTTCTATCGACGGGGGCGCATCTTGCTGGTGTTCGCGAAGTTTTTGCCTGGCTTGAACACCATGGCTCCGCCGTTGGCGGGGAGCATGGGCCTGCCGCTGCTGCAATTCTGGGCGCTGGATTCTGCCGGCACGCTCCTCTACATTGGCGCGTATTTCGTGGTCGGGTTTATCTTCAGCGACATGCTGGGAACCGTGCTGCGCGGCTACTCGGCGGTGGGCTCGGTGATCGGCTGGGCCGTCGGGATCGCCATTGTCTTGTGGCTGGCAAATCGGGTTCGACTCTGGCTGCGCTCCGGAGTTCGGCACCCCGTCCGCATGGTGACGCCGAAGGAATTGGCGGGGCTGGCTGACGTGGTTATCTACGATGTCCGCAGCCATGGCTATCGCGACGACGGAACAGAGCGGATACTGGGCTCCGTTCGTCTGGAACCCAACTCCATTTCGTTGACGCTGGAGGCTTTGCCCAAGGATCGGTTCATCGTGCTCTATTGCACCTGTATCCGGGAGGCGACAGCGGTGAAAATCGCGAGGACTCTGGCGGCTGAGGGGATTCAGGCGGCAGTGTTGAAAGGGGGCCTGTCCGCCTGGAAAAAAGCGCGAATGCCTCTGGAGCCAGTGCCGTCCGATGAAGTGATTCCGCTGCCCCGCTTTGCCTGATTGCGGCGGGGTGGTTTTGCTATCATCGTTTGGTTAACCGTCGATTCAATAACCCCCTTCAGAAATGGACCAGGCCAGCCGAATTCTCGCGAAATGGGCGGGCGCCTCAGAAACCGGCACCGAGCTGGTGTCTCATGAGCGCCTGGCTGTTGGTGCGTGGAAAAAAGCCGTTGGCAAACGTCTGGCGGACCGTGCGCGGGCCGTCAAACTGGTCCGGGATCGCCTGGTAGTGGGCGTGGACGACGAAGTTTGGCAAAAAAACCTCTGGGGTCTCCGGTTCCAGATTCTGAAGAACCTGGAAGCTGCGATCGGGCCCGGGATTGTGGCGTCGGTGGAGTTTCGGATACTGCCACAGAAGATTGAGCCGCAACGTGCCGCATCGCCTGGCCGGGAACTGGCGCTGCAGCCGGTTGACGAAGCCGATCTGATCGCCGACCCCGGACTGCGCCGCATATACCGTAATTCGCGAAGACGCGAAATAGCCTAAGGAACCGCATTTTGAACCTGACTGAAAAGGAAGTCCGATACGTCGCCGGACTGGCGAATCTGAGCCTCTCGGAGGACGAACTGGCCCGAATGGTCCACGACCTGGGGGGGATACTCAGCCAAATGGACCGCCTGGCCGAGATCGACACGACAGGTGTGGAACCGATGGCGCAGGTCCTGTACGACGCCGGAGACGATACCGCTACGCTGCGCGAGGATGTAGAGCGCACGCCGCTCGGCAGCGACGCAGCGGTGGCCAACGCGGCTATTTCTGCCTCGGGCTACTTCAAAGTTCCGCTCGTAATTGAGCGGCAGGAATAATTCTGTGAGCGAAATTTCAAAACTGACCATTGGCTCCATTCGCGAAGGCCTTCTCTCCCGCCGGTTTTCCGCAACGGAGATTGCACAGCAGGCGCTGGCGTTTGCCGAGAGCGAAAATCCGAAAACCAATGCCTACCTTCGGCTTTGCCCGGAGCGGGCTCTGGCAGCGGCGGCGAAAGTGGATGCTGCGATTGCTGCGGGCGAGGAGATTGGCCTTCTGGCAGGGGTTCCGGTAGCCGTAAAGGACGTGATTCTGACGAAAGGCGTGATCACCACGTGCGCGTCCAGAATCCTGGAGCACTACAACCCACCCTATGACGCGACCGCAATTGAGCGGCTGGAAGCGGCCGGCGGCGTCATCATCGGCAAGACGAACTGCGATGAGTTTGCCATGGGGTCGTCGAACGAAAACAGTGCTTTTGGCGCAGTGCGTAACCCGGTAGCGCTGGATCGCGTTCCCGGCGGGTCGAGCGGGGGATCTGCAGCCGTTGTGGCGCAGGGGACGGCGGTTGTCTCTCTCGGGTCTGACACAGGAGGTTCCATTCGCCAGCCTGCGTCGTTCTGCGGTGTGGTTGGCGTTACTCCGACTTACGGGCGCGTGTCTCGTTATGGTTTATCAGCCTTCGCCAGTTCGCTCGACCATATCGGCCCCTTTGCCAGAAATGTCCGGGATGCCGCCACGCTGCTGGAAGTGATGGCGGGCCGGGATCCGATGGATTCCACGTCGGCCGCTGCTCCGGTTCCGCGCTATGCGGCGTCGATGACGGGTGATGTGCGAGGTATGCGCGTCGGAGTGCCTGTGGAATACATGGCGCACGCCACGGGCGAGACGGCCGCACTGATCCATGGTGCTATCGATACTTTGCGACAACTTGGCTGTGACGTAGTGGACGTCAGCCTGCCCTCGACGGATTACGCCGTTGCCGCCTACTATGTGCTTTGTACGGCTGAAGCGAGTTCCAATCTGGCCCGTTATGACGGGGTTCGATACACGACTCGCTCAGAAGAGGCCGGGTCGCTGATCTCGATGTACCAACATTCACGGGGTGAAGGATTTGGTCCGGAAGTAAAGCGCCGGATCATGCTCGGGACCTACGTGCTGAGCCACGGCTACTACGACGCCTACTATCTGAAGGCCCAGAAGGTAAGGGCGCTGGTGGCCCGCGATTTCACGCAGGCTTTTGGCAAACTGGATGCCATTGTCGCGCCTGTCTCTCCGTTCCCTGCGTTCAAAATCGGGGAGAAGGTGGACGACCCCGTCGCCATGTACCTCTCGGACATTTACACGATCACCGGCAGCCTGGCCGGAATTCCCTGCATGAGCGTGCCTTGCGGTCTGACATCGCAAGGTTTACCGGTCGGGCTCCAGATTCTTTGCGACCATTTCAGGGAACCCGAGATGTTCCGGTTGGCACATGCGTTTGAATCCGCAGTCACGCTCAGAACATCTTAATCACGACCTGCGTCCCACCTTAACCAATACAATAGGAGCATCTATGGCATTTACCCTTCCGAACCTTCCTTACGCGCATGACGCGCTGGAACCGTACATCGACAAAGCAACGATGGAGATCCACCACGGCAAGCACCACAATGCTTACGTGACGAACCTGAACAAGGCGCTGGAATCCGCCCCCGAACTGGCCGACAAGTCTTTGGACGAACTGCTCGCCAATAACCTCGCGATCGTTCCCGAGGGCATCCGCACGGCTGTTCGCAACAATGGTGGCGGCCACTCGAATCACTCGATCTTCTGGACCCTGCTGGCTCCTGCGAGTTCGGGCGCAGCCGGCCCCTCGGGCGCGCTGCTGGATGGAATCAACTCGACCTTCGGGTCCGTTGATGCCTTCAAGGAAAAGTTCAACGCAGCGGGCGCGACGCGCTTCGGGTCCGGCTGGGCCTGGCTGGTGAAGAACAACGGTGCTCTCGAAATCCTGTCGACGGCCAACCAGGACACGCCGCTTTCCGAAGGGAAGCAGGTTGTACTGGCACTCGATGTCTGGGAGCACGCGTACTACCTGAAGTACCAGAATCGTCGCCCGGATTACATGGCAGCTTTCTGGAGCGTTGTGAACTGGGCTGAAGTGGAAGCTCGCTTCGCAGCATAGTTTTTCCAAACCCTGGTTTTTCCAAACCCTGGTTTTTCCAAACCTTTGATTGCTGAAACGCCGGGTGGGGAAGTCTCCTCACCCGGCGTTTCAATTTCCACATGAACATTTCGGGCGCTGCTGCGTTTCTTAAACCTAAAAACGGCAGTTGAGGACTCGCTTTCAGGCCAAGTCTTGTGTCTGCAAGCTGTTATATCCACAGCAGTTGTCACCAAATTGGTGAAGTGCGAACTCTCCATTCCTGCTTTCGCGCAGGCTCCCCCGGAATTTGAGGTCGCCTCCATCAAGCCGTCGGGCGATCCAGGCCCCACCCGGGCACAGGCTGGAACTCGCATTGACGGCGCCCAGTTTACCGCCAGCTTTTTCTCGCTGCGTGACTATATCGGCATCGCTTACAGCCTGAAGTCGTACCAGATTACAGGCCCGGACTGGATCAGTTCCCTGCGCTTCGATATTGCGGCTAAACTCCCCGCTGGTGCCTCTCGCAAAGACGTTCCTGAAATGCTGAAAGCTCTTCTGGCAGACCGGTTTCAGCTGAAGCTGCACCATGACAAGAAGGAGTTTGCGGTGTACGCTCTGGTGGCGAGCAAGGGCGCGGTCAGTCTCAAGGTCTCAGCCGACATGACCGAAGGGAACGGCAACGTGAATGTCGCGGGCGGTGGCGACGCCAACGGGACGAGTGGCAACCTTGGAAACGGGGCGGGTTATACCTTCGGCTCTGAGAAATTCGAGGGGAGCAAGTTGACGATGGCGGTCTTTGCCGACAATCTGGCGCGCTTTGTGGATCGCCCCGTTGTCGACATGACCGGGCTGACAGCTGCTTACGATTTTGCCCTGCCCGTGACTCCCGAGGACTTTCGCGCCATGCAGATCCGCTCCGGCATGAATGCAGGGGTGGTTCTGCCCCCGCAGGTGATCCAAATGGCGGAGAGTTCGTATGATTCGCTCCACGCTTCTCTGGCGAAGGTGGGCCTGAAGCTGGAACAGAGGAAGGCACCTCTGGACATTGTTGTCGTCGACCGGGCCGAGAAGACAGCCAGCGCCAACTAACGACTCAGCGCCTCACCACGCGGAACGACTCAGCCGCCAGACGTCCGGTTTTTTCCTCGATCTCGAGCCGGAAAGTGTGGTCTTCCAAGGTGTGGAAATGTCGAAAAACGCCGCTTGCAAGTTCGGTTGGCCCCAGTTCAATCCTTCGGTTCGAATTGCCTGAGACGACATAAAGTCTGGCTCGCCGCGCCATTCGGATCGCGGTGGCACGGGGATTCCAGGAGACGAGCCACCCCTCCGGCTGCAGTTCCACGGTGAGGGCCAGAGGTGTCTGGGGCTCCTGGTTTGCCAGTCGCGGCAGCATGGCGACGACAGTCAGCGCCACAACCATAGCTGCAGCCAGAGGCCACCAGCTGCGGAAAGAGCGCCAGATTTCGGGAACGGGCCGAATCAGATCTTCATCCTCTCTCAGCAGAAGACGCGCCATCTGCCGGGGACGGTTCCGTCCTGCAGCATGGGTGAATTGTATTTAATGAACGGCCAAAGTTGAAATTTGAATCAGACACGCAACACGGCAGTAACCAGATTTTCACAGAGAGGAGATATCATAAACAGTACGGGGCATATCAAAAAAACTTATGAACAAGACAATTGCGCGAATCGGTTTACTGCTCGCCGTTGCCGCCGTCTCCTCTTTTGGACAGACGACGGCCGGATTCGGAGCAATCAATGGTGTTGTCGAGGACGCAACGGGATCAGTGATTCCGGGTGCCAAGGTCACAATCGACAACGCCTCAAAAGGCATTCATCGTGAAGTCGTTACTGGTGGCTCGGGCGTATTTTCCGTTTCTCCCCTGGTTCCGGCTGGTGGTTACACGGTCACGATCAGCAAGGACGGTTTCAGCAAGTACGAAGCCAAGGAACTGGAACTTTCGGTTGGCCAAATTATTGCGCTGACGCCCCGTCTATCTGTTGGCGGTACGGCAACCACGGTAGAGATCACGGGTGCAGCTCCAGTCATCGAGCGTGACAAAACGGACGTTTCGCAGGTAGTTGGCAGCCGCCAGATCCTGGAATTGCCGATCAATGGGCGGCGCGTGGATAACTTCGTGTTGCTGACGCCCGGCGTCACGACGGACGGTCCGTTCGGCCTGATCACCTTCCGCGGTAATGCGGGCGGTAATGCCTTCCTCACGGACGGCAACGACACGACCAACCAGTTCTACAACGAAAACGCGGGCCGCACCCGTACCACCAACATTGCGCAGGATGCGGTGCAGGAATTTCAGGTTGTCACCTCGAACTTCCTGGCCGAGTATGGCCGCGCTTCCGGTGGCGTCATCAACACCGTCACCCGCAGCGGCAGCAATGACTACCGCGGAACCTTCTACTGGTTCTTCCGCAACCAGACGCTGAACGCGACGGATATCACGGCGAACCGGCTCAATCCTTCCGAGCATCGCCACCAGACCGGTACCAGCATTGGCGGACCGATCAAGAAGGACAAGCTCTTCTTCTTCTTCAATGGGGAAATGCAGCGTCGTTTCGCTCCGCTGGTTTCTTCGAACATCATCACCGCCCTTTCCGGGGCCGGGCCTTTTGATGCCAATTACAATCTGAAGCCCGGTGCGTGCACCGCGAGCGCGGCCCAGTGCAATGCGGCCCGCGATTTCGTGGTAGGCCGTATCAAGCCCCAGCTGGTGCCCCGCACCATGGATACGAACCTCCTGTTCGCGAAACTCGACTATCGTCCGAATGATCGGAACTCGCTGAGTCTTTCGGCGAACTACCTGGACTTCCGTTCCCCGAATGGTATCCAGACGCAGCTTTCCCTGGCTGACGGTTCAGGCATCGGCAACAATGCCGATACCAACGTATTTGATCGCACGGCGCGTGCGGAATGGACCCTTGTGGCCACGCCGAATGCAGTGAACTCATTCCGCTTCGGGCTTTTCATCGATCGCCAGTTCGATCCCGCCAGCCCCAGCCTCCGGCCCGTTACAGGACCGGCATCCGTTTCGATCACAAATACGGGCGGTAACATTTTCTACCCGAATGGCTACCCCCGCCTGAATCCCAGCGAAACCCGTTATCAGCTTGCTGATACCTTCTCGATAAACATCGGCAGCCACGCCCTCAAGGTTGGCGGTGATTGGTCCACAGTGGAAGATTACGTCAACCGTCTGGCCAATCGCTTCGGCACCTACACGTATCCTTCATTCAACGCTTTTGCGTTGGATTTCACCGGAAATACCACGGGTGCAAAGAACTATAACAGCTACACACAGACCTTCGGGAACCCGATCGTCAGTATTCGTGTAGCCGACACCGCTCTGTTCGTGCAGGATCAGTGGAAAGTAAACTCCCGTCTCATCATTAGCCCTGGCGCCCGATACGAAGTCGCGTTCCTGCCCCAGCCGAAAGTGACAAATCCGCTATGGCCGCAGACTGCAGTTATTCCGCAGACGAGGGCGAATATTGCTCCTCGTCTCGGCATCGCTTACACGCTGAACAACAAGACCGTATTTCGCGCCGGGTATGGCCTGTTCTACAACCGCTATAACTCGTCCACGGTTCAGAATGCCTTCGTAACCAACGGCGAGTACCAAAAGAACTACACGCTGAACAACGCGGCGCTTATCAACTCGGGCGGCCCGGTTTTCCCGAACAACCTGTCGGCGACACCCAGCGTTACTGGCACAGCCAACGTTCTGTTCCTGGACAAAACGTGGCGCAATCCGTACTCGCAGCAGGCTACCTTTGCGGTGGAACGTCAGCTGGACAAGAACACCAGCCTGACCGTGTCCTACGTGTGGAGCAACGGTATGCATCTTCTGCAGACTCGCGACGTGAATATGGGACCGTCCACCACTTCCCATACATTCCCGATTCTGGATGCTGCGGGCAATCAGGTGAGCAGCTATACAACGCCGCTTTACCTGGCCTCCAACCGCATCAATACGGCCTACAACTCGATCTACCAGCTGGAATCAGCCGGCAAGAGCTCCTACAACGGTCTGCTCACTCAGTTGACCCGTCGGTACTCGAACTGGTTCTCCGGTAACGTTGCATACACTTGGAGCCACACGATTGACAACAACCAGGGCGGCGGCGGCAACACCCTATTCGGTTCCACCTTCCCGACTTCCGTGTTCAATGGAGACTACAACGGGGAGCGAGGAAACGCTTCTACCGACCAGCGCCAGCGCTTTGTTGTGAACGCAATTGTTGCGCCGATCTTCACTCGCAAGAACGACTGGGTCTCGCGAACCTTTGTGAATGGCTGGCAGCTTTCGCTGGTTAACACGGCAGCGACATCCTTTGGCATCAGCCCCACTCTCAGCGTACGTGACCGCCCGTTTGTCAACGGCGTGCAGGTGGTAACCTTCAGCCCCAACACGCTGAACGGTCTGGGTGGGTCCGGTCGCGTGCCGTGGCTCGATCCTGCTGCTCTGAAGCTGGGGAACATCCACAAGCTCGACGCACGTATGCAGAAGACCTTCACGATGACCGAGAAGATGAAGCTGAATATCTTCTTCGAGGCCTTCAATGTCTTCAACCGTGTGATCGTTGCCGGCGGTGGTGCCCGAATCGCACAGCAGTACACGGCGATCCGGCAGACGTCGGGTCCGCTCAACGGGATCACCGCCATTGTTCCGAACGCACCATTCGGAACGATTGTGCAGACGCAGGCTCCGCCCGACGGTACCACGGCGCGCCGTGCGCAGGTTGGTCTCCGCCTGTACTTCTAAGGCTGAGTCAAATTCGTAAATGTTTCGGGCCGGGAGTCACAATGACTCCCGGCCCGAAGTGTTTTTAGGCAAATTTCACAATTACTCTAGTCCGGGGTGTGGGGCCAGGATAGCATCCTGGCCGCCTGTCGCCCACAGGCACCCGCGCCCCCGGGGCGCGTTGCCGGGTCGGCAATCTGACAGTAAGTTGCCTGCCTGGCCCACATACAGACTGGTTTCTACTCAAAGGTGCACGACGGCCCGGGCTCAATGGTAGAGCCATCCGGGAGGCTTCAGCTTTGATTCGATGGGCGTTCAGCGCAGATCAAACACGAGGGACTTGATGGCCAGAAGTGCCACGGCTGTCGTGAAGATCCGCCTCAACCAGATTTCTGGTAGCTTTCTTGCGAATTTGGCTCCCAGGAAGGCTCCGGCGAAAGCGGTTCCTCCCAGGACGCCTGCGAGCGGCCAGTTGATGGCACCGTGCAGGGCGAAAACGAGTGCGGCTATGAGTGACGACGCCAGATTCAAGATTCGGGCCAGCGCAATGGATCGCAGGAATGAGTAGCCGAAGAAGAAGGTAAATGCCGCCACCAGCATAGTCACGTAACCGCCGCTGAAGAAGCCCCCGTAAACTGCCAGCACCAGGGCGGCGACGTAGCCCGCGCCGAGCCGCCAACGGGGAGGTGTGGCCCCCGTGCGGCGGGGAGAGACTACGAGGAACAACAGGACGGCCAGCATGGCTGCGGGCACCACCAGGCGCAATACGGAGACCGATACCAACAGCATCAGAAAGGCCCCGGCTGCAGACCCAGCCAGAGTAATCACCACCAGACGTGCCATGCGCCGTGTGCTTCCCGGATCCTCGCCGTGAAAGCCCAGGCTGCTGCCGAAGTTCATTGCAACCAGCAGCGCCATATTCGTGGCGATGGCGGCACGGGGTTCGATGCCGAACTGAATCATCAGCGGCACCGTCAGCAGGGAAGTCGCGCCGGTCGCCGACGTGAGGGTGCAGACGGCGAACATGCTGAGGCTCAACGGAATGAGATGGGGAGGCAGGTCTCTATTTTACGAGTCAGGTATCACTTCACCTGCAGGTGTCTGAGTACCTGCCTGGATAGCGCCGACAAGCGTGCATTCCGGATCACCAGTTCCGGCGTTGTGTTCGCCAGCTACGCGGTTGGCCGGGGACAACGGAGCACTACTTGACGAGTTGTGTGTCCAGGGCCCACTTGGTTCGCGCAATGCCGACAACCATAAGTTCGAGATCACCCGTGCCGGTGTTTTCGAGGGAGTGGACTTCGTTCAGGTGAACGGGGACAGCGTCTCCCTTGTGGACCGGGGAAGTCTCCGCACCCACGTGGGCGATGCCATCACCCGCCATCACGTAGTAGAACTCCTCGACGCCTTCATGCCGCTCCTTAGGTGATGATCCACCTTTCGGTACATTGACATGGTCGACATAGGACCAGTTGGTGTTGAAGACATCGGGCGGCAGCGCGCGGCGATACTGCACACCGTTGGCCGGCTTCAGGAGGGTCTTGTCGAGCAGCATGTGGATGAAGGTGGGGATCGGGTCGAGCGGCACACCGACGCGCGGGTCGCCGAGGTTGAAAGCGTCGTACTTGCCCTTGGTGTTGCTGACGTTGATGTTCATCCACTGGAGGGGCTTGTCGGTAGCGTTGTAGATGGCGTGCGAATGTCCGGCGCGGCAGAGTGCTCCGGCGGGGGCCTTCAGGGTAGACGTGCGACCGTCGATGGTGAATTGCGCTTCGCCTTCCAGCACGACAAACATCTCTTCGCACTGGTTGTGGAAGTGGACGCCGATGCCGCTCTTCGGATTGATGATGCCGCGGTGCAGGAAGAAGAGATTGGTATTGAAGTCCGGCGAATTAAACATTGCCAGGTAGTCCATACTGCCCGCGCCGTCATGCACGGCTGGGGCATGGCGGTACTTAGCGGGGTCATTGTGGGCGATCCGGGATGCCAGGGGCTCGCGGGCGAGCAGCAGAACGGCGGGTAGCAGGAGGCAGAAAAAGTTGCGCTTCATTTCGACAGCGATTATATATCGAAGGCTTCTATATGCAACAGCCGTATCTCGCCCTGACCCCAAACCGCATGGCGTCCAACTCCGGTTGCCTCCGCCGCCTGGAGCCACGGCAGGAACTCTGCCAGGTCTCCCTCATAGGTTGCCGTTCCCATAAAACCACCGAGTTCGTGGGTCTGGCCTGTGCGGGTACTGTACCGGGTTGTGCTGCTTGTTTGGATCTCGCAAGCGGTCATTTGGATTTGAGCGGCACGCTCGCCCATGGCGCGAAAGTCGAACTGTGCCAGGCCTGGTCCGTAGAGGGTCTGCAACGTGGAGACGCGGTCACGGATTCGGCCAAACAGGGTAGGGAAACGGGGTTCCGTGGCCAGCGAGCCGTGCGTCTTCAGTTCAGTTGGGGTAAGAAATTCAAGCTTTACGGCAGCCACTTTCCGGGGCGCGGCAGTGAGTTCACGGTCGTGATGTTGCACCTCCGCAGCGACGAGGCGAACCCGGGCCCTGGTGGGGCCGAGACCATGGTCTTCGAGGGATGCGAAGGTACGCTGCAGGTGTGGCGGCACCAGCGGATCGGGAGTGAACACGTTCATCCCAAACCTGAAGTTGTCACCGGGTTCCACGTGGAGGCCGTCGAGATGCCGGGCGCGAAACACGAAAGGTCTGGGAATATTGGCCAGGCCACTGGGCAGGGCAACCGCTGACGCAGGTTCGAACACACGGGCATAGAGGCAGGTTGCGTTTTGGGGGCACGCCTGTGCTCCGGGGCAGGCAGGCGGGCATGCCAGTTTTCGCGACAGCACGCCCAGTGCTCCGCGGAGCATGTTGGCACTGAGCAGGGACGGGAAAATCACGCGCTCCAGAGCGGTGAAGTGGAAGTTCAGCCGCTGCCAGGAGAAGCACATTCAACCGCGATGGTAGCAGGGCAGCGTAAACTGATGCTTGTGCGGGTCCTTCTGTCAGCTCTGTTTGGCCTGGTGCTGTGCGGGGCGACAGACGACGTACGCCCGCCTGACGCTCGTTCGGCGCATGACAAGATCCGCGTCCTGCGAACCGGCAAGCCCCCTGCCGGTACCCGGATTCTGCTTAGCGGGTCGGAACTGCGAGCCTGGGTGCAGGACGAAGCGGCGTATTGGGCCTCGTTTGGGGCCACCAACCTCCGATTTACTCTGGCGCAGGGACGGGCCACTGCCGTGGGAGATATCAACTTCCTGAAAGCCCACAAGGCTGCCACCGGGCAGGAAGCGAACTGGCTTCTGAAGAACCTGTTCAGCGGCACGAGGCCGGTCTCGGTGACAGCTCGGTTCTCATCGGCTGGCGGCAAGGGACGGGTGGATGTGGAGCGGGTGGAAGTGAATGGAATTTCAGTGGAGGGCGTGGCTCTCGACTACCTGATTCAGGACTACGTAAAGCCCAATTTCGCGGACGCCAGAGTGAGCGAATGGTTCCCGATGGACTTCCGGGTTGACCACTTCACCGTCGCACCATCCGGCGTCACAGTCGTCATTGGAAAATAGAAAAGATGCAGAGTTCTCGCGCCTGGCGAGCGGTTTTTCTGCTTGCCACTACCTCTGCTTTTGCTGATCAGATTACTCTCAAGAACGGAGACCGCATCACCGGCACGGTGGTGAAGAAAGACGGTGCGAATCTTATTATCAAGAGCGACCTGTTCGGCCTGATTACCGCTGCGTGGGACAAGGTGGAGTCGGTGCAGGGTGCCGGTGCCGTCTATGTGACGAATAAGGACGGCAAGACTGCCGAGGGCGCGGTTTCGCTGGCCAACGGCATGCTCGAAATTGCGGGACAACGACTTCCTGCCGGTGACGTGACTGCCATCCGTCATGGAGACGAACAGAAGGCCTTCGAACGTCTGCAGGCACCGGGCTGGGGGCAGCTCTGGGCGGGGACCGGGACGGCGGGCTGGGCGGGCAGCGCGGGTAACGCCAAGACGCTCACGTTCACCACTGGGCTGAAGGCGACACGCGCTACCATGCACGACAAGACTACTGTTTACTTCAACAGCATCAAGGCGTCGGCCCTGATTGGCAGCAGAAGCGCGGGGACCGCGGAGGCGGTTCGCGGTGGGTTTGGATATGACCACAACTTCAGTCCCCGGTTGTTCGTCAGCACGTTTAACGACTACGAATACGACAAGTTCCAGAACCTGGACTTACGGTTTGTGGCCGGCGGCGGTTTCGGTTTCCATGCCCGCAACACTTCGCGGATGAAGCTGGACGTTTTGGGGGGCGGTGACTTTAACCATTCGGCCTTCGCCACTTTCACCAGGAAGTCTGGCGAAGCTTACTACGGCAATGACTTCCAGTTCAGGCTGAACGGTAACACCACCATGTTCCAGACGGCTCGGATGTTCAACGACCTGACGAACACGGGCCAGTATCGTGTGAATTTTGACGCCGGCGCGTCAGTGAAGATCGCGAAATGGCCGAACTGGAATGTGTCGCTGAGCGACCGCTACCTGAATACGCCGTCGCCTGGGCGGAAGTCGAACGATGTCCTTTATACGACCGGCTTCGGCATCTCATTCGCGCATTGAACCTTCTAACCGGGCATACCCGGAAGCAAACGGTGTCTACCCGAAAATGGCGGGATCAGGCCAGGAAGTCTTAGCGGCCTTGGCGTCTTTGCGTGCCCAATGAGACGGGCCCCCATCGCGCCAGGCCAAAGCCCACGCCTCCGCCAAGTGCGTCCAAAGAGGCATCGGGAGAACCAGGCCCGCAGGGCGAGCAGGGGCGTATTCGGTGGTCGGAACTACTTAGCTGCTGACGCGGACCAGGCCTTGTAGAGTTCGCCCACTTTGGCCTCCGCAGCATCGCCGGGGTGGATGACAACGCGGTACTTGAAGTGGAGCTTGTCGCCTGGCTTCATCGTCAGTTCGCCTTTGTGGTCCTTGTTCTTCTGGAAGTCATGCAGGCCGAAGATGTTGTTGGCGAACAGGCCATAACCACGGATATGCCAGTAGGCAGGGAAACGCGGATTTCCGGGGGTGTCGAAGATGGCGACGCCAAGCTGCTGGTTCTCGACGGTACCCGACACGTCCATCCACTCGGAGGCCTTGCCCCAGCATTCGGCTTCCAGGCGGCAACCCTGCGCGTTGGTCATGATGCCGGTGCGCTTCGGTTCCGCAGGCGCTTTCGTGCCGGGTTCTTCGAGACCAGCCGCGAGACGAATGCCGAAAACACCGTCCTTCTCATCGCCCCAGGTGACGTCGGTTTTTGCGGTCATCACGAAGTCAAAATCCACGATACGATTCTTGCCGGTACCGGAATGGAAGGTCATTTTGCGGTCTTCGGTCATCACGACCACGCCGTCCAGCTGTTTCCACTCGGCGGTGAAGGCTATCTCGCCGGTCTTGCCCTTTACCGTCGATGTCGGGGCGCCGGTCACAAAGATGTGGCCGATCTTGCCCTTGTACTTCGGGTCTTTTTCGTAGGCGAATTCGTTGTTCCAGTAGTCGTAGCCGTTTACGGACTGGTGCGCGAACCACATGGACCGCTGGTGGGGGTGGTCGGTGAGTTCGCCTTCCTTTTTATCCATGGGAAAGCCGCGCGTGACCGCAGTTCCGGAGGCAGCCCGGAGGGGGTGCAGGTAGGGCTTGGGCTGCTCAGGGCCGTAGAAGAATGTGGTGTAGGGCTTGCCATCGATTTCAACGCCAATTTGATTGGTGCCCTGTTTGATGGCTACCTGACTGAAGGCAGGAATGAGGGCGACCAGGCCCAGTGCAAACGACTTGTACATGTAAATCAGTAAACCACACTTGGTGCCGGTGAGGCGTTACGGTTCGCAGGCTTCGGCGTATTCGGCAAGCGTCGCGTCGGCGATGGGCGGTGCGGTTCGGAAGAAGACGAAGAAGCCAATGGCCGCTGCGGCAATGAGCGAAACGGCGGCCATGGTGAATGCCGCTGAGTAGCCGTAGCGTTCCGAGATGTTGCCGGCGGCGAAGGAACTCATGCCGACGAACAGGTCGTAGAAAGCGCTCAGGACCCCGACGGCGGTGCCGTGTTCATTGGAGGGTGTGCGGCGCAGGACCGTTCCGGCAACCGACGACCAGGGAAAGGAAAAGCCGAGGCCCAGCAGGGCTGCCGCACAGACGGCAACCACGGGGCCGGGGCCACTGGCGATGATCAGGAGGCCGACGGCCATGCACGCAATACCTCCAAAGAAGGTGATGGCGGGGTGGATTCGATCCGGCAGCCCCCCGAAGAAGAAACGTGAGACCAGGATGAAGCCGGCGTAGGCTGAAAAAGCTGCGCCGCCGGAATTGCCGTGTTTCGCCAGGTGCAGGATCAGGAAGCCGGTAATGACGGGGTAGTGGACATTGATGAAGCCGATGGCGAAGCCGGGCTTAATGAGGCTGACGGGCAGCCAGTTGCGTCGCTTGGGGTACGGGTCGGGCTTATAGGCTTCGGGAACCCGGGCCAGTATGACGAACGCGATAGCCGCCAGCACCGCCTGCATGATGGCGGCGCGTTGGAATGTCCCCAGCCAATGGCCGACCACCGGGCCTGCGGCGATGCCTCCCCAAATACCGGTGGAGACGTATCCGAGCGCCTGACCACTGCGGGCTACGCCGCCCAGTTCTACGGCCCATGCCGCAGCGCCGGTGTAGAGGCACGCTTCGCCGAACCCCTGCAGGATGCGACCGAGGTAGGCTCCGGGAATACCGATGGGCAGGATGTAGGCGAGACCGGCGAAACCACAACTTGCGAGACCGGTGAGGAAGGCAATTTTTCTTCCCCTGTTGTCGGCCAGGGGGCCGGAGAAGAATCTGCCGCCCAGAGCCACAAACGAGAAGATGCCAATAACGAAGCCGACCGTGCGGTCGCTCCCGCCCAGATCGTGCCGGATGTGCGGTGCCATTTGGGGCAGGACGGTACCCATGCCGAGAAAACCGAGGAAAGTCGCGAGGATCAGCGACCAGAAGAGGAGGCCGAAGTCACGAGGGGAATAGGACGCCATATATTAGTTTAGCTGTCGCCCTTCGCGTTTCGCGCCAGCTTCTGTTCCGGCAGCCTTTGGGGGCAGTGGGACCGGTTGCCTGATCGTGGGCTGGTGCTCTCCTGCGGGCGGGGTTAGCGCCGCCGTCACTGGGTAGGAATACGCGCGGTCCTTCGGGCCTTGGCCGTCGATACTTCCGTGCGGTCCGATTCCGCCGGCTTTGGAGCCGGTTAGGTCCCTTTGCGTTTTACGTCTATGGAAAGGCGCTTAATCTTCTGGTTCAGGGTGGACAGCGGGACACGGAGAGCTTCGGCGGCTTCAGTCTGGCTCCAGGCAAAGCGTTCCAGGTGTTCCATGATGGTCTTTCGCTCAAAATCCGCTACGATTTCAAAGAGCGAGGCGTCGGCTGGGAGCGCGTCGTTTTCACTGCGACGGACGCGGATTCCGTTGGCGTGGAGGAGGTACTCGGGCAGGACATCGACCGGAATGATCAGGTCCGAAGCGAGGACGACGGCACGTTCCACCACGTTTTCCAGCTCGCGGACGTTGCCGGGCCAGTTGTGGTCCATCATGATCTGCAGGGCGTCGGGCTCAAAACGGAGCGTGGTGTGGTCGCCCGGGTCGAGAAACTTGTCGTTCTCGCGGCTGAATTTGTCCAGGAAGTGCTGGATGAGCAGCGGAATATCTTCGCGCCGGTCCCGGAGGGGGGGCAAGTTGATATTGATGACGTTGAGACGGTAGTACAAGTCCTCCCGGAACTTCCGCTCGTCGACCATTTTGCGCAGGTCAGCGTTGGTGGCGGCCAGAATTCGGACATCTACTTTGCTGACGTCGTTCGAGCCGAGGGGCGTGAACTCTTTTTCCTGGATGACGCGAAGGAGCTTGGCCTGGGTTTCCGCGCCAATAGTCCCCACCTCATCGAAGAAAATGGTGCCCTTGTTGGCGACTTCGAAGGCACCTTTTCGGGTCTGGATGGCGCTGGTGAAAGCGCCTTTCACGTGGCCGAACAAGGTGGATTCGAGGAGGTCCGAGGGCAGGGAACCACTGTTCACGGCCACAAACGAGGCATCGGCGCGGGGGGAATTCGCGTGGATGGCTTTGGCAATGAGTTCCTTACCGGTACCGGTCTCGCCGGTAATCAGGATGGTAGACCGGCTGCTGGCGACCTGCATGACCAGGTCCAGCACGCGCAGCATCCTGTCGCTCTTGCCGATGATGCTGGGGAAGCTGTAACGCTGTTTCAGCGCTTTCTTGAGTTCGGTGTTCTCGTCGAGAAGTCTCTGGCCGGCGATGGCGCGATCAATCTCGATGAGCAGCTTATCGTTATCCCAGGGCTTAGAGAGATAATCGTTGGCCCCGAGTTTCACGGCCTGGACGGCGGCTTCGAGCGTGCCGTAGGCCGTAATCATGAAGATGGGCGTGTGGCGGTCCCTGTCGCGAATGTCCCGCAGGACCTCCATGCCGGACTTACCCGGCATCATGAGATCGAGCAGGACCAGATCATAGGCACGCAGGTCAAACTTGCGCTCGCCTTCGAAGCCATCGACTGCAAGATCGACTTCGTAACCTTCCATGCTGAGGAGGAGTTCGAGGCTTTCGCGAATTTCCACCTCGTCATCTATGATGAGGACGCGCCCGCGCGAGGGTCCGGGGACGCGGTGCTGACTGTTGCCCGTTATGCTTTGTCCTGTCATGCGGTCACCTCTTTGGCGGGAGTTTCCTGCGCCAGTTTCTGCACCAGGGGGAACTGGAGCCGGAAACAGGTGCCGCCATTTTCGCGTGGCGCGGCTTCTATGGTTCCGCCGTGCTCCTGAATGATGCCATAAGTGACGGAGAGGCCGAGGCCCGTGCCCCGACCTGCGCCTTTTGTAGTGAAGAAGGGGTCGTAGATCATGCTGAGGTGTTCAGGGGCAATGCCGTGGCCTGAGTCCATTACTTCGATTTCAATGTGATGGCCGGAGGTACGTGTGGCAATCTCCAGCCGTCCCTTTGGCTCCATGGCGTCGCGGGCGTTCAGGATCAGGTTGAGAAAAACCTGCTGGAGTTTGCCTGTGTTGCCCTGGACCTTCGGGAGGTCGGCTGCCAGGCGAGTCTCCGATTCAACGCCGGCCTTCCGCAACTGGTGCTCCAGCAGCGAGAGGGTTTCCTGAATCACCTCGTTCAACTGCACGCTGGCCAGTTCGGACCCGGAGGCACGGGAGAAATTGAGCAGGGAGTTGACAATCTCGCTGGCGCGAAATGTCTGGCGGGAGATCTTATCCAGCATGCGGGATTTCTGTTCGTCACCCACCACCTGCCTCGACAACATTTGGGCGTAGGTGGAGATGACGGCCAGGGGGGTGTTCACTTCGTGTGCCACCCCTGCGGCAAGTAGCCCGATGCTGGACAGTTTGTCGGCCTGGACGAGACGGCGCTCGAGCTCCGCGCGGTGGGTAATGTCGTCGAAGATGACCAGCCGCCCGATCTGCTCCATTTCGCGGGAAACGAGGGGCGTGATGGCGATATTGACGGTGGCGGCACCTTCCGCCGCATCAAAAGTGAACTTGTCCAAATGATGGATTTTTACTTCGTGGCGAGTGCGTTCCAGCTGTTCCACTAAAGGTGCGGGCAGCAGTTCTGCCAGAGTTCGCCCCGTGGCATCCTCGCGGCCAATCCCGCTGAGCCTTTCCATTTGCGTATTCCAGCTCTCGACACGGTCGTCGAGACCTACTGCCAGAATGCCGACATTGATGGACTCCACAATGTTTTCGCTGAATTCCTTGAGGCGTTCGTATTCGCCGGCCTTCTCGGAAAGAGAGCGGTAGAGGTGCGCATTTTCGATGGCGATGCCGACATAGTTGGCCAGCGTCATCAGGAGTTCCAGATCCTCTGTGGAGAGAAATTCTCCGGCCTCCGTCCGGCTCACACCAAGGAAGGCTACGGTGCGTCCACGCACCATGCAGGGCAGGTAGTAGTTCAGGTCCAGATCGGCAATTGTTTGGCGGACGGCCTGGGGCCAGCTACTGGCAATAACGTCCAGATGGTAGCGGGTGCGCTCGAAGAACACGTAATTCGATTTGCGTTCCCAGTTGAGAAAAGAGAGGTCGAGAGCGGTATGGCCGGTGAGAGGTCTGCCGCTGGAACCCATGGAGGCCCGCAGTTTCCAGGTCTCGCCGGCCGAGTTCCATTCGCTGAAGAAGAAGGCCACGTGACGGATCGACAACGTCTGCATCAGGCGGTCTGCGACGGCCTGCAGCATGTGGTCGATGCCTTTGCTGGAATTCAGTTCCCGGACGAAATCTACCAGGGTCTTGCGGTAATCGTAGGCGTCGCGGTAGAAGTGGCGATCCAGCTTTTCCTGTATCCAGTTGCGGATGGGTTGGAACAGGAAGGTGGCGACGAGCATCACCACAATCAGCTGCGAACTGGAAATATCCTTAACGCTCTTCTGGATCAGGTTGCCGATGGTAAAGACAATGCCGTAGAAGGTTGCGAGGATGACGAGGGTGGCCAGCGTGTAGGCGTAGCCCCGGCGGAAGATAACGTCCACATCCATCAGCCGGTAGCGCAGAATGGCCCACGCGATGGTGAGGGGGATGAGGGGCAGCGTGATGACCGAGTAGTTCAGCAACGGGCTGAACTGGAGGTTCAGGACGTAAGGAACGGCATACAGCAGCCCGAACGGTGCAAAGCCGAAGATCATGCCGTTCCGCAACCACTTCAACTGCTGGCGAATCACAGCGTCCTCGGCCTGGCGATAACCCTTTTGCAGCACGAAACAGCTGACGGTCCAGGTCAGGGTGAGCAGGCCCATCCACGTCCGGTCCAGTAATTCCCGAACTTCCGGCAGAGAGGCTTCCGAGACCAGGAGGCCCGTCGCAAACACAGCATAAAGCAGGGTGAGGATACCGCCGGGAAGGTAGACGGCATGTCGCATCCAGCGCCGGAACCAGGGCGAAGGTTCAGGGAAGGTCAGGGCGAAGTGCAGAAAGAGGGCGGGGGCCAGCCAACCGGCTACCACGTTGCCCCAGTACATTACCTGATCGAAGGCGTTTAGCTTACCCGTGTAGTGGAAGCAGCAGAAAATGAATGACACCAGGCAAAAGACGTAGAAGTGCCGGGCTTTCAGCGCGCTGCCTCGCCGGAAGTAGATGAAGAGGCCTATGGTCAGGTAGAAAGCCCCAACGAGGTATTGGTAGGTGTAGGCGACGCCGCGCGGGGCTTCGCCAATAATAACGGTCGCTTTCACATCGTCCACGCCCGAGCGGCGTACGACATAACTGGCTTTTGCCCATGCTCCGAACGAAGACAGCCGCCGGGCGACATCCTCCACCACAACTACGGGAACACCCTGGATCGACTGCAGCGTGTCATTGACACGAATTCCGGCTCTGTCTGCGGGGCCGTTCTCCAAAACCTTGACGGCTCGGACCCGACCGTCGCGAACGCGCCACACTGCGCCGTCATCGGGCAGGGGAAAGCGCTGCAGTTGCTGGTAGTTCAGGACAGCAGCCGTCGCCGCTGCCAGGGTGAGAACCGTAAGCAGGGCGGTGGAAAGCTGAAATTTAAGTTCCTGAAGCATCGTGAATCGTCAAAGCGAGGCGTTGACACACCTCTTCCTTACTTTATCGGTGCACGTTGGCTGCCATTCTAATCCCGGGAACGGGAGTGATTCGTGTTGAAAACAAAGGAGATCTTTGTTCTGCCCCAAAGCAACTTCCATTTTTGGGATTTTCGGGGGATTCCAGGTCCGGATAAGCGGAAAAATGTTTCTTTCTGGTACTTGCATTCTACTGTTGCCTTCACCCGTAATAACGATTGTGACGGTTGATTTCCCCAGCCTCCTTACCGACAACCAGGCCATGGTCTTTAGCCTGGCGCTCCGCTTCCTGCGGAACCGGGAAGTGGCCGAAGAGCTGGCGCAGGACGTGTTCCTGCAGCTGTACCAAAATCTGGGGCGGATTGAATCCCCGGCGCATGGGACGTGGTGGCTTCGCCGAACGGTGTGCCATCGCTCCATTGACGAGGTCCGCAAACGGAAGCTGAGGCCGAGTCTTGGCCTGGAGAGCGTGCCGGAGCCGTCGGTGGATTCCGGGATGGGGGACTTCTTCCTCAGCGAACGGCTGAAGAGGATGGTGGAAGCTCTGCCTGAAAAGGCAAAGGCGGTGGTTCTGTTGCGGTATCAGGAAGATCTGGACCCCCTTGAGATTGCAGAAGTTCTGGACATGCCGATCACCACCGTCAAGAGCCATCTGCATCGTTCCTTGACGATTTTGCGAGGCCGGATGAAAAAACAGGAGGTGGCCTGTGGAGTTTGAACCCACAAAGCTGGACCAGGATTTGAAGCGGGCATTGCGCCGGGAAGTGCCATCAGCGGATTTTGCCGCAAGGGTTCTGGCGCAGGCGGCGGCACTGGAAAAGAAGGTGTTGGCGGAGCGCACAATGATTGTTCTACCCGTTTGGCGCAAGCCTGCGGCGTGGGCCATTGCAGCCGGAATTACCCTGGCCGCGATCATTCCGGCTGGTGTCTCGGAGTATCGGAAAAGCGAGGAACGCAAGGCCATGCAAGCCGGCAGACAACTTGCCCTCGCTCTGAACATCACACGTGTGCAACTACAGAAGACCAGAGAACGACTACAGAAAGCGAGTAAACAACACGCACTATGAAAAAACTGATTCTGCTTACCCTTTTGGCGCTGCCACTGGCAGCCCAGGATGGTTTTGACTTCAAGACTCTGGACAAGCTGGGGACTAATTCGAAGAACCACACGAACGTTACGCTCGATGGCGACATGCTGAAAATGGCGGCGGGTTTTCTTGGTAGCGGCAAGGACTCTGCGGACCTCAAGGCGCTGGTTGGGGGGCTCAAAGGCATCTATATCCGCTCGTTCGAATTTGCAAACAAGGGGATGTACAGCCCCGCCGATCTGGAACCGCTCCGCAACTACCTGAAACAGGGCAAGTGGAACAAGATTGTCGAGTCGAAGGAAGACGACGAAATATCTGAAATCTACCTGTTGCCCCAGGCGGGGGGGACTTTGGGCGGCGTGGCAATCATCGCCGTCGAAGCCAGGGAAGTCACCGTGGTCTATATCAACGGAACGCTCAGGCAGGAAGATATTGCCAAACTGAGCGGGACCATGGGAATCCCCGATATCCGCGGTGATCTGGGGAACCTGAAGAAGATTGAGAAGATTCCAACACCCAAAAAAGAAGAAGATTAAAGCATGACGCTCACCTCCCTCTTCCTCACCCTTGTCTCCCTGATGCAGCCTGTGCCCAATGCGGTCGCCACGTTTGACGGCGTCTTCAAGGTGAGCAACGGGAAATTCATTGAGGTGCAGATGGAGAGTGGCGAAACCCTGCGGATGTATCTGACGCGTGGCACGAAGTTCGTTCGCGACGGTAAGCCGACCAAAGCTGCCACCTTTCATGAGGGGGACAAAGTGACGGTGGATGCCGAGAGGGATGTTCGTTTTAACCTGTTGGCCGTGAAACTCGAAGCTGTCAAGAAAGAACCGGAGAAGCCCAAATGAAGCTAAGGCTCGCCACTTTGTTGTTCTCCGCCCTGCCCGCATTGGCCGAAACGCTGACTGCGGACGAAATTATGCGCCGGGTGGCCGACAACCAGACGAAGGCCCAGGAAGCACGGAAGAACTTCGTGTACGACATGAACGTCTTCGTCCGCCTGAAGCGTGCCAGCGGCAAGCTCGCGCGGGAAGAGAGTCGGGACTATATTGTGGCTCCAGGTGCCACCGGGGCAAAGCGGAAGCTCGTCAAAGTGGAAGGCAAGATCCTGGACGGGAAGAACGCAACCACCTATTCCGAGGCGGGCTACAAGAAGAAGGACATGGACATTGACGGGGGCTTGACGGACGCCTTCGCGAGGGATGTCATGTGGAGTAAGAATGATGTAAGAGTTCAGGCCCCGGAAAGTAACGGCTCCGGTACTGCCAAAACAGCCTGACAAAAAGACCTTTAAGCATCTTCGTTTTAGACCTGGCGCTCTGGAGTAAAACCTGGCAAGCTGGATATTTGGGTGCTTCCAGCCGCCAGAATCGAGGTTCGACAACCAGTGCACAGCCTGACGTGCGGAGGCTGGAGCGTGAGAAGGAGCGACTGGAGCGTTAGAAGGAGCGACTGGAGCGTGAGAATGAGAAGCTGCGGGAGAAGCTGACGGAGCGCGACAAGAAACTGGTGGAGGCCGAAAAGCAGATTGCCGATCTTGAGCGGCAACTTGGCTTGCGCAAACGGAACTCGACGACATCGTCGAAACCTCCCTCCTCCGACGGCCTTGCTGGTGAGCAGCGTGAGCGTGGAAGCTGCAGAAAGAAGAGTTGCCGGAAGCGTGGTGGGCAACCAGGTCATCCCGGGCATTGGCGGAAGCCTGTGCCGGAGGAGCGGATCAACCAGGTTGTGGAGGTGTTGCCCGAGCAGTGTATCCAATATTCGCTATCGCCGGATCCCCAACTGGCTCACGCTGGGCGGTGTGGTGACCGGGGTCGCTCTGAACTCGGTTCCTTACCAGGGCCTGCCGGGCCTGAAGTTGTCACTTGCGGGGCGGGGTGTCGCATTTGGCTCTTACATGCTGCTCTATTTGGTACGCAGCATGGGCGCGGGCGATGTCAAGCTGATGGCTGCCATCGGGGCGATGGTCGGTTTCCGCGACTGGTTTGGCATCTTTCTGGTTACTGCTCTGATTGCTGGTGTGGCGGGTATTGCCTTAGTGGCGGCCCGGGGACGGCTCCTGCGGACCTTCTGGGATGTCTGCTTCATCCTGTCCGAATTGAAGCAGCGTTGGCCGGCGTACGTGCGGAATGAAGAACTCGATGTCCGCAGTCCGAAAGCGATGGGCCTTCCACCTGGTGCCGTAATCGGGGCGGGGACCCTGGTCTTCCTGGGCACCTGCGCCCGCTACGGCCAATAGCCTTGCAGGGTCGTGAACCGCCTTTACGGGTACTGGTACCTTTGGGCTATTCGCGGGATTGTGAAAGTCACCGGCCTGTGACAGACTGAAATCAAGAAGTAAACAGCTTCCGGGCAAATCCGGCAGAGGACCGGAGGGACGACAGTGCTGGTAATTCAGATATTTCTCTACCTGCAGTTTCTCGACTTTATGACGACGATTCTCGGCTTCCGCGTGGGTGCGGCTGAAGCCAGTCCGTTCATCGCGAATATGATGCACGTTAGTTCCCCGGTGATGGGTGTGGCCGCCTCGAAACTTCTGGCAATCGGTTTGCCAGGCGTTTGTCTGATGACGCAGCGCCAAAAGCCGGTTTCACTGATCAACTACTGGTACGCAGGCCCGGTGGTGCGCAACCTGGTCGTGATTTTCACCGCCGTCAATCGCAACGTCCACGCGCGAAGCGTGTCGGCTGGGTTATCTAAACAGCCAAGAGGCGGGTTGCCAACCCGCAGAACGTTACCAACCTGCCCCACAGAACATACAGCCCGAAACGGCAAACTAGGCCCGTTTCATCCACGGCCCGAGTTTCTCTTTGATAGCTCTGTTGATGGACGGCATGGCGGCCTGGGCGGCTTCCACGCCTCGTTCGATCAACTCCTGAGAACGGTAGTATTCCACCCAGGTGAAGTCGGACAAATCCGGGTTGATCAGCACGTCGGCGGAAGCTGCTTTGAAGTTTCCGAGCTCGTACTGCAGAATCTGCATGGCGTTCATAATAACGTCGAACATGTTCGGCATGCCGTCGCTGTCGCCGATGTAGCTGAGGGGGTTGAAGCGATTGAGCTGGCGGACCGTTTTGGAGACGGCGTTCTCAATACCGCGCTTCAAGGGCGGTACCACGTTGACGGCGATGCACATGTCGGCACCCATCTCGTTGACAACTTCGGCCGGCACGGGGTCGGCGACACCGCCGTCCACAAGGACCGACTTGCCAATTCTGACGGGCGCGAACACCATGGGGACCGAAGCGCTGGCCCGGAAGGCGGTGGTCAGCCGGCCATGGCCGATGGAGACGCGCTCGCCGCTTTCAATATCGGTGGCGACGGTGCGGCAGGGGATGGACAGATCTTCAAACGTGTTTTTTTCACCCAGCAGCGGCGAGAAAATATTGATAAAACGATTCCCGGCCAGCAGGCCCGGCTTGGTCAGGGTCAGATCCACGGCGAGGAGGCTGTTTTCTCTCTTGCCCAGGCTCATGGCCATCTCAATCATGGGTTCCACGCCGATTCCGGCGGCATAGCCGACTCCGATGATGGAGCCCTGCGAGCAGCCGGCTACCAGGTCAATGGGAATGCCGTTTGCTTCCAATACCTTGAGGACGCCAAGGTGGGCAATACCGAAGGCCGCGCCGCCACCGAGCGCAACTCCTACAGAAGCCCCCAGAATCTTGCGTGCCAGCCGCTGAATGGGGAGGGCCGCATCGGTCCCTTTGTTCGTTCTCAGGTAGGTGGTGGCAGACTCGGTATGGGTCAGGGCCCCGTCGCGAGGTAATACAAAGGGTTCACAGCTGCTGATCGACGTGCCGTAGGACCCGCGATTGTAGGTATTCAACAGACGGAAGCGTTTGATCTTGGCTCCCTCCGGCAAGCCGTTGTGGGGGAGACCTGCCTGATCCACGATTTCGACGAAAACGTCCGAGAACGTCGGCACCGCATCCATAAGGCCTTGCGGGTCCATCCCCAAATCGAAGACGATGAACTGGAACTTCTGGCTCAGTTTGGAGACAACGTTCGACGCCTTCTCTTCGTAAACGGAAGTGTCGAGACCTCGTCGCCCGGTAACTTCCACCAACGACACCCCTTCCGAGTCGGTTCGGATGAGACGACTGGCCAGTTCGTCGGACCACTGCGAGTTGGAGAGGAGTTCCAGGATGTCGCCGGTGGGAGCGTGCTCACTGGCCCGGACGCGAACGATGATGACATTGGCCTTAGTCAGGTCGTGAAGGACACCCGCCAACGCGGAAGCTACCAGAGTTTTTCCCTTCAGGCTGTGGTTTCTGGAGCCAACCGTGATGACCATGGAGGACCCGCGAGTGGTTTCTCCACTGCTGGTACTGGCGAGGCGGCGACAGAGGACTCTGGTGAAATACTCCAGAGCCTTCGGGTTCTTCATGAAGAGCCCGTTGAATGAGGTCCGGTCCAGCGTCATCAACTTCACTCGGCGATTGGCGATGACAGAGGCTGTGCGTTTGCCGCCCTGGAGGAGGGCCATTTCTCCGAAGAAATCGCCACGCTTCAGAATCGAGACTACCCGTTCTCCCGCCAGTACATCGAGTTCCCCGTCGAGGATTACATGGAATGTACTGCCCTCGTCACCCTGGCGACAAATGATGTCACCCTTTTGGTGCGTGGATTCAACGAACAACTGCTCAACGGCAGCCGTCTCAGCTCGCCCGAGGAAGCTGAAGATAGGAATTGAAGCCAGTAGATCCTGAAAATCTTTCATCTGCTAAATGCTCCGAGATCTTAATAGACGGCATTTGGGGGGGGGCATGCCGGAACCGGGGAATCAGACGGCAGCGTTCCCGGCCTGGACCGGGAACGCCTGAGCTTTACAGCTATTCAGCGGCGGGGACCGCAGCCTGCGCAGCCTGCGCAGCCGCGTACGAGGGAAGATCTTCGTGGTACCGGAAAACCTCACCGAGCTTGTTCGCAGCCGAAAGATCCGCGTGGATCTTGTCGATTTTCATGCCTGCTCCCAAGCCGATTTGCTTGTTCCAGCTTGCCAGGCCGGGCGCGTCTTCCGGCTGGAAAGTGCCGAAGGCGCGAACGAATCGGTGGCCCGGCACCATATCTGTGGCCATGGTCAGCGTGGAGTAAACGCCATTGGTGTAGGCGTCGTTATCCGCTATACGCTCGGCCTTATGCCGGAGGAAGTTGGCGGCGATGTCGGGATGGCGGGAGTTCACAATGGTGAAGGCCCAGGCTACCCCGGCGCGCGCATTCCGGCGGGCAGTTTCTTCGGTGGGTTCACTGTCGGCCGCATCCCAGGGGGAGAGGCCCGGCATCATGTACATGGGGGAGAAGTACATGGCGCGACCGCAACCGTGCCAGAAGAACTCATACAGATCCTGGTTGGTGGCCTTCAGGACGGCGGAAATACGGGCTACCAGCTGCCCGTGCCAGGTTCGCGATACCAGACCGAGCGATTCAAGCGCAGCACCGATACAGCCGGGCAGGGAGTTGTTGTTTACCAGCGTGGTAAAGACCTCAACAGCGGCCTGAATCTCGCCATCCGTGCTCCACGGCGTCAGTTGTCCGACGGCGTGCTTCGCGAAAATGATACCGATACCGGCGTGCATCATCGTCTGGATCTTCTGGTCAGCCGCCAGCATTTTGCCGGTGGTGAGCAGGCCGTGGAGTTCCTTGCCCGTGGCGAGGGAATCATTCAGGTAAGCGGTCGCGTACCGTTCTCCGAGGCCTTCCACGTACCAAAGTGCAGGGTAATCGCCATGCGAGTAGCATTGCTTTACCATTTCGTCGAGAGGGTAAGTGCCATCTTCAGCGAGGTGTTTCGGGGCACTCACGTGGTTGACGAACCCGATGACGTCGAAAGTATTACCAAATTGGTCTTTCAGCAGGTCACGGGAATGGCTGGAGCCGAGGGCCCCCACGGCATCCGATGCCAGATGAACACTGCTCTCGGCCACGTGTTTGAGGTAGCTGGGGCTCAGAACTTTGCCGGACAAGGTATCCGAAGCAAAAGAGGCCAGGGCGCTTTGCGCCTTGTCTGCAAATTGAAATGCCCCGAACAGCGCCGTGTTGGTCATAAAGACCTTTTTGGCGGCTTCACCAGTTCGATACAGCTTTTCCTGTGCCGCCTTCACCGTCTCGGTGTTGGATCCGGGCAGCACACCCAGCACCCGCTGGGCCGCGAAACTGGACATCGCAACCTGAAATTTCAAAGCGGCGTCTACGAATTCCATCACTTGAACTCTCCCTCTTTATTGCTCGTACTACAGCTATCAGCCACGTTTTCACCCGACAGTCGATCAGGAATCTGTCCGGGCCATTTTCAGGTTGCGACAAACCATCCCCGGCGCACCTGCTATTACACTCCAGACTAGTGTACCAGCAAGAGTTAGCAGGCCAAAAAGGTTACAGTTGCGTAACCGACGGAACGATACCGCATCCCTTTGTTACCCGCCCGCTCATAGGGTAGACTCAAATGCCGGTTGACCTGCTTGAATCGTTTCAGCTTTTCAGGGTGCCTTGACTCAAACCAATCCCCGCGGAACATTCAGGTAGGCTTGAAGTTGCAGGTAGGCTTGAAGTTGCAGGTAGGCTTGAAGTTGCAGGTAGGCTTGAAGTTGAGGTTCTGATCGATTCCCCTCGTGGGGCGCGCCGATTGTAGAGGTCGGACGCCTCCCGAGGGGTATGTAAATAACGCGCAAGTAAATAAAGCCCATGTCACTCGTCGCCCCCCGCCTTCTGGTTCTGCTGCTTGCTGCCCTTTCGCTTTCCGCCCAAAGAGTTGACTACAAGACTCAGGTCACTGCCGTGTTCGCCCATAAATGCGCCTCGTGCCACAATTCCACGAAGCGGTCCGGCGGCCTGTCTCTTGCGACTTACGAAGATGTCCTCATCGGGGGGCGGAACGGAGCGGTCGTTCGCCCGGGTAAGAGTGCTGAAAGCATGCTGCTGCTGCGAATCACTGGTGCGGTAGAGCCCCGCATGCCTCTCGACGATGAACCGCTCAACGCCGCGGACACTGCCGTCATCAAACGGTGGATCGACCAGGGGGCACGGCAGACGCCGAAGTCTGCTCCCGCAAAACCGCGATGGGAAGCCCCACTCTCGCTCACGAAGCCTGCCGTCCCTGCTTCCCCCTGGTCGGGCTGGACGGCTCCGATTGACCGTTTTACCTCCACCTACCTCGCGCGCCGCGCGGTGCTCCCCATCCTGACGGTTTCGGACACCGTCTTCGCCCGCCGCGCCCATCTCGATATCTGGGGGCTGCTGCCGGAACCCAAAGACGTCCAGGCCTTCGTTGCCGATAAGGCTCTGGATAAACGCGCGAAGCTGGTAGCTGCCCTGCTGGCGGACAACAGGAAGTACACCGAGAACTGGATCTCTTATTGGAATGATCTGCTGCGGAACGACGAAGGCGTCGTCTATTACTCCGAAACCGCTCAGCGGAAAAGCATCTCGCCCTGGATCTACTCGTCGCTCGAAGCCAACAAGCCTTTCGATAAGTGGATTCAGCAGCTTCTGAACCCCACGAACCCGGCTGATCCGGATGGCTTTCTGATCGGTGTGAACTGGCGCGGCACGGTGAGTGCGAGCCAGACTCCGGCCCTGCAGGCGGCCCAAAACACGGCTCAAATCTTCCTCGGCATCAACCTGAAGTGCAATTCCTGCCACGACAGCTTCATCAGCAAATGGAAACTGAAAGATGCTTACTCGCTGGCCGCTTTCTTTTCCACCGAAGAAGAACTGCAACTCTACCGTTGCGATACCGTCACGCAACAGTTCGCCAAAGCTGCGTTCCTTTATCCCGAACTCAACCCCACGCTGCCCACCCTGTCGGTGGCTGATCGCCGCGCGGCCGCCGCTGCCACTTTCACTGACCCGCGGAATGGTCGCATGCCCCGCACCGTCGTCAATCGCATCTGGCAACGCCTGATGGGGCGGGGCATTGTGGAGAACGTTGATGAGATGGACGGAGAACCCTTCAATCCCCAGCTTCTCGACTGGCTGGCCAGCGACTTCGTCGCCTCCGGCTACGATTTGAAGCACCTGATTGGGCAGATCGTTACTTCGCGTACCTACCAGTTGCCCGCCGTCCCGCAAAAGGGCGAGCTCCCGAAGAACTACGTTTTTAAGGGACCCTCCGTTCGTCGCGTCACAGCAGAACAGTTCGCAGATGCTGTCGCCTCCATAACCGGAGACTGGCACGTGACGCCGGGCAGCCTGGAATTCGCGCCTCCCCGCGCGTCCACGGGGCCGCTGCTGGTTTCGGGACGCCCCTTTGATGGTTCGGTCAATAAGGCAAACGGAGGTCAGGCGGTGGTCGATCCGCCTCCGGTCCCGCGTCCGGGTGTGGCGCGCCCTGTCCCGCCTCCGCAGCCTCCGTTCACGGCCATCCCGGCAGGCAATTACACCCGGGAATGGCGGTTAGCCGCCGGAAATCTGACACGCGCGCTCGGTCGCCCCATTCGCGACCAGGTCTATGCAACCAGAGACACCCAGGCGGCAATGCTGCAGGCTTTGGAAGTCGTCAACGGTGAACAACTGACTCACTGGCTCTGGCGCGGCAGCCGCAAGCTGATTGGTGAACTGCCACCCGACCCACAAAGCCTCCTGAGCCGCCAGGCTGCCGGGGGGCGAGGCGGGACGATTTCCGCTTCAGCCTTCAAGCTCGATATTTCGAAATCAAAAAAACTCTACCTCATCGTGCAGGACTCCCTCTCCACCGCGCCCGATAAGGCCACGCCCCTTTGGCTTCAGCCCGAACTGGTGGGGCCCAACGGTGTGGTGACTCCTCTGTCTGCGCTCCGGCCCCTCGATCCCACTGCCATCCGCGAAGGCGATGGCCCCGTCATTGTTGCAGGCGGGGAAACTGCAACGTCGGCCCTGCGTGTCAAACTTCCCTCGGTGCTGATCTTCGATATTGAAGGCAAGGGTTTCACCACCTTTCGCGGCTCCACGGGCTATGAACAGAAGATCCTCAACCAGGGCGAAAACGTAACAGGGCGTTTCTTCGTTTTCGATCAGAGTCCTACAATGGATCGTCTGGTGATTCCCAGCCCGGCTACTCCCCGGCCTGTTCCCGCGGTGCTGAGCACCGTGCCGCAGGCGGTCGATTACATCTATTGGTTCGCGCTTGGCCGTGCCCCCACTACAGGTGAGCGCACCGTGTCGGAACGGGCCTTGCTGGATGCTTCCAGACCGGGAAGACCCGGTCCGGATGGTCTTGCCGACCTGCTGTGGTCCGTCCTGATGACTCCGGAATTTCAATACATTCGATAGGTTTCTGAAAATGACGCGCGAAGAAAAACTCATCCACTCCAAAATCGGTCGCCGGGGTTTCATGAGCTCCGGTGTGACCGCCGCCGGAACCCTCGCCGCCCTGTCGGGTCGCGAAGTGGCGATGGCCCAGACTCCGATGCTGCCCGCCACGGCCGACTCCATCATCGTGCTCTGGATGGCGGGTGGCATGGCTGCCACCGAGACCTTTGATCCGAAACGCTACACTCCGTTTGCGCCTGGGGTCCGTACCGATCAGGTCCTCAGTACCTTCCCGGCTATTGATACCGTGGTGGACAATATTAAGATCTCGAAGGGCCTCGAACGGGTTGCGAAAGTGATGGATCGGGGCACGCTCATTAAGACATTCCAGGCCGCCGACCTCGGGTTCATTCTGCACTCCCGGCACCAGTATCACTGGCACACCGGCTACGTCCCGCCGCAGCCGATGGCGATTCCCCACCTTGGCGCGGTGATCGCGAAAACCCTCGGCCCCCGCGTCGCCACTATGCCGCCGTTCATCTCCATCGGGCAGAATCTGGAAATCGGGGCGGAATCGGCACCGCTGAAGTCCTTTCATACCGCTGGCTACCTGGGTACTGAATACGGGCCTTTCCTCATCACCAACCCGCAGGACGCTGCTTCCGCTGTCCGCCCCCCGGCTGATCTGGGCCAGGAACGCTTCCGCACCCGCCGGAACCTCTACGAGCGAATTCTGGCCGCACAGCCGGTCTACCAGTTTGCGGGTGATTTCCAGCGGGAAGCCATGCTGCGCTCTCTCGATAACGCTGACCGCTTGCTCAACTCACCCCAGGCCAAAGCCTTCGACCTGTCGCTCGAATCGGAAGCGACCCGCAGTACTTACGGTCCCAGTCGCTTCGGTCAGGGCTGTCTGCTGGCGCGCCGCCTGGTTGAAAACGGCGCACGCTATGTGGAAGTCACCTCTGAGTACATCCCGTTCGTCAACTGGGACTCCCACCAGGATGGACATAGCCGCGCCGAAGAAATGAAACAGCGCATCGACGCCCCCATCGCCCAACTCATTCTCGATCTGGAAGAACGCGGCCTGCTGAACCGCACCCTTGTCGTGCTGGCCAGCGAATTCAGCCGCGACGCCATCACAGAGGGCAAGGTTGGCAAGGAAGTGAAGGACCAGTCCCAGACACCGGACGTGATGCAGTTACCCATGCACTACGGCATGCACCGCCATTTCACCGGGGCCGGGGCCGTACTGATGTTCGGCGGCGGTATGAAGAAGGGGTTCGTTTACGGCAAAACGGCCGATGAACGGCCCTGCATCACGCTCGAAAACCCAGTATCGCTGGAAGACCTCCATGCCACCATGTACCAAACGCTGGGTATTCCGCCGACGCATTCGTTTATCACAGAGAAGCGGCCTGTCTACGTGACTAAAGACGGCAAGGGAAAAGCGGTTCAGGCCCTGTTCGCCTAGTTTTGGACCCCCAGATGAGTCGGGTGCGCAGCTTCGCTATGTCCGGCCTGCTTCCTGCGGGGCTCGCGCTGGCCTTGTTACTCGCTTTCAGTGCTGCCAGCCAGCAAAAGCCCGCTCCCGCCCCGGCCCAATTTTCCGATATCGCTCCCCGGCTCCGCTTCGACTACGTAACCCGGAACGATTACCGTGACCGCAAGTACTTCGTGCAGCCCATGTGCGGGGGCGTGGCGATCTTTGATTTCGACAATGACGGCTGGCAGGACATCTTTTTCACCAACGGTTCGGAACTGCCCTCCATGCAGAGGCCCGCAGGTTTCAATAACTGCCTTCTCCACAATCGCCGCGACGGAACTTTTGATGACCAGACCGCAAGCGCCGGGCTCCTCGGCAAGGACATGGGCTATAGTCTCGGTGCCGCTGTCGGCGACTATGACAATGACGGTTTTGCCGACCTCTTCATCTGCAACCTCCTCGAAAACAAACTGCTTCACAACAACGGTAATGGCACATTTGCCGATGTGACGGCAGGCGCGGGTCTCGGTAAACCGCAGGACACCATCAGCGTCAACGCCGCCTGGTTTGACTACGACGGCGACGGCCTGCCCGACCTTGTGGTTTCCGACTACACAAAGTGGACCCCGGCTACTGATGTCCGCTGCGCTGACTCGCAGAAGCGCGAGATCTACTGTAGTCCGACACGCTACGTGAGTGTGCCCGACCGTCTGTACCGCAACCTGGGCAAGGGTAAGTTCCAGGATGTGACGGAAACCGCCGGGTTGGCCGAAGCTCACGGAAAAGGCATGGGGATTTCCATCGCCGACGTCAACCGCGACGGGTTACCCGATATCTTCGTGGTCAACGACACGGAGCGCAATTTTCTGTTCCTGAACCAGCCAAACCGGGTGTTCCGCGAAGTCGGGGTGCCCTGGGGCGTCGCTTATAACGATGACGGCGTCACCGTGAACGGTATGGGGTCCGATGCCAAAGACTACAACAACGACGGGCTCGTTGATTTCTTCTACAACGACCTGCCCCATCAGGTATTTGCGCTCTTCCTGAATGAGGCCGGCAAGGCCTTTCGCTACACCAGTCCCGCCACCGCGCTGTCGCGTCTCTCCTGGCAACTCGGTGGCTGGAGTGCAGGCTTTATCGACTACGACAACGACGGCTGGAAGGACATTTACTCCGCCAACGGGGACGTCGATTATTTCGGCGACAACGCCCGGCAGCCTGATTCGATGTTCCGAAACCAGGGGGGCAAAACCTTCGCCGAGGCTTCAGCGGCCATGGGGAGCGCTTTTGTGCGCCGAGGTTTCCATCGTGGTGCCGCTTTTGGTGACCTGAATAACGATGGGGCGGTTGATATCGTCGCCACCGGGCTGAACGAGCGCCCTCGTATCCTCATCAACAACGGCAACAAAGTGAACAATGGCAACAAAGTCAAGCACTGGCTGAGTCTGGACCTGACCGGGACGCGGAAGAGCCGGGATGCTGTTGGGGCAGGCGTCAAAGTCACCACTGCCTCGGGCCGGACCCTGTTCAACCACGTATCGATATCTGCAGGGTTTATGTCCTCTTCGGAAAAACGTGTACATTTCGGGCTCAGTGAAGAGCGCAGTCCTGCAGCAGTGGAAATCACCTGGCCAGGTGGGCAGGTGCAGAAGCTCCAGAATGTGGTAGTCGACCAGATCCTGAAGGTTCGCGAGCCGGATTAGAGACGCGGCCGACCCTAATTGCCTGCTTTCCTGCTCCTGCTGCGATCCGTAATCACTGCCGCCCTATGCGTTCTGTTGAAGGACCGCAGGGCCTCGCGGAAATGGATCACCATGTACTCGCGGGCCTGAACTGCGTCGCCGTCGCCAATGGCATCTGCAATCCGCTGGTGCGTAACGGCCACCTGGTCGAGTTCTGATTGCACGATTCGGTTGCGCAGACCAACCCGGATGGTTGTTTTAAGAGCCCCGCGCAGTGCGCTGCTGATGAGGCTGAACAACGGGTTCCCGGTGGCCCGACCGATAGTTTCATGAAACCGGGCATCCGCTTCGGCAAACGAGTCCTGCCGCCCCACATTGGCACGCATGAGCGCGGCCTCGGTCTGCAGGGCTGCCACGTGAGCCGGGAGTCTGTTCTCCGCAGCCAGTTCCGCTGCCCGTACTTCAATGGCGGCGCGAAGGTGCAGGGCCTGCTCGGCGGTCGCCTGGTCCGTGGAGAGTGCGTGTTCCAGCAGATGAGACAGGACCCCCTCATGGAGTTCCCCAACACGCGGGGACCTGCCGTTGCTGATGTCGAGGATGCCGGCCATCCGGAGGCCTCTGTATGCCTCGCGAACAATGCCCCGGCTGACGTTCAATTCAGCACTGACGCTCAGCTCAGAAGGCACCTCCTCGCCCGAGCGCAACTTTTTGGTCCGTATGTGCGACACCAGATGCTGCGCAACCTGGTCGGCGAGACTACTTCTGGAAGGTTCAGGGGTTGACACTAATTTACATTTTACGTCCCCAACCCCGCATTCCGAAAGTCTTTTCTCCGCATCTGCGAATGCTCATGCAAACTTGACCTGTTTAACAGGCCCTGATAGCATCTAGCCATGTCTTTCAAACTCCCCCTTCTCTTCGCTGTAGTTGCCGCCTGTGGTCAGGCGGCTGCCCCGCCGGAAGCCATCATTTCGAACAAAGAGATCCGGGTGAAACTTTATCTGCCCGATGTGGAAAATGGCTTCTACAAGGGTGCCCGCTTCGATTGGGGCGGGATGATCGGCAGCGTGGAAGCCGCCGGCCACCACTTCTACGGGCCCTGGTTTCAAAAGGTGGACCCTTCAGTCCGGGACGTGGCATATCAGGGTAATGACATCGCTGTAGCCGTGAATACCGCAGCTGTTGGCCCCGCCGAAGAGTTTCAAACTCCGCTCGGGTTTGCCACTGCCAAACCTGGCGAAACTTTCGTCAAAATCGGTGTCGGCACTTTGGAGAAAACCGCTGACACCCAGTACGCTTTCTCCCGTGTCTTCAAAATTGTGGACCACGGTAAGTGGAGTGTGAAAATCACCCCCACCTCCGTCGAGATCACCCACCAGTTGAATGACGCCACGAACGGTTATGGCTACCTGTACACAAGGACAATTCGGGTGGCTTTGGATAAGAGCGAAAACAAGCCCCAGCTCATCCTGGAACACCGCCTGAAGAACACCGGAACGCAACCCATCCTGTCCACCCTGTACAACCACAACTTCGCTGTCTTCGACGGTGCGCCAACCGGCGACATCAGCGTTACGGTGCCCTGGGAAATCAAGTCCACCCGAGCCCCGGACCCGAAGTTCGCCACCATCTCCGGGCACCGGTTCGCCTATGCAAAGACGCTGGAAGGCGAGGAACGCGCCTCCGGAGGTCTGCAGGGGTTTGGCCCCGAGGCTTCCGAGTACGACTTCCGGGTGGAAAACCACAAAACCAATTCCGGTATCCGCATGCAGGGTGACCGGCCTCTGAAAAACGCTGCCGTGTGGAGCATTCGCAGCGTGATGGCTGTGGAACCGTTCATTGAAGTGAGCGCGGAACCGGGTAAGGACTTCACCTGGACAAACACCTACACTTACTACAATCTCAGTAAATGAGACTTCGCTCTGCGGTCACGGTGCTGTTGGTGGTGGCCGCCATGCTTCGTGAAACGGGCAGTGCTTTCCAGACTGCGCCGGAAGTCCGCTACCCCTCGCGCGACGAGGGCGTGGCGTCTCTGCCTGCTCGTGCTGAGGCCCAGCAGCGGAGCGCCTCTCAGTTTGAAGTGGACCACGATTTTCGCTTCACAGACCGTGTGGAAGAGAGCGGTATCACGTTTGTCCACCACATTGTGGACGATGCCGGGCTGAACTACAAGTCCGTCCACTACGATCATGGCAATGGACTGGCTGCTGCGGACGTGGATGGCGACGGCCTCCCCGACCTCTTCTTTGTGAATCAGGTGGGCGGCAACGAACTCTGGAAGAACCTGGGTGCCGGGCGGTTTCGCAACATTACGGAAGGCTCGGGGGCTGCTATTCGCGACCGGATCTCAGTTGCCGCGTCCTTCGCGGATATTGATAATGACGGCGATCCCGATCTTTTTGTCACCACCGTGCGGGGCGGTAACGTTCTGCTGCAGAATGATGGCCACGGCGTGTTTCGCGACATCACGCAGCGCGCCGGAGTCCAGTTGGCGGCCCACTCCTCGGGAAGCGTCTTCGTCGATTACAACAACGACGGGCTGCTCGACCTTTTGGTTTGCAACGTCGGCAGTTACACGTCCAATACAAAAGGGGCGCAGGGTCAATACCTCGGCCTGCCCGATGCCTTCTCCGGGCACATGTACCCCGAGCGCTTCGAAGCTCCGGTGCTCTACAGGAACCTCGGTAACAGCCGGTTTCGAGACGTCACCAGGCTGGTTGGCCTGAAGCCGCAGGGATGGTGTGGAGATGCCACTTTCACCGACCTCAACGGCGATGGCTTTCCCGATCTCTACTTCCTCAATATGATGGGGGCGAATCACTATTTTGAGAGCCGCTCGGGCCTGGGCTTTACGGAAAAAACAACGTACTTCCCGAAGACCTCCTGGGGTGCCATGGGCGTTAAGTTCTTCGACTACGACAACGATGGGCGGCAGGATCTTTTTGTCACCGATATGCACTCTGATATGTACGAGGGCGTCAGTCCGGAGCGCGAGAAACTGAAGAACGGGAAGCATCAGGAAGAGAACTACCTGATGGGACCTCCGGAGAAGTTCGTGTTCGGCAACTCCCTGTACCACAACACGGGCAAGGCTCCTTTTGTCGAAGTGTCCGACCAGATGGGGGTCGAAAACTACTGGCCCTGGGGACCCAGTTCCGGCGATTTGAATGCCGATGGCTGGGAGGATCTGTTCATCGCGTCCTCCATGAATTTCCCGTTCCGCTACGGCATCAATTCAGTCCTGCTGAACAACCGGGGCGCGAAGTTTCTCGACGCCGAATTTCTGCTGGGCGTGGAACCCCGCAAAGGCGGACGGACGCATACGCCCTGGTTCCGCATGGACTGTGCCCACATGCCCCCGGATCCCCGGGGCATCATGCATGAGATTTGCGAGGGCCGAACGGGTAGTGTCACTGTGATGGCCCCTTTGGGCAGTCGGGCGGCGCTGATCGTCGATCTCGATGGGGATGGCGATCTCGACATTGTTACCAACGACTTCAACTCGGCCCCCCAGGTTCTGATCAGCGATTTGGCGGAGCGCCGGAAACTCAACTGGGTGGGTGTCCGGCTGACAGGTACTGTCTCCAATCGGGATGGCCTCGGTGCCACGGTTCGGGTGCAGACTTCCTCGGGAACCTACACGAAATACAGCGACGGGAAATCCGGCTATCTCTCACAAAGCGCCCTCCCTCTGTACTTCGGCCTTGGCAGCGCTGCCAAAATTGAACGAATCGATATCACCTGGCCTTCCGGCAGAAGGCAGGCCACTACGGCGATTCCACGCATAAACATCGTGATCGCGGTTCAGGAGCCGAAGTAGATGTCCTCTCTGCGATTCCTGCTTGGCCTGGCGCTGGGTACCACTTTTGCTGCCGCCTGGCAGCCAGCCAAACCACTCGACCCGCTCTCCGTGGCGCAGCAACAACTCGCCTCCGGGCGCTGCAGTGAAGCTGTTCCTGGTCTCACGAAAATGTTACAGGGGACCGCCAAAGCTCCCCTTCCCGCCTATCTCATGCTGAGCTATTGCCACCGCGAACTCGGCGATCCCGAACTGGCAGTGCAGACCCTGCGCCGGGGGCTGAAAGCCTGGCCGGCCTCACCTCTGCCGGAACGGACCCTGGGCGAATTGCTCTTCCGTGCAAAATATGACAGCACCGAGGCAGGGCAATTGCTGGAGCATGCCGCCCGCATGCTGCCTCGCGATCCCGAGGGCAAGCACTACTACGCGCAATGGGCCTACCTGAATGCCCGCCACAGAATCTGCGCGACGCAGGAGCAGCAGGCACTGGCTCTGCCCGGTCTCAGCGATCTCGCTCTTCTACAGATGAATACGCTGCTCGGCATGTGTGAAGGCAGCCTCGAGAACGCCGCGTCGGCCCGCGCTGCGTTCGAGCGCGCCATGGCTGTGAATGCCAAACAGACCGCGTACGATCCGATCTCAGCCATGCAGTACGTCCAGTTCCTCACCCGCTACAACGAGGCCTCCCGGGCGGCTGAGGTGGTTGAGGAACTGCTCCGGCGCGTGCCCTCGTTCGGACCTGCGCACCTCGAAAAGGCGAAGTATCTGGATCGTGCCGGCCAGCCCGGGCTCGCCATTGAAGAAGCTCGTCTTGCCCTCGCCTCGGCGGGTAACGATCTGAACGCAGAGCGGGCGGCACACACCCTGCTCGCCCGCTGTTTCAATGCTGCCGGCAATGCTGAAGAGGCTGCCAAAGAGCAGCAATGGATTGCCGCTCACCCAAATCCGGAGACGCCTCGTCCGCAGGGTCCGGCCTGCTTTCGTTTGACCTGTACTACAGCCTCTGTTAGTATCGACTGGTCGGGCGCCGCCTGGTGAGGAGAAGTTCAAATTGCCGAGAGTAAACCGCAGAAATTGCATGAAGATGATCGCGGCTGGTGCCGCCATGAGTGCTGCAACCGCCGCGCCGGTCGGGCGCCCCATTCAGCTGCATTGCGATCTCGCCGTCGATCCGAAACGTGAGCAGGAGATGCTCGATAATTTTGAGAAGGTCTTCCGTCCGGTAGCGAAGAAGCAGGCAGGCTTCATTGACCTGAAGATGCTGAAGCTGAAAGCTGCCATCCGGGGCGCGGTGCCGCTGAAATACCGTTTCGAACTTACGTTCCAGAGCGAAGAGCTCCGGCAAAAGTGGATCGCCACGGCGGATCATGCGCGCGTCTGGCCTCTGATCGAAAATACCTTAACTGACAAGGAATTCAGCGTTACCGTCTTCGAAGTCTACTAACGCTCATCAGCCAGGGACAAACGCCTGGCCAGGCCCTGCGACCGCGAGGTTGCCTTCCTTGTCCGCCGGGACGCTGCATGCGTTCGCCCTCTTGCGGCTGCTCTTCGGAAGCTTGAGCCGTTGCCAATACCCTCCTGCCCGGCCCGAGCGTAAACCTCAAACTGTATACGAAATGCGGTTTCGTCCTTGACCTGTTATACAGGCTCTGATATGCTTGACACCGTTTGCTTTGGGGCTTCATCCCGGTCTGTCTGATTCAGGTTGCCGGGGAATAAAAGAGGAGAGTAATACATGAATCGGCTGTTCCTGCGAGTGGGCGCCTTGCTGTTGTGCGCCAGCGGTTTCATATTTGGTCAGAACTCGGGCTCAGTCGCCGGAGTGGTCATCGACCAGACCGGTGCGGTCGTTCCAAACGCGAGTGTCACCATGCTCAACCCGGAAACCGGGGTTCCCACCAAAACCACCAGTCTTGCCGATGGCAGCTATCTGCTCAACAATCTTACCCCGGCGAAGTACGACATCACGGCTGAGGCAGCCGGCTTCAAGACTTTCGCCCGCAAGGGTATCGAAGTCCACGTTGCCGACAAGCTCACCCTGAATGTCTCCCTCGAAGTGGGCGAATCCAGCCAGACCGTTACCGTCATCGACGAAGCCCCGCTTCTGCGCACGGAAGACGCGCAGGTGGGCGAAGTGGTCAACAATAACTTCATTCGCAACATGCCGCAGCTGAACCGCAATGCTTTCGCGCTGTTGCGCCTTGCCAGTAACGTGCAGGGTTCTGAGAACTCCGTGCAGCTGAACGGCGGCCGGACCAGTGCGGTGGATTACTACATTGACGGCGGCGTGGTGAACTCGGGGCAGTCCAACCGCCTCACCAATCAGGCACCGTCCATGGACGCAGTCGCCGAATTCAAAGTGGTGACCTCCGGCATCTCGGCTGAGTTCGGTCGCATTTCGGGCGGCTACGTTACTCTCATCACCAAGTCGGGTACAAATTCTTATCACGGCAGCATGTACGAATACATGTTCAACGACATGTTCAACGCCAACACCTGGGCGCAAAATGCCCTCGGGGCGCGCAAAGCCCACTTCCGCCAGAATGACTACGGCTTCACGCTGGGCGGACCGGTGTCCATTCCCAAACTCTACAACGGCCGTAATAAGACGTTCTTCTTCATTGACAATGAGTACCTCAAGCGCAATGGTTCCGGCACCATCAACCTGAACAGTGTACCCAATACGCTGGAGCGCACCGGTGACCTCAGCCAGACCACATTCCAGGGCCGCGTCTACAACATGTATGACCCGTTCGGACCACAGGTGTTCAACACCGGTCGCGGGTTGTGGGAGCGCACCGGACTGCTGGGCGGCAATGGCCGCGTTGTCCCCCCGTCGCTGATCTCGCCCGTTTCGCAGGCCATTCTCAAAATGATTCCCGCGCCGAACCGGCCTTCGGTGGCCGGCAGCAGCAGCCTGAATAACTATGGTTCCGCGTCGGGTGACGCACTGTACAACTTCCGCTTCGGGGTTCGGCTGGATCACAACCTGACGCAGAATCAACGGCTCAACATTCGTTGGGCGACCTTTGCCAGCAATGGTTCTGCGACCCGCCTGATGGATTCGCCGCTCTACACTTCCAGTGCTCTCGAATCCAACGGCGGTGCCAATGCGAACATCAACTACACCTGGACGGCGCGCCCGACCATGATCGTGGACTGGCGCAGTTCCGTTACCCACACACCTACCTTCAGCGGCAATGTCCACGACGCCGCCTTCAGCAACTCGTTTCTCCCCAAGGTCTATGCCGAGTACCTCGGTCCCAACGACATTCCCTTCATCAACAACACTTTCATGAGCGGTACGGCTTACGGTCAGGCAGGCGCGGCGACAGTAGCGAACTCCACCAGCTACAACTTTGCGCTCACCACCACCAAGGTCTTTGCGAAGCATGTCGTCAAGTTTGGCGGGGAGCATCGCCGTTACTACGACAACTTCCTGAATGCCGGCGGTGCGGGTAACGTGATGAACTTCATGGTCAACCCCCTGCATCAGTTCCAGGGTGATTTTGGCCTCGGCGCCAACGAGGGCCGCGTGGCTGGTCTCGGTTCCTTCCTGCTCGGGATCAACAATCGCAACAACATTGCCAAGCCCACCACCCGTGCGATGAACACCAACTACAACGGCATGTTCATTCAGGATGACTGGAAGGTGACTTCAAAGCTTACCCTGAATCTTGGCCTGCGCTGGGATAACGAGCGTCCCACCACCGAGCGCGGCGACAAGCTGTACTTCTGGGATCCTGATTATCCTTCCCTATTTAAGGTCAACGCGGGTTATAACTTCACGGCTGAAGCGGTGAAGGCAGGTCTGCCGGCAAACACTCCGGTGCCGGCCTGGGCCACAAAGGGCAGTTTCAATCCCGGGGCCGTCCTCATCGCCAACACCCCGGAATTCAAATCCCGTACACCGCAGCAACTGAATAACTTCCTCTTCGCCCCACGTGTCGGCATCGCGTACCAGTTCAACAACCGGACAGTTCTTCGCATGTCCGGCGGCAAAATGTACCTGCCGACCACGGGCAACCCGAACAACTACGCCAGCAGCAATGCCAACGTCGCTCTGTCCGATCAGGCGTTTGCCGGCTGGCATGCCTCTACCGATGGCGGACGGAACTACATCTCCACCTGGGCCAACCCCTTCCCGCTGCCTTCTATGTTCAACAGCTTTACCCGTGACGTTCGCACCGCCAACCTGCAGAGCTCGCTCGACCCGGGGGCGACGGTTGTCTCACGCCAGCTGCGCATGCCCACGGAGTACAACTGGTCGGCCGAAATTCAGCGCCAGCTTCCTGCCAACGTGGTCGTAAATGTCGGCTACAGCGGCAATCGTGGTCTCGGGCTGCTCGCTACCAACACCATCAGCACGTTCCCCAAGAGCCTGCTGATTCCCTCGAATGCAGCCAACATGCAGCGCCCGATGCTTTCGCCGAACGCGGGGCAGACGCTGGAAACCACCATCACCGGGACAACTCAGCAACTGGGCCTGCTCCAGTATGACTACCCATTCTATGGTCGCGTACAGGTCTCCGGCCTGAATCTGGGGCGGTCCAGCTACCACGCGATGTACATCCGCCTCGAACGCCGCTTCAGCAAAGGTCTGTCTATCCTGGGCAACTATACTTTCAGCCGACTCCTCGACGATACTGGCGGGGCGGACGGTCAGGGTTCCAAGACCGTGCAGTCTTTTGACTCCTTCAATGCGGCCTGGGGCCTGAGTCCTCTGGACCGTAAGCATCGCCTCAACATCGCTTACACCTACGAATTCCCGTTCGGTGCCGGTCGCCACTTTTTGGGCTCACCCACCGGCGTGGCCTCCAAGGTTCTCGACACGGTGGTCGGCGGCTGGCAGGTGGCCGGTAACTACTCCTGGATCACGGGCGCACCGGTCACCCTCACCGGAAGCACCACCAGCAACATCAACAACACCATTAAGATCAACCAGACCTGGGGCAGTTATGCCACCAGCGACCACAACCTGACGCCGTCCAATTACGCCAACGACAAGCAGGTTCTGTATTCGCCGGTAGACCCCATCACCACGTCCAGCATTCGCAGGCTGGATCCGACCAAGGTTCTGGGGGCTCGCTCCTTTATCTCTGGTGACCTGCCTCCGAACAGCAACGACTACCGAAATCCCGGCAACTACCAGATGGACATCTCGCTGATGAAGAACTTCAAAATCAGAGAGGCATCCTATGTTCAGTTCCGTGCTGAGGCTCAGAACGCGTTCAATATCCGCGGTTTCGGGGCCTATAATTCTCAGATTGGTGCCGTGAACTACGGCCTGATTACCGCCGCAGGGAATGTAGCCCGCCAGATTCAACTCTCGCTCCGCATTAACTTCTAAGTAACCAGGGGCACGGTTCTAACTCCGAACCGTGCCCCGAAAGGTTTTTACAGCCCCTATGATCCGCCTCACCAGAGTTTTGCTGGCCGTTGTTAGTTGTGCTGCCCTCGAAGGGGCACTTTGTGCTCAGACCGACTGGCCAACTTATGGCCACGATCCCGGCAATCAGCGCCACTCTCCCCTGAAACAGATCACCGCAGGCAACGTGTCGAAACTGACGCGTGCCTGGACCTACCACCTCACTGTGGAAGCCCCCACCGGGGCCGCACCCGTGCAGGGCGAAGTCCCGGTGGCTGGTGGCAGAGGTCCTGCGGGCCGTGCGGGGCGGGGCGGGGGGGGGCGTGGTCGGACGTCAGAAGCTTCGCCGAT
>RGPS01000161.1 GCA_010084195.1 Terriglobia bacterium
CGAGGCCCCGAAGACCGCCCCTCCACCGCCTCCTGGATCAAAGCCGCCGACCAGCTCTTTCCCAACGACCGCGCCATCGAAGCCAATCGCAACGGTGGTTTCACCTCCGCCGTCACCTTCCCCACCGGCAGCATCTTCTCGGGGCAAGGTTCCGTCATCAACCTCGCCGGGGAACGCGCCGGTGACATGGTCCTCGCCGATGCCGTCGGCCAGCACATCTCCCTCCGCTTCGGGGCCGGCTTCTTCCGCAGCTACCCCGGCTCCCTCATGGGCACCATCGCGTACATCCGCCAGCTCTATCTCGACGCCGACCGCTACAAGCTCGGCAAGTCCATCTACGAGAAGCACCCGCAAGGCCTCCAGCGCCCCGCTTACGATCGCGCTCTCGAAGGTGTCCTCGCCAGCCCACGCATCCTCCTCCCCGCCACCCGCAACGTCGAAGTAGAACGCATGCTGGCCTTCGCCAAAGAACTCAAGGTCAACGCCATCCTCTACGGTGGCCACGAAGCCGGGCGCTCGATTGACGTCCTCAAACAGGCCGGAACGCCCGTCCTCGTCAGCCTCCGCTACCCCGAAAAGGTGGCCGATGCCGACCCCGCCCTCGATGAAGCCGAGCGCATTCTTGAGCTTCGCGACAAGGCCCCCACCGCAGCCGGAGCCCTCGCCAAAGGCGGCATCAAATTCGCCTTCTACTCCGATGGCGTCGCCACCCCTCGCGAAATCAAAGCCGCCGTCAAGAAAGCCATCGACGCCGGCCTCGACCCCGCCGCTGCCCTCCGTGCCCTCACCCTCTCACCCGCCGAAATCTTCGGAGTTTCAGACCGCATCGGCAGCATCGAAAAAGGCAAGATCGCAAATCTCGTCATCGCTGACGGCGACCTCTTCGCCACCAGCACCAAAGTAAAGTACGTTTTCGTCGATGGAGGCCGCTATGAGCCCCCCGTCGAAGACGCCCCGGCCCGCCCCAACTTCGGCGGACGTGGCGGTGGACGCGGAGGTCCAGTCCAGTGAGAATCAATCGCCGTACGCTCTTAATCAGTCTCGCCGCCCCGGTGGCAACCCCGTTCCTGACGAAACTCGCCGCGCAGAGTGCGGCTTCAGGTAATGACACCGTTCTCATCCAGAACGCCACCATCCTCACCATCACCAACGGCACAGTCAAAGGCTCCATCCTCCTCCAGGGCGGCAAAATCGCAGCCCTCGGAGAAAAGGTCCTCGCCCCGGCCGGAGCCAAAGTCATTGACGGAGCCGGCAAGTTCGTCATGCCCGGCATCATCGACTGCCACTCCCACATCATGGCCGAAGCCATCAATGAGGGCACCGTTTCCGTGTCATCCATGGTCGGCATCGAAGACGTCCTCAACCCCGAGGACGTCGGGATCTACCGGGCCCTCGCCGGCGGTGTCACCACCGCCAACATCCTCCATGGCTCTGCCAACTCCATCGGCGGCAAAACCATCGTCATGAAGATGCGCTGGGGTAAGAATGCCCAGACCATGAAGTTTGAAGGCGCTGCCCCCGGCATCAAGTTCGCCCTCGGCGAAAACCCCAAACGCGCCGGACAGGCCGTAGCCGCGGGTTTGGCAGGCGTCGGTTCCGCCCCCCGCTACCCCGCCACCCGCATGGGCGTCGAAGACGTCATCCGCCAGGCCTTCAATGACGCAAAGGACTACAAATCCATCTGGGCCACTTACAACGCGAAGCTCGCCAAGGGCGAAGTCGTCATGCCCCCCGCCCGCGACCTCAAGTTCGATGCGCTCGTCGAAGTTCTCGACGGCAAGCGCCTCGTCCACGCCCACTGCTACCGGCAGGATGAAATCCTCATGCTCATCCATGTCGCCGACGACTACGGTTTCAAGATCCGCACCTTCCAGCACGTCCTCGAAGGCTACAAGGTCGCGAAGGAAATCGCCGCCCACGGTGGTGGTGCCTCAACCTTTGCCGACTGGTGGGCCTACAAGCTCGAAGCCAATGATGCCATCCCTTACAACGCCGCCATCCTGGTGAAAAAGGGCGTCCTGACGTCCCTCAATTCAGACGACGCCGAACTCATGCGTCACCTCGATAAGGAAGCTGCCAAGACCGTCAAGTACGGTGGCCTCACCGAAACCGAAGCGCTGTCCCTCATCACCATCAACCCCGCCAAACAACTGAAGATCGAGAATCGCGTCGGCTCCCTCGAAGTCGGCAAAGACGCCGACGTCCTCCTCTACGACGCCCACCCCCTCTCCAACTTCAGCAAAGTAGAAAAGGTCTGGATCGACGGTCACATGTATTTCGACCGCGATGAAGACATCAGCAACCGGACGAAGAAGGATCTCGAAAAGAAGGCCCTCATCCAAAAAGCCGCCGCCGACCAGCGCGGCCCAGGTGGACGCGGGGGCGCAACCGCACCAACACCGCAAGAGGAAGGAAACAACCAATGAGAACCCTCGCCATCTTCATCACCACCGCATCTCTCGCCCTGGTGCCTTCCCCGGTAACAGCCCAGCCTGCGGCTACCGGTATCACCGGAGCGCCCGCCGCCGGTGGTGACTCCTTCGTCATCAAAGGTGCCACCGTTCACACCGTCTCCGGGGCCGATATCCCCAACGGCTCCGTCATCGTGCGCAACGGCAAGATCATGGGAGTCGGCAAGAACCTGCCCGCACCCAAAGATATGAAGGTCATCGACGGCAAGGGCCTCCACGTCTACCCGGGCATGATCGACGCCGGTACCGAGATCGGCCTGATCGAAATCAACTCCGTCCGCGAGACCTCGGATACCACGGAACTCGGCAAATTCAACCCGCAGTTGGTCGCACTCACCGCCGTCAACCCCGAGAGCGAACACATCCCCGTCACCCGCTTCAACGGCATCACCTCCGCCATCACCATGCCCTCCGGTCAGCTGATTTCCGGCCAGGTGTCGCTCATCCATCTCGATGGCTGGACAACCGACGAAATGGGCATCAAACCCCGCGCCGGTCTCCACCTCCGCATGCCCGCCATCGCCACGCCGCGCGGTGGCTTTCAGGGTGATTCCGGTGATATCCCCGCCGCTCTCGCCGCCCGTGGCAGTTTCACCCAGGCAAAGCAGAATTTCGATAAGGAAATGGCCGAACTCAACGAGTTCTTCGAAACCTCGCGGCGCTACATGCAGCTCAAGGCTGCCCAGCCCGCCGGCTTCAAGCCCGACCTGAAGCTCGAAGCCATGATCCCCGTTATCGAAGGGAAAGTCCCCGTTCTGATCACCGCAGTCCTCGAACGCGAAATCAAGGACGCCCTGGCATTCGCAGAAAAGCAGAAGCTCAAAATCATCCTGCTCGATGCCCAGGAAGCCTACAAAGTAACGAAGGAAATCAAGGCCGCCAACGTCCCCGTTGTTCTCGGCCCCACCCTGAGCCTGCCCATAAACGAAGACGATCCCTACGACCGCCAGTACACCACCCCGGCAGACCTCCAAAAAGCAGGTATTCTCTTCTCCATCGGGACCCTCGAAGGAAAAGCCAACCTGGCCTCACGCAACCTGCCCTACCAGGCAGCCCAAGCTGTAGCCTTCGGCCTGCCCCACGATGAAGCCATCAAGGCCATCACCCAAAACGCCGCCATCATCTGGGGCGTCAGTGACCTCATCGGCACCATCGAGGAAGGCAAGTGGGCCGATCTCCTGCTCACGGACGGCGACCCCCTTGAGGCCACTACAACTGTAAAACAGGTATTCATCAAAGGCAAGGCTTCCGACATGCAGAGCAAGCACAAACAGCTCTACGACAAGTACATCAACCGCCCCAACTAACGGCTTAGCCCCGTCTTTGAGAAGGCCCGCCGGGCCCGCGCCTGAGCGACTTTGTCGATCTGCACCAGGATCTTTGTCTCGTCCGGAGTCTCCGAACTCATGAGAGGCTCCAGCGTCATCTCGTCCTTCTGGAGCGTGGCATTCAGATCCACCAGCCGAAGCCGATTGGCCTGAAAGATGTCGTCCATCTTTTTCTGTTGGTCGGAATTAATCCCGATCCTCTGCACCATCTCGGGATTGTTCCACCAGCGACCACCCGGCCCCTGCTGCGGGCCAACTGTGCATTCGCCTGATCGAATAACATCGAATCCGATATCTCACCGGGAGCCGGACTGCCGGGGCGGTAGAAAGGGATTGCGACCAGCACCGCCGCCACCGCGCCCGCCAGCGCCCAGCGCAGCACCAACCGCCATCGGCGTTCCGGAATCTCAAAAGCGGGGCGCGGCACCGAAATCAGCCGGACACCATCCCGAAAACCGGCCAACGCACCCTCGAACCGGGTCACTTCGCCACCTTCTCCCTAACCGGATTCAGTGCCCGGAACAAATGGACCTTGACCGTACCTTCACTCAAACCCATGGCAGCCGCAATCTCGAGCAAATCCATATCTTCCACGAAGCGCAAAAGAAACACCGTCCGCTGGCGTTCCGGCAGACTCGCTGAGGCATTCCAGACAGCAGCCAGTTCCTCTCTGCGTCGCCAAAACTGTAACCGCCGATTCCGAATCCGGTCCCGAATCAGGTTGAGGGCAATCTGCATCAGCCAGGTCGAGACTGCAGCATCACCGCGGAACTGATCGCGATACTTCCAGGCCCGCAGGAAACAATCCTGAGCTAAACTCTCTGCTGCACCCTTTTCACGCAGAGATACGAGCGCAAACCTGTAGATACGCGGCCAATACTCCGCCACCACCGCATCAAAGTTTGTCAGTTCCGAGGTCCGCGCCATTGCCGTCGTGGCCCAGTTTGCTGTTGCGGCTTGCATTCGATTGTATAGACGAGTTCCCGCAAGCGGGGTTTACTTTGAGTCCAGCAGAATTGTAATCGGGCCGTCATTGACTAACTCGACATCCATATGTTCGCGGAAGACGCCGGTACCAACCGGCAGACCGGTCTTGCGGACGGTTGCCACAACCAGGTCATAGAGTTCTTTAGCGCGGTCCGGCGCAGCCGCCTTCTCAAAACTCGGCCGACGGCCTCTTCGGCAATCACCATAGAGCGTAAATTGCGATATCAGAAGTAATCCGCCGCCTGTCTGCAATACACTCAAATTCATCTTCCCGTCAGCATCGGCACAGATTCGCAGGTTAACCAGCTTATCCACCATCGAAGTGACATCCTGCGCGGTATCTTCGGAACCAATCCCGATGAGAACCATCAGGCCGTGGCCGATTTCTCCGGTAACTTCCCCGGCCACCGTCACCTTTGCCCGGGAGACACGTTGAATGACAAAGCGCATATCAATATTGTCTGATATAGTTAGACTTCGGATTCATATGGCAAGAACAAAAACAGTAAACGATAACGCAGAATTCCTGACCTACGCCCTGATCCATCTGGAGAAGGAACGGGATATTGTCCTTGCGAAGATTGCAAACATCAAGCAGCAGCTTGGTATCGGCAAGGCACCTGTCGGCAGGCCGAAGAAAGTAGCGGCTCCCGCTCTAGCCGACGATGTTGCGGCACCCGAGGCGGCCCCCAAAGAAAAGAAGACTCGTGTCCTGAGCCCTGCCGCCCGCAAACGTATCTCGCAGGCGCAGAAAAAGCGCTGGGCCGCGAGCCGCGAAGAAAAATAGTAGTTAGTACCAGTCGAACCGGGTGATTACCTCATCCAACGGTCCTCGGGCTGCAATTTTTCCTTCCTGAAAAAAGACAGCTTCCTTAGTCAGCGCCCGGGCAAAAGTCATATCATGCGTGATCAGGATTTTTGCCTGTGGCAGGTCGGCCAGCAAAGCGGCAAGACTGCGCTGGCCCGGCGGGTCGAGGAATGTAGTCGGTTCATCCAGTACAAGTAATGAAGGGTCGCTCGCCAGAATTCCGGCGATAGCGACCCTTTTCTTTTCCCCGGAACTCAGGTGCCACGGAGCTTTGTGCGCCTTTGCCTCCATGTCGACCTGACGAAGTGCGGCCATAGCTTTTTCCGTAGCCTGAGCGGATGTAAGCCCTGCTGTCAAAGGTGCAAACGCAACATCCTCCAGAACGGTCGGCATAAAAAGCTGATTGTCCGAGTCCTGAAAAACCAGCCCCACCTTGCGCCGAATCACGGGCAGGCTTTTGTCGTTGAGAACCAAAGTATCGATCTGAATACTGCCTGCCGACGCCTTCAGCAGGCCATTGAGATGGAGGGCGAAGGTAGTCTTCCCGGACCCGTTCGCCCCCAACAGCGCCACGGTCTGCCCGGCTTCCAAATCGAAATCGACGCCGCGAAGGGCTTCGGTGCCATCCTCCCAGGCATAACGCAGGCCACGGACCTCAACGATGCGGCTCATCGAATCGCCAACCGGGCGACGATCGCGAAAGTTGCCAACAGGGCCACGAACCAGGCATCGGGCCACGTCAGCCGGAGGCTGCGGAAGCGGGGAATGTGGCCGTCAAAACCCCGCGCGGTCATGGCGCGGTGAATGGCCTGTGCCCTGCCCCAGGAACGTGCGAACAGAACTCCGGCAGCGGCGGCGGCACGACGAAACTCCCGCGCCCGCAGCTTGCCCGCGCGACTGGCGGCGGCGGCCCGCATCGCCCCGGCCTCCTCCAGCAGGACGAGCAGATAGCGGTAGAGGAATTGCATCACCTGCACCAGAAACCGGGGAGCGTGGAGAGATTCGAGGCCGGCGAGAAGGTCGGGCTGTGAGGTAGTCGCCATGAGGAGCACGGTGGTGAAAGCAGAGAGCCAGGCTCGCACCATCATCGCGAGCCCCTTCTCGGGGGTTCCGGCGAGAAAGCTAATAAGGGCAAATACGCCGGCGAAGGGCAGGACCACGGCGGCGGCGAGATGAAGGCGGGGAACGGGGAGCCGGGCAGCGAACGCCATGGAGGTCAGGGCCACGAAGTACAGGACTCCGATGCGCCAGCCGGAGGGCTGCAGGGTCGCAATGCAGACCAGGAAGGTGAGTGCCACTGCAATTTTGGCTGCCGGATGTCGGCGATGCGCAAAGGTGGTACCCCGACTCCATAACTCCAGCCGCGTGTGGCGCAATCAGACACCTTCCCGGCTGGTGGCCCCAATACCTCGTGAAATAGCGAGGCACGCGATGTAAATCACGACCATACCGGCCAGGCCGGCGACAGGGCGCGAAAGCCAGGGATCAGCGAGAAACGAGGCCTGATAGTCGCCGAAAGGTGACGCGATGAGGGAGGTGATTCGGCCTGAGATCCCTGCCCGCAAAGCCAGCGCTTCGAGGCCATCGGGGTGATCGGAGGCGACAAGCCAGCCGAAGGCCCCGAGCAGCAGAGCTACTGCACCTGTAGTGACCCAGGCCCTGCCTGCAAACTCCGGTTTGCGCAGGCATCCGGGCTGAATCCGCTCCAGAGCCACAGCGACGGACATGGTCAGAGCCCCTTCTATGGCCGCGGAAACCAGAAACCAGGCGAAGGAGATGCTGAGCATGGCCGGGGGCATGGCGACCCCGGAAATGAGTAACTCGCTGAGGGCAAGGACGGCGGCAGTCAGCAGAGAAAAGAACCCGGCCAGGAAGAGTCCCAGGCGAGACCCTTTCAACAGAGCAAAGGGAAGATAGCCGGCAAAGACTCCGGCGATGGCCATATTGAAAATATTGGCCCCGAGCGCGAGCACGCCGCCATCCTGAAACAAGAGTGCCTGGGTGGCAAGAATCGCCGTCATGACGATGACAGCGGCGGAGGGCCCCAAAAGGCAACCGAGCAGAGCGGCACCCACCAGGTGGCTGCTGGTGCCATTTCCAGCCGGGAAATTTATCATTTGGGCGGCAAAAACGAAAGCCCCCATCACCCCCAGTAACGGAATGCGGTGGTGGTCAAACTTTGCCTGGGCGCGGCGGGCGAGCAGAACGACGGCTGGTGCCGCAACCAAATCAGTGGCTATCCAGACTTTCGTACTCAGATATCCGTCGGGAATGTGCATGAATCACCCTCAAGGTAGCACGTTGTTCAAATTCGTGACACGCTGACTAAAAAGACAATACGGAATTGCGGGGCCTTTGGATTACGATGGAGTCCATGAGTGAACTCGCCCGCATCGGGGTCGCCATCGATTCCGACTTACTGGACAAATTCGATACGCTGATCGGCGAACGGGGTTACACGAATCGTTCGGAGGCATTCCGGGATTTGATTCGGGAAGAGCTGGTTCGTAAATCCTGGGATGAGGGAGAAGCGGATGTTGTCGGTACGGTCACGCTGGTCTACGACCATCATGTGCGCATGCTGAGCGAAAAGCTGATGGACCTGCAGCATGATCACCACAAGAATATTCTGTCCACAATTCACGTTCATCTGGACCACGACAACTGCCTGGAGGTCCTGATTGTGAAGGGCAAGGGTAAAGACGTGAAGAAGATAGCTGAAGCGCTGATCAGCACGAAAGGGGTGAAGCACGGTCGACTGACGGTAACGACTACCGGCGCGGGTTTGTAGATTTCAGATTTTTTTCGGCGGGAACCGCCCGCAGCTGCGCATCTTCCAGACCCTTGGTTTCATGCCAGGTGTAGATCATGCGGCTGATGACTGTGATGTTGGTGAAGACCGCGAGGATCCAGAGAACAGGAGCCATGCGGCTCATTAAGGCCCCGAGAATAACAAGAACGACGCGTTCCGGGCGCTCCATGAAGCCGACCTTGCAACGGGGAATGGTATTTTCGGCCCGAGCGCGGGTATAGCTCACCATCACGGTTCCCATCATGACAATGGCGCAGAGCACCACGTAGAAGTACCGATTGATGGACGCATAGTAAACCTGGAGCCCGACGAGAACAGCCAGATCCGAATAGCGATCGATCACCGAATCGAAGAAGCCCCCGAATTTGGTGACCTGATTGGTCTGGCGGGCCACGCGACCGTCTACCATGTCAAACAAGCCTGCGCCGATAACGACCACTCCGGCCCACGGAAAGTTTCCGGCAGCGAAAAGCCAGGCGGCCCACGCGTTGATTACCAGGCCCAGAAAGGTCAGGACATTGGGGTGGACCCGTGACAAGGCGAGTCCGGCAACGATCCAGTGAATGATCTTGCCGAAGAATAGTCCGATGCCGCGCGAAAACGTCATGGTTTCGTGGTTAGTGCAGCTCGTGGATGGTCTGGAGCCGTAAAATCTCCAGCTCTTTAGCTCCACCCGGAACCTGTAGTTTTACAGTATCGCCTACTTCTTTACCGAGCAGCGAGCGCCCGATGGGAGACCCGGTTGAGACCTTGCCGTTGGGGGGATCCGCCTCTTCGCTGGTGACCAGTTCGTAGGAGATTTCTTCGTCACGTTTTAGGTCAAGAACATCAACTTTGGAGAAGAGGCCGACCTTGTCACGGGGAATCTTGGCGAAGTCGATCATGGCGAATTCACCGAGGCGTTGCTGCAACTGGCCGAGACGGGCATTGACAAAGCCCTGGCGTTCCTTGGCCGCATGATACTCGGCGTTCTCTTTCAGATCGCCGTGGGCACGAGCCTTAAGGATTTCCCGAGGCAGTTCGTTGCGGAGTTCATACTCCAGGGCGGCGATTTCTTTTTCCAGCTTGGCGCGAATTTCGAGCATGATCAGAGACGTCTGGACCCGAAAGGCCCAAACGGCTATTATAGCCGGGTTCGGGACCTACCGGACGACGATTTGCGAACTCTTTGCGGTGACACCGCCGATGGAGAGGGTAAGGGGCTGCAAACCCGTGGCGGAGTCGGCAGGCACCTGCACGTTGACCTGGTAGAGGCCGATGGTCTGGGGAGTGAGACCACTAAAGAGAATCTGTGCCGTTTTGCCCCCAATCGTGACCTGTGGCTGTGTTGTTGTCCGACCCAGAAGGGTCGCACTGGACTGCTGGCCCGTGGCCGGGGTATTATCCACCGGACCTAAACCATTGGCGTAAAGGGTAATGACCTTACCCCGCCCGGCAGCGTTTTGACTGGTGATGAGGGCATAGTTCAGGTCCTGTGCGACGACGGAGAGCGCACTGTTGCTGGCATCGGTGTATTCGAAGAACGCAGGGGAGGCTGCCGCCAGCGGGAGGATGACGGTTGGTCCGGCAAGATCGTGATAACGAACCTTGACGGTGGCAGAAGTCTGGCCCTGCATTTCCCAGGGAATCTGGACGTTGATGAGGGTGGGACTCACATAAGAGATGGGAGCCACGGCACTCACGCCGGGAGCGTCGAAGGTAACGGAGACCATGCCCAACGAGATCGGCAGATATCCGGTAGTGGGAATGATGGGAACAGACGAGAAATCGGTCCCCGAAACGGTGGCATAAGACCCAGGTGCGAGGTTCCCGGACTGCTGGGTCGCCGCGTTGAAAATACCCTTGGAAATGAAGGGCTGGAAGTTGACGAAGTGGTAGAACTCCCACCCGATGGCTGCGGATATATAGCCTTCGAAGGACTGAATGCCATCGGTGCGACTCTCAGATACATAGGCTGCGGCAATACCGTAGACGTCCGTGGCCCGGTCCGCGAAAGCGAAGTCAACCAGGGTGGTTGGGGTCCAGGAGGTGGGCACATTGGCGACGGGGGCACCGTATTGGTCAATGACGCGGAAGGCGATCAGAACCGGATACTCGGTGACGGCGGCAAAGTAGTTGTCGCCGATGATGGGGAAGGCGTTTGCGGCCCTCCTGTCACTCACCAGATACAGGTAAGGGATGTGGAAGTTGCCGGAGGTACCGGTGACGTTGATCTGGCCTTCATAGGTACCGGCTGCCGGAACGCGACCGTTGAGGGCTACGGTAACGGTCTGTGACTGTCCGGCCGCCAGCGTCAGAGAGGCGGGACTGACGGTGACGGTGGCATTGGCATCGGTATCCCGTCGCGCGACGGCAAAACTCAGAGTAACGGAAGCAGCGCCGGTATTGGTGAGGCTGACAGCGGTGCCGGAAGGGAGAGCCGTGCCGATAACGCCAAAGCTGACCGCACTCGGGCTGGCCGTGACGCTGGAGGAGACGGCGGCCCCGGCATTCAGTTTGCCGGCACCCACGGCTGTGACGCGTGCCAGGCCACCGACGTCGGCATCGGTGACCACGCCGTTCGAAGCGGTGTTGACCAGTGCGCTCTTGAGTTGGGCAGGTGTGTAGCCGGGGTGGGCCTGCTTCACGAGGGCTGCGGCTCCGGCGACCATGGCAGCGGCATAGCTGGTGCCATCGACGGAGGCGTAGCCACTCACATCAAAGACATCGCCGTTGGGATCGTATTTCTGGGTGGCGGTGTAGACGCCCGCCCCGACGGCTGCAATCTCGGGCTTCAGGCCGTGGGTACCTGTTGCGGGGCCCCGGGAGGAATCGAAGGCGATGACGTCGGAACCAGCATCGGCAGAGACATGGGCGGGATCGATGGTAATGACGAGGCCCGGATTGGCCTTTACAGCGGCCCGGATGGCGAGGCCGGCGGTGTTACCGACGTACTCAATCGGGATACCCGTCTCGGTGAGGAGATAGCTGGGGGGGAGGATGGAATCGGTGCCGGTGTCATACATGAGGACCGCGATGGCACCGGCATTCTGGGCGGAGGTTACCTTTTGAAAAAACGCGCAGGTACCGCGGGCGAGCAGGACAATCTTCCCGGTAAGGGAACCGGCCGGAGCTCCGGAGCACATGGTGGCATCTGAGGAGACGGTAAGGAGATCCACCAGCGGCGCGGTGAGTGGGGCTGTGAATTTGGGACCGTTGCCGGCGAGGCCCTTCCAGACTTCGCCGTTCACTTTGACCTGTGAGTAAATGACGCGGGAGTTTGTCGTGGAGCCGACGGTGAGCGCGGCGGGAGCGGTGCCGGGCGAAGCGATGGTACCGAGGGTGGGGCAGGTTAAACCGGAGCAGCCGTCGTTACCGGCAGCCACGACGACGAGCATCCCGGCCTGAACGGCATGCTCGACGGCATAGGCGTTGATATCGCATGCAGTTGCGGGGATATAGCTGCGGAGCTGCGCCTGGGTGCAGGCTGTTGAAGTGTCGAGGGGGCCATAAAAAGGTGCTGTAAACGGTTGTGTCCCGACGGCCAGAACAGCGATATCCATCCCGTCGGTATAGGCATCTTCGAGGGCCTGGACGAGGATGCTGGTGGAAGTGGTGTCGTGAATGCCGGGGGTTCCGAAGATTTTGTAGTTCCCGAGCCAGGCTTTTGGGGCGACGCCGGAGATGGAGGCTATCGGAGCCTTCACTGCGACTCCGGCGGCGATGGCGGCCAGGGCTGTGCCGTGGCCGACGCGGTCCCGGGGAGAAAAATCATCCGGGCTGGAGAGCTTGGGGTCTGCACTTGTGAGCGACGAGATGTAGCTGCGGGCGGCGATGACTTTGCCGGTGGTGAAATTCGCGTCGCCAACCGGGAAACCTGCCGGGGCCTTCATGCCCGGGTCTGTCAGGGCCGGGTGCGTTTGATCAATGCCGCTGTCAATGATGGCGATCTTGACGCCGGTACCGGCCTGGCTGGCACCTCCGACGCTATTCCACGCCTGGGTGACATTCTGGTTGGCGAGAGCCCGGTCCATTTTGCGGCGGAGCGGCGTGGTGAGAGCGACGCCCAGAACACCAGGAAGGCTGCCGAGTTGCATCGCCTGTTCACGGCTGGCGGTGACATAGATGGCATTTACCAGCGTGTCGCTGGACCCGGTGACCGGGAAGCCCAGTCCGCGGAGGCGAGACTTCACCAGGGTCTGCTGCGCCCGAACCTGCAACCGAAGAGACTGGGCGGCAAAACCAGTCCGTTCGGCACCGCGGAACTTTGCAGCTACAGCGGGCTGGTCGAGGAGCACGGCGTACTCGAGTTGTCGCGAGTCCTGCGCAAGAAGGGGCAGGACGGTCAACAGGGACAGCGCAATTACAGGTTTCACTGGACTAAGTAGACGTAAGAAGCGCATCGGGGTTACAAATCCTGGGCTGGCAAGGCGGAAAAACGATTGGCTTCGCGATGAGGAAGGCGAAGGGCGCAGAGGAGATACGCTTGCATCGCGAGACCAGTCTGGCCACAATGAGGAATACACCTTATGATTCTTGCATCTGGTTTCGAAGTACCGACTGACTGCCTGGCAAAAATCTGCTCCCGGTACGGTGTCCAGGCGTTATCCATCTTTGGCTCTGCGGCACGTGGCGACATGCGGCCACGAGTCAAGGCGCGTATTCTTCCGGAAGCCCAACTCGTGTATACGGCATGACTCTGAGCGCATGATGCCCGGGCATCAT
>RGPS01000162.1 GCA_010084195.1 Terriglobia bacterium
CGCAACACTCCCGGTACCTCCCCGGCCTCCAAAAGAACCTGTCCCCGCAACGTCTCCCGAGCCGTCATATCTGGTTCTGAAATCACTGTAACTTCGCCTCCGGGTCCAAAGTGCATCGTGGACCCTTCAACTTCACGGCTTCGTCCATATCTGCTGAAGGGCCCTCTCGAAGTTGCCGCCCAGCATCAGCGCAACGTCCTCATTCGAATAGCCGCGCCGCAGAAGCCCCTCGGTCAGGGCATACACCCGGTTGGCTTGGTTGAGCCCTGCGATGTCATACGCAGGATGGGCATCCAGATCAAAATCGCTCCCCATGCCAACATGGTCCACGCCTACCAAACGCACCGCGTGATCGAAATGATCCAGCACGTCTTCCAGCGTCGCCCCGCCGCCCGCCCGCACGAATTGCCGAACGGAGGTAATACCCAGCACTCCCCCGCCGCGTGCGACCGCCCGGATTACCTCGTCCGACTTACAGCGAGCCACACCCGGTGCCAGCGCCCGGCAATTCGAGTGCGTAATCAGCACCGGCCTTTTTGAGTCATGAACCGCGTCCAGACTGGTGCGCTCCCCGCAATGCGATACATCGATCGCCATCCCGATCATATTCATCCGCGCCACCAACTCAAGCCCGAACGCCGTCAGCCCCTGGTCGTGACTCACCTTGCAGCCGCTGCCGAGCTTGTTCCAGGAATTGTAAGTAAGCTGCGTGAGTCGCTGCCCCATGCCGTAGAAAGCGTCTGCGTCATCCACTACCCGGAAGTGATTCGCATCCTGCATCCCCAGGATGATGCCGATCTTGTGTTCGCGCCTCGCCCATCCCCCGCCATCTCTGCCTCCGGGATACCACCCGAGGCAAACGACACGAGACCAAAAGGGAAGGCAGGGGAACCAGCAACCCTCGCCCCATCAGCCAGTTATCGGACCGAAAATATTTCCTCGTACGTCGTGACCCGCCGCAGCCACATCTTGCATTGATGTGCCAGGACTTGGATATGCCGGGCGCGGTAAGTCCGGGTCTTCACGTCAGTCCAAAGCCTTGATCCACGCAGCGAGAACTGATTCTCCCTCAATCCCCCTGAGCCCGGTACCACGCAAGACGAGAGTGTTGAGCAAAGGAGAGCGTTTCTGAAATCGCGTGAACCTGCTTCGTCGTCTTCGTGGCTCCAGTATCATCGCTGCGAGTTTTGCTCGTCCGCTCTGCGACAATCACAATGCCGTCGGCCCCGAAGGAGGTACTCTTCGTCGGTAAATTTAGGAAGGCGTTCAGCACGTTCTGCACAGAAGTACTGGTAAACTACGCCCCAGACCCCTATGGCGCTCCACATAATGAAAATTCATGCATTTACTCTGCGTGATTTGTGGAAAACGATCATCCCGCGACTTGGTGTCGGATCGCCGCCTATGGTTCCGGCCTGGCCACCTGACGCATTCGCCTTGACTGCCCATGCACTCAGGCATGCTGGAGCCTATATCGGCGTGCTGTCCAACTGGCCACCTCCGGTGGAAAGCGGCAAGGAGTGGGCGGACCACTGTGAGGCCGTTGCTAAAAAGTGGCGTGGTGTGGTGGTAAAGTCTTCAAGCCTGCCCAAGGAGGTCCAATCTTGCTGGGGCAGGATTTCTGCCGGTCTGGACCAGCCGCTCGCGGATTTATCGGACTCGCTTAACTCGGAACCGGCCCGCGCGATGCTGGAACTGATGGCCTATGCCGATCAGGCGTGTCTGCCACTCGCGGCTGAACGGGTACCCGGAGCTTCCTTTGATCCCATTTCATTTGTATTTGCACGTAAGGCCTTTGAGCAAATGCAACGGAAAAATGCGACGAAGAGTCTGTGCCGCGAAATTGATGTGTCTCGGCTGCGCGTTCTGCCGAAGGCTCGGGTGCCCCAGCGTGGCCTGACGATCCGCTCTCTGTCCCTTTATGTCGGCCTGTGCAAAGGGGCTGAAATTGAGACGACCTTCATTGATCACCAGTCCTACCCCGAGGCCCCTGCTATCAACATTTTGCTGTTGCCCTGGCCTTTGCGTGTTCGTCCTGCTCAGTTTCGGCAGACTCGCCAGTTGACCAATGAAATGGCCACCATCTCTGACGAGTTTGGCTTTTTTACCTATGAAAGTGCGCAGGCGGGAAAGGGTTTCGAGGACGGCCTGGAGGACTTGCTGGAAGAGGCCGCGAAGGAATGTGGGCCGGTGAACATGGTGGTCCTTCCCGAATTGGCTCTCAGCAGCAAAGAGGTAGATTCGGTCCGGAACTTACTGAATTCCTGGGGTGCACTCTAATCACCGGTGTCGGCGAAGCGGCGGTGAGCGGCTCTAAGCACGGCACGAACCGCCTTCAGTTCTCCGTGCCGGGTTATGAAGCTATCGTCGAACAGGAAAAGCAGCATCGCTGGAAACTGGATTCGAGTCAGGTCATCCAGTACTCCCTCGGCAGTTCCCTCCATCACGAAACCGCGTGGTGGGAGCATATCGATATCGCTCGAAGACGGCTGGCGCTGATCCGAATGCACCCCGAACTGACAGCCTGCGCTCTGATTTGTGAGGACCTGGCCCGCTCCGCTCCCGCTGGCGACCAGATTCGGGCTCTTGGCCCCAACCTCGTCGTCGCGCTCCTTATGGATGGGCCTCAACATGGATGGGCCTCAACTTCTGTCCCGTTGGGCCGCAAGGCACGCCACCACCCTCGCGGAAGATCCGGGATGTTCCGTCCTCACTCTCACCAGTCTTGGGATGTCGCAGCTCAGCCGTCCCGGCAATGGCCCGAATCGAGACAGAGTGATCGCCCTGTGGAAGCAGGAAGGTGGCGGCGCCGAGGAGATTGAACTTCCGCTGGGGAGCGCTGCCGCCGTTCTCTCCATTTCCATGAAACATGTTAAGGACTGGAGTGCTGACGGGCGATCCCGGTGCTCCAATATGCCCAGCCTTACCGGCGTACGTTTCCTGAAAGCGGAGAAGCTGTCCACCCTGCCGCTCTGACCGTTATACTGAGATAAGGAATGGAGAAAATGCTTTCCACATATACGCGGGTTCCCATTAACCTCAAGCCTGAGGAAGCGGCGATTCTGTCCTTCGTGGCCAGATATGCCCAATTCCCCGAGGCGAAGCCAAAGCTCGAAACCATGCTGAGCACTTCCACCGACACAGCCCGGAATATCGGCGCTGCCATCTTGGACAGTTCCCTCGTCACAGAAGAAAAATATCGAGTCATGGCTGATCGGTATGTCAGCCGGGACCTCGGCAAGCAAAAGCCCGCCGCCCGTCCCAAATCCGCTCGCAGGAAATAGGTCCCCCAACGTACCGCCCACGTGGTTGCAACGGCCTCCACTTACCAGCCGATGTCCCTATCGTATCGGGCGACGGCGCCGCCCAGGCCGCCTCCCCGCGGGGACGCACCTCTCCCCAGCCAGCCAACAGCTCCCCCAGAACACCGCACCGAAATTTTTCACCCTCCGCCATCTCTGCTTCCGGGATACCACACAGGGCAAGCGACCCGCCCGGAGATATATCGTGATAAGTATCAGGTTCTGGCAACGCCAAAATTGCAGCCCGGCCGTGAGGTTTCCACTGGAATTCCACTTTGCACCCCCCGAGGTCGATATTCGTTGCGCCCCCCGCACCGCTGTCTGGCGTCAACTACTTTTGCGGGTCAGCGACAACTATTTCTGAGGATCAACGACAACTACAACCTTGACGAGTTTCCGATGGCCTGACTACGCTGGTTCTGACCGGAGCAGAGGATAAGGCTCTGCAGGGATGCAACCTGAGCGCTGACTTCCGGGGCCAGACCAGGGCGGGAGGCGGCGTTAGCCGCCGACCCGCCGGTTTCGACTTTGACTCTCCGTCGAGCGGGCCGTCTTTCTCACCCTTTTTGCATCACCTGTTCGTTCCGGGCAGCGACCGCGCCGCCGAAAAATGGAAAGAAGACTACACCATTGCCGGGGCCGGCGAGTTGAGCCTTCAGCATCTTTACCGGGCCATGCCGGATGATCGAACTCAGCATGGCCCGGGCGAGGTTCTGCCGAAAGACCAGCAGGCCCGCACCACACCTTGCGTTCCCCGCACCAACCTTGCGTTCCCCGCACCAACCTTGCGTTCCCCGCACCAACAATGACCTCATTGAAGAAGCTTTATTTGGGCAACGGCGGCGACACCATCGGCCAGCGCGGACATTCGAAAGATCGCCGGCCCGAGCTGAAGCAGATAGTCGTGGGCATGGTACTGGATCAGAACGGCAATCCGGTGTGCAGTGAACTCTGGCCCGGAAACACTGCCGACGTGAAGAGCTTGGTTCCCATTGTGGAGCGCCTGAAATTGTGGAGCGCCTGAAATTGTGCAGCGCCTGAAATTGTGGAGCGCCTGAAAACACGTTTCGGAATCGGGTCGGTGTGTATCGTTGCCGACCGGGGCATGATCAGTGCCGCGACCCTGCAGGAAGTGGAGAAGCGGCAGTAGAAGTACATTATCGGCCTGCGCATGCGCAGTTCCAACGAAGCCAAAGCCGTCGTGGCGCTTGCCGGTCGTTACGCGGAAGTCCACCCGAAGAGCCACGACCGGGACGAGCCTTCGCCGCTGAAAGTAAAGGAAGTGTGGGTGGAGGCCACGCGCCGCTACGTGGTGTGCATGAACCCGGATCAGGCTATAAAGGACCGCTTCGACCGCGAAGCCGTGCTGACATCACGGCGCAAGGCTCTTGGCCAGGGCGACTAGTCGCTGGTGGGCAACAAAGGCTACCGTAAGTACCTCCGGGCTGGTGGCAAACAGTTCACCGTTGACGAAGACAAGATCACAGAGGAAGCCCGCTACGACTGCAAATGGGTGTTGACGACGAATACGGATCTGCCGGCGAAAGAAGTGGCACTGAAGTACAAACAACTGTGGATGGTGGAGGATGTGTTCCGCTCGATGAAATCGCTGCTGGATACCCGGCCTGTTTACCACAAGTGCGATGAAACGATTCGCGGCCATGTGTTTTGCTCGTTCCTGGCGCTGCTGCTGCGCCGCGAACTGGAGCAACGCCTGGCCCCTAAAGAATGGAAGCTCGAATGGGCCGATGTCATCCGGGATCTGGACAACATGGTTGAAATGGAAGTCACCCTCGACGGCAAGGGATATGTCTTTCGTGGCCAGGCTGCAGGCCTGGCGGGCAAAATATTTCAGGCATGCAGCGTCGCTCTGCCTCCCATATTTCGAAGCTGTTCACCCTGCACCCCAGCAGGGAAAGCGTGACACCAGGCCGCTTCAAAACCCGTAACTCATTGATGAAAAATAACTTACGAAACCATGGTATCGAAGATGAGCCATGAATCAACATGCTGGAGAGTGTAAAATGCCCTGAGTGATCTGTCCTGAAAAACACATCCCTCCAAAACGTGATAGGCTACTGTGATTCCACAATTCACATTAGTTACCCTCCTTGGCGCGCTCCTCGCTTTCCCGTGCCTTGCCCAGGCCCAGCGGCAGCCCGAAGTCGGTATGCCAGTCGTGCGCAACTTCCAACCCAGAGAATTCGGCGCCTCAACTTCCGCGGTCTACTCGATACTGCAGGACCGCCGAGGTGTCCTCTACGTCGGCGGTCGCGACGGCGTCGTGGAATATGATGGCGTCGGCTGGCGAACAATCGGTTCACCTGAATTCATCAATGCGCTGGCCATGGATTCGGCAGGAAAGATTTGGGTGCCTGGTGCCGGGACCTTCGGCTACCTGGAACCCGACGCCACGGGAACCCTGCACTTCGTTTCCCTGCTGGATCGAATCCCGCAGCAACAGCGCACCATGGGCAATGTTCGGAAGTCAGTGGTTACGCCGCAGGGGGTCTTCTTCCAGGCCGACACACGGCTGTTCCGCTGGGATGGCACCCGGATGCACGTCTGGAACACAAACACAAGGTTTTCAGCCTTGGATCATGTGCACGGCCACACCTATACTGGCCAGCTCGGCATCGGCTTGCAGGAGGTTGTGGGCGACGAGCTGCGAAGTGTCCCGGGGGGGGGAGCGTGGAAGGACGATAGGGCGCTTTCTCTGCAGCCGTGGGATGACGGGCGAATCCTCATCGCTCCCACTAGCTTCTCGACTGGCTTCTCGGCAAATGCTGGCGAGCGACTCAAGCTGTACGATGGCGCGAACGCCACCGCTTTTTCTACCCAGGCCGACGACTACCTCAGGAAGAACCTGCTTCGGTCCACCCTCCTGCTGCCCGACGGCAGTGTGTGCCTGACCACCGCGCGGGGCGGTGCGGTAATCATTGAGCGTAATGGCAAGCTTCGCCACATTATCGACCAGGCTGCCGGGCTGGCGGGGAAAAGTGTTTCCGCCGCCTACGCGGACCGCGAAGGAGCCTTGTGGCTCGGCCACGAGAAAGGACTTTCGCGCGTCGAGATCGGCTCCCCGATTTCGATATTTTCCCGGGATGCCGTGTTCGCGGTGGTCCGCCACAAACGTTCTGTGTACGTGACTGCCAGGTCGGGAGGAGTTGGGCTCTTCCGTCTTGCGCCGATCGGCGCTACCGGTCAGTTGACGCTTCAACCAACACTCACGGGCAGTTTCATTCAGGGGTTTGAGTTTTTGGTGTTTCGGGATCCGGCAGGCAAGGTGCCGGAACAACTCCTGCTTGGCACCAACAACGGCGTCATGAGGGTGGAGGGCGATTCTGTGTCGCCGGTCGTTCCAGGCCTTTTCCGAGCCGGATTTGTGCTATTCCAATCCCGCAAGTCTCCCGACCGTGTTTTTGCCACCAATCCAATGGGCTTGTCGTCCCTTCGCTGGGACGGCAGCCGATGGCAGGATGAGGGCCCAATGCTGGATTCCACCGGAACCATGGGTAACAAAAATAGTCTGGCTGAAGATAGCGATGGCGCGATTTGGGCTACCTCTGACAAGGGGGTCATGCGGGCGGCCGTGGGGACTAAGGGTCTGCGGGATTCCAAAGCGGAGTTTCTGGCGACGGCAGGCCCGCTGGGGACAAAAAGGTTTCACGTAAACTTCCTGGCCGGAAGTATCTTCGTGACCGATTCTGTCGGCAAGGCCATGTTTCGCTGGGACAGTTCAGCCCGCAAGCTCGTTCCGGATAACCGTTTTCTGCGCCTTGTGGACGACGCGGTGGAGACCAGCTTGTTCGAGGCTCCCAACGGCGACATCTGGTCTGTTAGTTCTTCCGCAGACCACCACCAGCGCCAGGGCATCTTTCACCGACAGGTTGATGGAACCTGGCAGTTTGAGGAAGAGCCCTTCCGACGGTTGTCCCGGTTCGATATTACCCGTCTGCTGCCAGAGCCCGATGGACAGCTTTGGCTTGCCGGTGGGGACGGGCTGATCCGCTTTGACCCGCGAGTCAAGCCGCCGGCACAGCCCGCTTTCTCTGCCCTGATCCGTCGGGTTAGTTCCGGCCCCGGTGACACCGTCTTCGGTGGCGCAACGGTGGTGCACGGCTCAGACCCACGTCTCCCGTACACCCGCAATTCCCTGCACTTTGAGTTCGCTGCCCCCACCTACGGGGACGAAGGCGAAACCACCTATGAATACTTCCTGGCAGGCGGCGACAAAGCCTGGTCGGCGCGTGGCAAGCAAAGGGAAGCGAACTACAGCAGCCTTAGCCCCGGCGCGTATACATTCCGCGTTCGCGCTCACACGTCGGATGGCCGAACAGGCGAAGAAGGCGTCTACAGCTTCACGATCGTGCCGCCCTGGTACCGCACCAATGTTGCGTACGGAGCGTACGGTCTTCTTTTCCTCGTGCTCGGTTACGCGGCGCGCCGCCGGGTGATCGCCCGTGAGCGCGACAAGGCCCGCATCGAAACCGAAGCCCTCGAAGCCACCGTCGCCGAGCGCACCGCTGAAATCGCCGCCCAGCGCGACAACATTGAACTACTCAGCGATATCGGCAAAGAAATCACTGCGTCGCTCGACCTGGACACCCTCCTTTTCAAACTCTACGAGTGTGTGAACAAGATTGCCGACGCCACCATCTTCGGCGTCGGACTGTATCGCCCCGAAGAAAACCTGATCGAGTACACTCTCGCCATCGAAAACGGCACACCCAAAGCGCCGTACACGCGGAGCACGAATGACAAGACCCGGTTAGACGTGTCGTGCATCGAGACCCGGCAGCCCGTCCTGCTCGGGGATGTTGAACAGGGGGATGTTGAACAAGTTGACGGCCAGACGGCGGCGGCCATGCTCTGCCTGCCGCTGATCGCACAGGCTCGGGTCCTCGGCGTCCTTAGCATCCAGAGTTTCCGCAAGAACGCATACACCCCCCAGCACGTCGCCCTGCTGGAAAATCTGGCCGCACACACCAGCATCGCGCTGGACAATGCCGGGGCCTATCGGCGTATCCAGGAACGCGAGGTTGAGATCACGGAGCGCGCGGCCGAACTCGCCACCATCAACCGGATCACCCAGGCTCTTTCCTCGCAACTGGATATGAACCGGCTGATTCAGCTGGTTGGCGATCAGGTCCGCGAGTTGTTCTGCGCGCAGATCACGTATGTCGCGCTGCTGGACCGCGCCACCATGATGCTCCGCTTCCCGTACACATACGGGGAAGAAGTGCCGTCGCGCCCCTTTGGCGAAGGTCTGACCTCCCAGATCATCCGCACGGGCCAGCCGCTGTTGATCAACGAAGACTTAGCCGGCATCAGCGCCCAGCTGGGTATCCGCCATATCGGACGGCGCGCCACCGCGTACCTCGGCGTCCCCATTTTCGCCGGCGGCGAGAGCATTGGAGTTCTCAGCGCGCAGGCCACCGAAGGGAAAGACCGTTTTACGGAAGCGGATCAGCGTCTTTTATCGACGGTCGCCGCCGCCGTCGGGGTGGCCTTGCACAACGCCAGGCTTTTTGAGGAAACCAGCCAGGCGCGTGCCTCGGCGGAACAGGCCGACGCTGCCAAGAGTTCATTCCTCTCCACGGTCAGCCATGAACTTCGCACACCCCTTACCTCGGTGCTCGGTTTTGCCAAGATCATCCGCCGTCGCCTCGAAGAACGGCTCTTCCCCCTCATTCCAGAGGACGACCGCAAAATCGAACAAACCAAGCGCCAGGTTATGGACAACCTGGGGGTAGTGGTAAGTGAAGGTGAACGCCTCACCAAACTCATTGATGACGTGCTCGACCTTGCCAAGATCGAAGCAGGCAAATTCACCTGGAACATGGAAACGCTCTCTATTTCCGATGTTATTGATCGCGCGGTGGCCGCCACATCGTCGCTGTTTGAGGCGAAAAAACTGGCGCTGGTCCGCAGCATCGATGCCGGTTTGCCAAAAGTCACCGGGGATCGCGACCGCCTCATCCAGGTGGTGATCAACCTGATCTCGAACGCTGTGAAATTTACTGATGCGGGGTCGGTCACCTGCTCGGCCGGGCTACAGAACGGGGAACTCACGGTCAGCGTGACCGATTCAGGTATTGGCATCAGCCCCGAGGATCATCCCAAAGTCTTTGAGAAGTTCAGGCAGGTGGGCGATACACTGACCGACAAGCCCAAGGGCACTGGCCTGGGGCTGCCCATCTGCCGGGAAATTGTGGAACACCACGGGGGGCTCATCCGGGTGGACAGCGAACTCGGAAAAGGCAGCACCTTCTCGTTCACCCTGCCCTCCGTGCCGGGCGAGGCGGCTGTCCCCCGCACCAGAGACATGGAGGCGCTGGTTCGCCAGTTACGCGAAAAAATTACCAGCCAGCCGTCGCGGAGTCAGTCGATTCTGGTGGTTGACGATGACCCCCATATCCGATCGCTGCTGCAGCAGGAGTTCACTGAAGCGGGCTACACCGTCCGCCTCGCCGAGAGTGGCCGAGAGGCGCTGGCGCGAGTTCGTGAGGAAATGCCGGGCCTGATCGTACTCGATGTGATGATGCCGGAGATGAACGGCTTCGATGTCGCCGCGGTCCTCAAGAACGATCCCGCCACCATGGACATCCCGATCATCATCCTTTCCATCGCGGAGGATAAGGAGCGGGGCTTCCGTCTGGGGGTGGATCGCTACCTCACCAAACCCATCGATACCGCCGCGCTGTTCCGGGAAGTCGGCACACTGCTGGACCAGGGGAAGTCGAGACGCAAGGTGATGGTGGTGGACGAGGACGCCTCGGCGATAGGGACGCTGACGGAAGTTCTCCAGACCGGAGGCTATCACGTAGTGGAATCGAACGGAGCTGAGATGCTGGCCAAAGCGGTGGCTTCGCAGCCCGACATCATTATTCTGAGTTCCCTGCTTTCCACCAGCGAAGGGGTTCGTGCCCTGCGCTTCGAAAAAGGTATGGAGAACGTGCTGTTCCTGATTTACCAATAGAAAATTATGAAGATACTGATTGTGGACGACGAACCTCATCTGCGGACCCTGATCCGGCAGACCCTGGAAGAACTGGAGGACGAGGGCGTGGAACTGCTTACCGCAAGCAACGGCGATGAGGCGCTGGAGAGCATTCAGGCGGAACTCCCGAACCTGGTCTTCCTGGACGTGATGATGCCGAAGAAAAACGGCTTTGACGTTTGCTCTGCCGTGAAGAACGAACTTGGGCTGAGTGGCGTTCATATCATCCTGCTCACGGCAAAGGGCCAGGAATTCGACCGCCAGCGGGGGCAGGATGTGGGAGCTGATCTGTATATGACGAAACCTTTCGATCCTGACGCTGTGCTCGCAAAAGCGCGCGCCGTTTTGGGCCTTTGATGGTCGGGCTGACACTGAAAAGCCTGCTGAAGCGCAAGAGCGGTGCTGCCGCTACCGTGGAGGCTCTGCTGGAAGCTCTGGGCGGCGGCGTTGGTATTGAAGCTGACTCCGGCGAACGGTTGCTGGGAAGTTCCGGCAATGAAGTTTTGCGGCGGGCGGTCATCTTCGAAGACGCTACTTTAGGCTGGGTTGTCGGATCAGCCTCCGCAGGCAGCGCCGTGGCGGGCCTGCTGGCTCACCTGATAGCCAAAGAAAGCGAACGGAGGGCGCTGGGGGCGGAGGTGTTGCACCTGTATCGCGAAGTCCACCTCATTGACCAACTGTCGGAGCAACTGGCCGCGTTGCTGGATTTGACGGCTGTCGCGCAGTCGGCGCTTGACCAGGCCCGACGCCTGATCGCCGCCTCGCAGGGGTGCATTGTTGTTCCCGACGCGGCGCAGCCCGTGGCTTCTTTCGGGACCCCGGCGCTACAGCTCTCGCCGGCGCTTGTCGCCGTGATCATGGAACGCGGCACCGCCGAGATTATTAACGAGCGCGCTTCCGAGCCACGATGGAGGGGCGATGACCAGGGGACAGGTTCATTGATCTGCGCGCCGCTACGCGCCAAGCAGCGCACCGTTGGCCTCATCGCCCTCGCGAACGACACAGGGCTGCCCTACTCCACGGCCGATCTGAAACTCCTCAATACCATCGCGCTCCAGACGGCTGCGGCCATCGAAAACTCGATGCTTTGCGCCGAGATGGTCGGGGCCGTGCGCGACCGTGAGCAACTGTCGGCCATCCAGAAGGAACTCGATACCGCGCGAACCATCCAGCATTCCCTCGTTCCGCGCACCTTCCCTCCATTTCCCGAACGAACCGACTTCGACCTGCACGCCCAAATGACATCGGCGAAAGCGGTGGGGGGCGATTTCTTCGATTTCTTTCTCATCGACGAAGATCATCTCGGGGTTGTGATTGGCGACGTTTCGGGCAAGGGTACGCCATCGGCATTGTATATGGCGGTGACGCGAACCCACGTGAAGACGACAGCGCTTCGGGGGATGAGGCCAGAGGCGTGTTTGCATGAAGTGAACCGCCATTTGGTCAGCGAAAAAGCATCCTCCATGTTCGCAACGTGCTTTTACGGCATTCTCAACATTCAAACTGGTGACTTCAATTATTGCAATGCGGGGCATAACCCGCCCCTGCTGCTTCGCGTGGACGGCACCGTTGAGGTGGTCCCGGCGGAAGGGGGCTTGCCCCTGGGGATGTTCGGCGGGATGCCCTACAGCGGTGATTCGGTGCGGCTCGGGCCAGGGGACGCGCTTTACCTTTTCACGGACGGTGTGTCGGAGGCCAACAATGCGGCCCTGGACGACTACACGGAAGAGCGGCTGGCGGCTACTCTGAGCCAAACCGCCGTGCTGGGTTGCCGCGAGATGATCGATTATGTGATGGCAGACGTGCTTGAATTTGCCGCCGGGGCACCTCAGTCGGACGACATCACGATGGTCGCGCTGCGGAGGAGTTCCGTTAGCCCAGCCTGAGGAGCTCGGTTTACATCTGGCCGGTGGCCATGGCTTCGGCCGTTGAGACGAACATGCTGAGGGAGTGACCTGTGGAAACGGCGGATTTCACGGCTGCTATGGCGGATGCCAGGGTAGGTGCTAGGTGGCCGCGGCCGCGTTTATTGCCTTTCTGGACGCTTCGGACAGTTAGCATTTGCTGTTCTGTCGATTGTTTGTGGCGCTACCTCCCCTGACTACGTTGGCCCGAAATGTGGTGCCGCTTCTGTTGCCAACTACTCTTGTGCAAATTAGGTTTTCAGGAATTTGAAGGAAAGTTTATAGGGTGAAGGAGGGAACAGGCAGGGCTCCTGCCAGCGTTGGCTCGGGTTCGACGAGAACTGAAACAACGGGCACGAGGGAGACCCTGCCATAACACGTGTATGCAGCATGTTCAGTCAGATTTTGCGATGGTTCCCGCGAGGGGAGTTTGACGCGGCGGTAAGAGAGCACAAAGGGGAGCGGCATGCCAGTGGGTTCTCTTGCTGGCAGCAGTTCGTGGCAATGTTGTATTGCCAGTTGGGGCACGCGCAGAGCCTGCGGGAGCTTTGCGGTGGTTTAGGGTCGGTGGAAGGTAAGCTTCCTCATTTGGGGATACTGAACGGCCCGAAGGCGACCACGTTGTCCTACGCCAACGCTCACAGACACTGGCAACTCTACCAGGGTCTGTTCTACACGATGCTGGAACGCTGCCGGGGCGAGGCGCTGTCGCACGGGAAGCGGAAGTTCAGGTTCAAACACAAGCTGCTGTCACTGGATGCCAGCATGGTGGAATTATGTGCTGAGTCTTTCGCCTGGGCGAAGTACAAGC
>RGPS01000163.1 GCA_010084195.1 Terriglobia bacterium
TTCGAAACCGAAGCACTGAACTGCTGGGTTGCGCCCTTAAGGACATTGGCCGTGGATGCCGTCACGGAAACCGAGACGGTCTGCGGACTCCCGCCGTCGGATCCGGCACCTCCGTTCACCTTGATGGCGGTCGAGGAATTGTGCGTCATCCTACCCGGCCCAGGCAGCGTCACACTCAGGTGGGTGAAAATCTTCAGGCCGGCCGGAACCGTGCCAATAATCTTCGCGCTCCACGGCGACACATACTTGTCGTAACAGTCAGGCCACTGGCCTGCAGGATCATGTCAGGTGCGGAATTGGTCCCGCCAATACTCATCGTGAAGGCCCCCGTGGTGAGTTCGCAGGGGTAGTACGGCGCGAGGTTGGCTTTGGGGCGGATGACCGAAAGGGACGAGGTGCCGGTGATGCCCATCGCCATCGCGCTGACTTTAAGCGTATTGGGATTCGGTATGGTCGCCGGGGCTTCGTACTGACCTGCCGTCGTAATTGTGCGCACCGTGGCGTTGCCACCGGCGATGCCGTTCACCGCCCAGTTGACAGGGCCGGAAACTTCTTTGAAAGTTGCACGCTGGCACCCGTAGTTACCGGGGAACCTGCGCCTCCATGGGTGATGCCTGGTGTTGCCCATGCCGGTGCCAATGCAAGCATGGCAGCGATGAGCAGTCGTATGTGTTGTTTCATATTCTCCTGGGGGCGCGACGAAAGCCGCCTCACCTGGAGTTGCGGAACCTGGCCGCAAAACCTAACAGAGAATTTTGAGAATTATTTAGCGTGCCGGGAAAACCGGCTGGGTCCAGGCTTTACCGCCGCTCGAAGATTCCACACGGGCCCGGACATAGTGCTCTTTCCCGGTGAAGTGATAGACCGCCGTCCGGTCAAAAGTCTTCGCCAGAACCTTGCCGCCATCGCCAATGAAGTAAGTGGTCATCTTCTCCCAATCGGCACCTTCAATAGTCAGGCGGTAGTCCGAACCAGCCGTGGTCACTTCGCTGAGCTGAACTCCGGAACTGGCATAGAAATCGCCCTGCGCAATGGCTGCGGCGATGGCTGTGGCGCTCAGTTCGGAGGCCCGGACCTGAATCCAACCCTTGCCCGGGTTCGAGAACTCACGCCCGATCTGCTTGAAGTGGTGAGCATCGTCCACGCCGATACCGTAGAGCTTCTGGCCCGCCGTGAGCAGGACGTCCCACATCTCGTCCAGCGACTGGAAGCCGCCGCCTCCATCGTTGTTCACTGCCGGATGGCCGTTGTAGACCTCGAACAGGCCCAGGCCTTTCACCGCCAGCAGGTCCTGCGCGGTTACGGCCCAGCCGAAATTGGGGTGGTTCAAAGACGGCAGACCGTTGGTACTCAGAATTTCATTCACGTTGTTCTGGATCGTATCGGCCACACTGGTGCCGTGCCGGGGGATACCCAGGCTGGCCGGGTTGTAGGAATTGATGTGGATGGGCTTTTTGTCGTAAGCGTCCGTCACTTCTTCGCCCGGAATCAGCAGGAACTTTTCCTTCGCTGCGTGAACCGCGTTCAGGCCCGCAATGTCTGTCAGGTGATTGTGGTCCGACAGTGTCAGGAAGTTGTATTTATGCTCCCGGTACCAGGTCGCAACCTGATCGGGCGTCGAATCCCCGTCGCTGTTCAGCGTGTGGGTGTGGAGGTTTCCCTTGTACCAGCGCTTCTGTGTGACATTGAGTTGAGCCAGAGCCAGTAACGAAGCAAGTGCGGTTGCGATCAGGATGCGGGGCAGCCATTTGCGGAGCATAGTCGGACCGATTCTAACACCTAAAGCGTTAACGTTTCGTGATTTGCTCGTGCGCCGGAAGCTGTCATATATCATCAAAGCTCATGATTGTTGGTGGTATTAGGTCTTGTTCTGTACGTTCCCTGTTCGTTTTGGCCGGTCTCATCGGTTCTGCAACTGTCCAGGCGCAGCCCCAGACCGACAGCAATCCCCGGCCAATCCGCACAACACGCATCACCACCATCAATTCCGAAATCGTAGTGGACGGCGTACTGGATGAGTCGGTGTGGTCCGATGCCCCCAAGATCGGCGACCTGATTCAGCGCATCCCGAATACCGGTGCCGCGCCCACTCAGCGCACCGATGTCACGCTGTTGCGCGATGCCAACAACCTGTACATCGGCGTGTTTTGCCATGACACCGAGCCCCGGCGCATCGCATCCACCCAAATGTCGCGGGATGCGATGCTGAACTCCGATGACCGGCTCACCATCATCCTCGACACCTGGCGCGACAAGAACAACGGCTTCTACTTTTCCACCAACCCGGCCGGAGCTCTCGTAGATGGTCTGATCTCTGCCAACGGCCAGACCACCCCGGACTGGGACGGCATCTGGATCGTCCGCACGCGGCGGAGCAAGGACGGGTGGACGGCGGAATTTTCCATTCCCTTCCGGACGCTCGGGTTTCCTGCGGGGCAAACCGCCTGGGGCTTTAACATCGCCCGCAATATCCAGCGCAATCTGGAAGAGGATCGCTGGACGGGCGCGCTGCGCCAGACCCAGCTCTATCAGGTTTCGGAAGCCGGCGAAATCACCAACCTGGAAGGTGCCACACAGGGGATTGGCCTGGACCTCCGCCCGTTCATCGCGGGTCGCTGGCTGCATACCAACTCCTCACGCGATGACGTCTTCGTGGGGAAGCCCGGCCTGGACATGGTCTACAACATCACGCCGAGCCTGAAGTTAACCGCCACTGCAAATACGGACTTTGGCGAGACAGAAGTGGACGCGCGCCAGATCAATCTGAGCCGCTTTTCCCTGCTGTTTCCCGAAAAGCGAACCTTCTTTCTGCAGGACGCGGGCATCTTCAACTTCGGCAGCAATGGCCCCGCCCCCTCCCCCGGCGTCCCTCCAACTGGTGCAGACATATTCCCATTTTTCAGCCGCCAGATCGGTCTCCTCAATGGCTTCGAGGTTCCTATCGACGTGGGTATCAAGCTCACGGGGCGAGTCCGACGTACAGATTTTGGCTTCCTCAACGTCCGGACGCGGGAACTGGGTGATTTGCCAGCGAAAAACCTGGTTGTCGCGCGCGTCCGCCAGAACTTCCTGAAGCAGTCTTATGTGGGGGCGATCATCACCAGTGGCCAGCCTTCAGGCCAAAAGGCGAGTTCGACGTTTGGCACTGATATGCGCCTTGCCACCTCACGGCTGTTTGGTAAACCCCGAAATCTGATCGTGAATCTCTACGCTCTCAAGACGATTAATGAGGGGGTTAAAGGCAAGGACTGGTCCTACGGTTTTTCTGCGATCTATCCCAATGACCGTTATGACGTGCAGGTGACCATGCGCGAAATCCAGGACAACTTCCGCCCGGCGATCGGCTTTGTGCAGAGGCGCAACGTCCGCATGTTCCGGGTCGGCACCAGTTTCAACCCTCGTCCCAAAGACCTCATGAACATCCAGCAGATGTTTCACGACGTCTACTTCACCCGTTTCACTCGCCTCGACAATGGCGAAACGGAAAGCATGTACCTCTATGCAACTCTCATTGACTGGCACTTCAATACGGGCGATTCCATGCACAGCCTGTTCGATATCGACTACAACTATGAGCGCTTGTTCGCGCCGTTTGTGATCTCGAAGGGTGTGGTGCTGCCGCCGGGAATCTATGAGTTTACGCGTTTCCGGAATACCTTCAGTTCGGCGGCGCAACGTCGGCTCTCTGGCAGTATCAACTATTCGTTCGGCCAGTATTGGTCGGGCACGGCACAGATCCTGTCCACGGGTATCACGTACAAGATGCCCCCCCGCCTCAGTATTGCGGTGAACACGAACCAGACCTTCGCCCGTCTGCCACAGGGGAATTTTGTCGCTCGGATCCTGAGTACGCAGGTGAACTATTCGGTGTCACCGTTTCTGACTTTCTCGAACCTGATCCAGTTCGATAACCTGTCGCGGAATCTGGGCTGGCAAAGCCGGGCGAGGTGGACCTTAAACCCCGGCAATGACCTCTTCTTCGTCTTTGGCCAGGGCTGGCAGCAGGATGAGAACGGCGGGTATCACTTCAACGCCCTGGAGAGCAAGGTGTCGACGAAGCTGCAGTACACCTACCGGTTTTAAGGCTACAGCTTCGTGATCTGCGGGATCAGATTTCCGTAGACATCGGTGAGGCGCATGTCCCTGCCGTTGAAGCGGTAGGTCAGCTTTGTATGGTCCATGCCCAGCAGGTGCAGGATGGTGGCGTGCAGGTCGTGGATGGATACCGGCTGATCCTCGGCCTTATACCCGAATTCGTCGGTGGAGCCGATGATCTGGCCGCCTTTGATACCGGCACCCGCCATCCAGATCGACATGGCCCCTGGGTTGTGATCTCGTCCCACGCCGCGTTGGGAGATGGGCATCCTCCCGAACTCGCCGTGCCAGATGACAAGGGTGGAGTCGAGTAGCCCGGTCGCTTTTAGGTCGGTCAGCAGGCCTGTAATCGGCCCGTCCACTTCGGCAGCGTGGCGGCGGTGGTTGTCGTCGATATTATCGTGCGCGTCCCAGGTATCCACGTTCTGAATTCCCAGGCCGCCGTGGTAGAGCTGGACAAAGCGCACACCACGTTCCACCAGCCGCCGGGCCATCAGGCACTGCCGTCCGAAGGGTTCCGTGCGCGTATCATCCAGGCCATACAGCTTCTTCACAACTGGAGATTCCGCCGAGATATCTACCGCTTCCGGGGCGCAGGACTGCATCCGGTAAGCCAGTTCGTAGGACGAAATCCGTGCCGCCAGCTCTGAGTTTGCCGGATACCGGGCGGAGTCCATTCTATTCAGCTTGTCCAGCAGGCCGAGGCGGGCCTGCTGCTGCGAATCGGACATGCTGGCCGGGGGGCGAAGGTCGATGATCGGGACACCCTGCGCCCGAAAGACCGTGCCCTGGTAGGTAGCGGGCATGAAGCCTGTACCCCAGTTGGTGGGGCCGCCAAACGGGCCGCCGTGCATATCGTAGATAACGACGAACGCGGGCAGGTTCTGGTTCTCCGAGCCAAGGCCGTAAGACACCCAGGAGCCAACGCTCGGGTAGCCCATCCGGATCATGCCCGTCGTGAGTTCATAGTGGGCCTGGACATGGTCGTTCGACTGGCAATGGACTGAGCGGATCAGTGCGAAGTCATCCACCATTGTCGCCATCTTCGGGAAAATCTCGGAGACGTCCATGCCGCTTTGTCCGTACTTTTTGAAAGTAAACGGGCTGGGCATCAGGGGTCCGGGACTGCCCTGGCGAACGATGACGTCGCCCTTGCCTTCGAGCGGTTGGCCGGCGTATTTTCGCAGCGAAGGTTTGGGGTCAAAGGTGTCAATGTGGCTGACGCCGCCGCTCATGAACAGGGAGATGACCGACTTGGCGCGGGCAGGGAAGTGAGGTTGTTTCGCCGTCCCGGAGCCAATCGCACAGCTACCCGTTGACGGGGCCCCGAGCAGACCATCCTGGCCCAGCAGCGCGGTCAGGCCGAGGCTTCCAATTCCGCCCCCGGCATCGAATAAGAACTGCCGTCTCGACCTACCGGACATATAGGAACTCATTCAGGTTCAGCATGACGTGGGCGAAATCATTGAGCGTATGTTCATTCAGAAACGCCAGCGAGATGCCTCGCTCTTCCGCCTGGGGCAGCCGTGACAGCGCAATCTGGTACGCGAGGTCGATCTGTTTTGCCTTGTCGTTCGGCGCGGATTCAGCCAGCCGTTGCGCAAAGAGATTTGCCTGGTTCAGCACGAAGTCGTTGTTCATCAGGGCCAAAGCCTGAGTGGGGACCGTGGTGATGTTACGCGCTCCGCAAGTCAGGTTCTGATTCGGAAGGTCGAAGACCTCCAGCAGGGGCATGGGCAGCCCGCGTTTGCGGTAGATGTAGACGGAGCGGCGCCACACGTCGGAGCTGTCATCCTTCTGCTTCCAGATGCCGTTTGTCATGGACTGCAGAATATCTTTGGGGAGAACAGGGAATACTGGTGGACCTTCCATTTTGCGGTTCAAACCGCCACTTACGGCGAGGATGGAATCGCGCAGAGCCTCTGCATCGAGACGCTGTTGCGGGAAGGCTGCAAGCAGCCCATCGCTCGTGCCGTCCGAGGCCATCTGGTAAGTCTCGGACGCCATGATCAGGCGGTGCATCTGCTTGGTGCTCCAACCCTTGTCGACGAACTCTGCAGCCAGGTAATCCAGCAATTCCGGATGCGTGGGCAGTTCACCCATCTTGCCGAAATTGTCGATGCTGGATACGATACCCCGGCCGAAATGGTTGTACCAGATTCGGTTCACGGCCACACGTGCTGTGAGCGGGTTATCACGGGACACCAGCCACTCCGCCAGAGCCAGGCGACGGCCGGAAGTGTGTGGTGTCGAGGGTGCCAGTTCGGTTGGCGGATTGCCGTTGGTTGCAACCTTGACGAACCCCGGCTTCGTTTCCGGGCCCTGGCTGTTCACATCGCCGCGAAGCTGAAACCAGGAAGGTGGGGCCTGATACCGTCCCGCGCCTTCGTGGACGTAGCTGCCTTCGCCTGCATAGCCGCCCTTGCCTTTGCCAGGCGCTGGCTCATCTCCGGGGCCGTCGGGCGTAAATCGGTAATCGCCGTCGGTGACGCCCATGGCCATGGGGAGCGGTGCGGGTTTGGTCTTTTCTAATGAAGTGATTTCGGCCTGGAGAGCCTGCTTTTTTGTCTTGTCGCTGTCGGAAATGACCCGGGCTATTTCCGCGTCCGAGACCCCTACCGCGCGAATCACCTGGTCGGCCAGCAACTTCTGACCCGGCGTCCGCTGTTCCCCCGGAATGGCGATGGCTTCCTGCACATTCGCCGGATACTTCGCATACTTCGCCGGCAGAAGCTTCGTGCGGTACGGCAGGTCAAGCTCGCGAATCTTCAGTTTTAGATCCGCGATCTTGCCGTTCACTTCCGCCATCTGCCGCTTGTATTCGGCTGCCTGCTTTTTGGGCACCAGAGGATGGTCGACCTCCACTGCACTCCAAAGCGCTGACTGCAGGCGGTAGTAGTCGGCTTGTCGGATGGGATCGAACTTATGGTCATGGCAGCGGGCACACTGTACGGTGAGCCCCAGCAGGCCTTTCCCAACCGTCGCGATCATGTCATCCAGATACTCGAAGCGGAACTCCGGATTGTCTTTCTCGCGATAGCCGACCTTCGCATAACTCCGCAGGAAGCCGGTCGCGATCAAACTATCGTTGGTGACCTTTGCGATTTCATCGCCCGCCAGTTGCTCGCGGAGGAAGGTATCGTACGGCTTGTCTTCATTGAACGCCCGGATCACGTAGTCGCGGTATCGCCAGGCGTTGGGGCGGTCGAAGTCGTGTTCGAAGCCATTGGAATCGGCATAGCGGGCCAGGTCGAGCCAGTGGCGGCCCCAACGTTCCCCGTATTGCGGTGAGGCGAGGAGCTTGTCGATCAACTTTGGCCAGGCGCTCGGAGACTGGTCGTTGACAAATTCGGCGGTCTCCGCAGGGCTTGGCGGCAGGCCAACCAGATCCAGGTATGCCCGGCGGACCAGTGTGGTGCGGTCGGTACGGGGCGTCTGTTTGCGGCCCTTCGCGGCGAGTGTGTTCTGGACAAAAGCGTCGATCGGATTCGTTTTTTCAAGCGGGAGTGCCGCTTTCTTTGGAAGCTGGAACGCCCAGTAAGCCCGTTCCTCGGGGCGAATCGGAGGGTCAGCAACTACGGTCGGCGCAGCGCTGATCACGGGAGCCACACCTTCCCATTTCGCACCCTGCTCGATCCAGAGCTTCAGCGTTTCCACTTCCGCAGCGGACAGCTTGCCACCGATCGGCATGGCGGGCTTTTCCAGCCCGGCAGCGAGGCGGTACAGCTTGCTCTTTTCGGAGCTTCCCGGAACCAGAGCCGGGCCATGCGCCCCGCCCTTCAGGGCAGCCTCTCTGGTCACCAGACTGAGTTGCGAAAGCTGCACGGAGGGGCCGTGACAGGTCCAGCAGGTCTTTTCAAAGATCGGGCGAACGTCTCTGGAGAACGAGACTTCGCGATCAGCCGCTAACAGAGCGGCGCTTGCTGAAAATAGAGCCAGAATGAGGCGCATCGGGCCTATTATGTCACTTTCCGGGCTGCGTTTCGAACAGGTGGCCAATATCGTAGTAACCGTTCATCGCGAGGCGCGTGGAAGGACCGTCCCCAAACCAGCGCGCCCGGTGCCATTTCGACTTCGGGACGTAGACCACATCGTACGGTTCGGCCACGAAGGTTTGCAGGCCTTCGATCTTGTATTGAATATGCCCCCCGAGCACAATCCAGAATTCTGCACCCTGCGCGTGATAGTGGCCGAGGTCGGCGTCCGTCACCGGCGGCAGGTCCTTGGCGTAGCCATAAATAAAGTTCACCGTGGCGCGGTCGTCATGGCAGAAGCGCAGGGTGGCCTGTTTGCGCGGCGTCCGTTCTGCTTCGGCAGCCAGTTCCTCGTACGAGGCATGGATGCGGTTGCCCGGAATCTCCGGCATGTTCGGGCCGGTGATGCGGACCGGGATGAAATCGAAGCCCGAGAGCTGCGGTGGTTTCCCGGTCATCGGGTACAGCGTGGTGGCATGGGCGATGTTGGTTTCGAAGCGAACGGACGGCTGGTCGCCGACGGTCTCCATGCTGTAAATGGTGCGATAGGGGACTTGCACCAGTTCGCCCTTTTTCGCCACGAAGGGTTCACGACCATCGATACTGAAACGAATCTGGCCGTCGGTGACCACCCACCATTCCCGTGTATCGGGGTGAAAGCGGCGGGGTGTTCCGGTGCCAGGGGCTGAAGAGATGAACTCGCTGCGAAGGTGCTCGTCATCCACTACGAGTTCGGTCCAGTTGGCCTGGCCTTTGTGTTTCGCGAGGACTTCGCTGTATTTCGTGTGGGCCTTGTGGGGCCCGGTCCAGGCAGTAGGCTTCGTCGCCTTGGGAGCCCAGGCGAGTAAGTCCCTGGTCTGCTGAGCCGAAGCCAGGGGCCCCAGAAGCCCGAGGAAGAGCAGGGGAAGCGCAAGTTTCATGCGCTCATGATATACGTTATCCTTCGCTATTTCCAGTCGGCCGCTATTTCCAGTCGGCCGCTATTTCCAGTCGGCCGCTATTTCCAGTCGGCGGTGAAGATGTTGAATTCGTAGCGGGCGGCGGCTTTCCAATCGGTTACGAAGACTAGTTTTTTGCCGTCCGGGGAGAATTCCGGAAAAGACGTGAAGCCGTCGTAGCTGGTGACCTGCTGGAGGTTGGTGCCGTCGATGTTGATGAGGAAGAGCTCGAACTTGCGGCCGTCGCAGTTGTGCTTGTTGGAGGAGAAGAGGATCTGCTTGCCGTCCGGCGTAAAGGTGGGCGCGAAGGAGGCGCAGCCGAAGCTGGTGATCTACTTTGCGTTTTTGCCGTCGGCGTCGCCGACGAACAACTCCATCTTCATGGGGCTGGTGAGGTCGTCTTTGAGGAGGGCGGAGTACTTCGCCTTCGTCTCGGGCGTGGTGGGGTGGCCAGCGCGCCAGGCGATCTTCTTGCCATCGCGGGAGAACACAGCTCCTCCGTCATAACCGAAACCCTTTGTGATCTGCTTCTTGCCAGAACCGTCGAGGTTCATGGTGAAGAGGTCGAGGTCGCCGGTTTCTTTGGAGGTGTAGATGATCTTCTTCGTCTTGAAGTTGACGGTGGCTTCGGCATCGTAGCCATCAACTGAGGTCATGCGTTTCGGCTCGGAGCCGTCGTCCTTTGCGATGTAGAGATCGTAGCTGGGGTAGACGGCCCAGACGTAGCCTTTGCTCTTGTCGGCGTCAGGCGGGCAACCGGGGGCGGCGGCGTGGGTGGAGCCGTAGATGATGTGTTTGCCGTCGGGCAGGAAGTAACCACACGTTGTCCGGCCCTGACCGTTGGAGACCATGTGCTGGTCGGTGCCGTCGGCGTTCATGACGTAGATCTGGTCACATTTGGAACCGCCTCTGGTGGCCTGGAAGATGAGGCGCTTACCATCGGGGGACCAGTAGGCTTCGGCGTTTTCTCCGCCGGAGGTTAGTTGTTTGATGTTGCTGAGTTCGGCCCCAAAAGCGACGGAGGAGAGGGCGAGGATGATGAGGGACTTCATTGGTTACTGAACCCTGTTGGCGAGGGCTACTCGCAGGATTTCGAGGGCGGCTTCCCGTTCGGGGCCGACCAGCGCGAGACGGGGCGCTCGGACGCGTTCACTGCCCATGCCGACTTCCTGTTGGACGAGCTTGATGAGTTGCACGAACTTGGGCACGACATCGAGACGGAGCAGAGGGAGGAACCAGAGGTAGAGTCTAAAGGCTTTGCTGACATTGCCGTTTTGAGCGTAATTGAAGACGTCAACGGATTCCCTGGGGAAGGCATTGACGAGACCGGCGATCCAGCCTTCGGCTCCGGCGAGCACGGCTTCGACAATGAGGTCATCGACGCCACAGAGGATGTGGATGCGGTTGCCGAGGAGGCGGCGGATTTCTGCGATGCGCCGGACGTCGGCGCTCGATTCCTTGATGGCGTGGAGGGTGGGGCACTCGTTGATCAGTTCGGCCACCTGATGGGGGAGGAAATCCACTTTGTAGGCGATGGGGTTGTTGTAGAGCATCGCGGACAGGGGCGTGGCGGCGAGGACGGTGGCGACGTGGGCCTTCATTTCGCGCCAGTCGCCCACGTAGACGTAGGGAGGCAGGACCATGAGGCCGTTGCAGCCGGCTTCTTCGGCCATTTGGGCGATGGCGACGGCTTCGTCGGTGCTGAGGGCGGAGACTCCGGCCACGACGGTGGCGCGGTCACCGATGGCGGCGACGCAGGTCTGGAGGACGGCACGCTTTTCGTCCATGGTGAGGGTTGCGCCCTCGCCGAGAGAGCCAAGAGCGACGACGCCGGTGCAGCCGTTGCCGATGAGCCACTGGCAGTGTTTGGCCAGGAAGGCGTGGTCGACGGTCATGTCTTCGTTAAAGGGCGTCGTGATGGCGGGAATGACTCCGGCCCATTTCATTGGCTTCATAGGTCACCTTCTGTTTTAGCAAGCGTGGCAATACGTGCGGGGAAAGCGGGGGGCCGGACGGAGGTATCGGTCCAGCCGAAGAGGAATTGGGCGGCGGCACCACAGACCCGGCCCTGACAGGGGCCCATGCCGCAGCGGGTTTGGAGTTTGGCGGCGCGGAATGAGGTCCATTCGGCGAGACGGCTGTAGGTGACGTCTTCGCAGCGGCAGACGAAGGTTTCGGGGGCGGCCAAATGACGGAGTTCGGGGCGAAGGGTGAAGGCCCGGGCGAGGGCGGCATCGAAATCGAGAGCGTCGGTGAGGGGTGCTTTGTTGCAGGGCTGGCCGACGGCCTGGCAGGCTGCGGCGGCACCGGCGAGAGAGGCCAGTTGGACGTCTCCGGTTTGGGCGGTGATGATGTCGGGGGAATCTCCGGCGAGGGTCTGGAGTTCGAGGTTGGGGATGAGGCCGTAGCCGATGGCGGCGTAGTCGCAGGGTTCGGTGGTGGTTTGGCCGTTGTGGTTTAGGGTGACGCTTTCGAGGTTGGTGGTGCCTTCGGCGGCTGTGACCCAGGTGTTGGTCCGGTAGGGGACTCCGGCGAGGGTCCAGCCGAGACCTGCTCCCTGGAGGAGCTTGGACGGGCGGCGGAGGAGGGCGGCGGCGAAGGGCGTGAGGCTGGTGAGAGGGGCCTGCTCGGCGATGAGGCGGACATCGGCTCCTTTTGTTCGGAGCAGGGCGGCAACGGCGAGGAGGAGGGGTCCGGTTCCGGCTACGATGATGCGCTTGCCCTGGACGTTGAGGCCGGATTTGACGAGGGCTTGCAGACCTCCGGCACCGAAGACTCCGGGGAGGGTCCAACCGGGGAAGGGGAGGAAGAGTTCGCGGGAGCCGGTGGCGAGGATGAGTTTGGTCCAGGGGAGTTGGTATGAACCTTCGGCGTCTTCGAGGAGGACAGTGTGAGCTTTGGGGTCTATGGAGATGACGCGGGTTGTGGTTCTTAGGTCGGGGCCGAGGAGGTTGGTTCGGGCCTGGTCGCCTCGCCAGATCTGGCCTCCGGCGGTGGGGTTGTCGTCGAGGATGGTGAAGGGTTGGTTGAGTTCGCGGAGTTTGAGGGCGGCGGCGATGCCGGCTGGTCCGGCTCCGACGATGACAACGCCCGGCAGCCGGGAAAGCCGACTACAGGGGGTGGTCGGGCTTTGGCAGGTTCGGAGGTTGTGGGCGTCGCGGCATTCGAAGCAGATTCCCATTCCGCAGAGGGGGCCTCTTGGTTCGCCGGTTACGGATTGGCGGAGGGTGAGGTTAGTCATGGTGCGGAAACTCCCTTCCGGGGGCGTACCATTCGCGGGGGATTTCGGAGGTTCGGCCCATGACTTCGTCGGCGATTAGGCGTCCGGTAGCCAGCGAAGTGGAGATGCCGAGGCCTTCGTGGCCGGTGGCTAAATAGAGGTTGTCGTAGCCGGGGCAGAGGCCGATGAGGGGCACTTTGTCGGGGGTGGCGGCGCGGAAGCCGGTCCAGGTGCGGAGGCCCTGCAGGTGGGCGAGGCCGGGCATGTATTCGAGGGCCCGGGCGAGCATGCGGCTGAGCATGTGCTGTTCAATTACCGGGTCTTCGGTGCCGAACTGGCGGGAGGAGCCGATGAGGATCTGGCCGGTAGCTCTGGGCTGTGCGTTGAAGGCTACGGAGTCTGTGGCTACGGCGTGGGCGCTCTTGAGGTAGCCGAGTTCGATGAGTTGGTGGGTCAGAAAGCCGGGGTAGCGGTCGGTGATGAGGAGATGGCCTTTGCGGGGGGCGACCGGGGCCCAGGGGATGAAACGGGTGACGGCGGTTCCGGTGGCGAGAACGATGATGCCTGCGTCGAGGTCGGCCAGGTTGGTGACGGGGTGGTTGAGCTGAACTGGAATGCCGGAGAGGAGATAGCGGGCGGCGCAGGGGGGATAACAGACGCTGTCGGCGGGCATTCGGAGACCTCCGGCGAGGCCGGGGCGGAGGGAGGGTTCGGCTGCGGCCAATTGATGAGGG
>RGPS01000164.1 GCA_010084195.1 Terriglobia bacterium
CGTCTGGTGGAAGTGGGGCATACCTATGGCGTACAGTCATTCCTCGTAAACGATTGGGCTGGTGTGGATCAGACATGGCTGGCGGAGGCGTGCACGGTGGGTGTCACGGCGGGCGCTTCGGCTCCGGAACATTTGGTGCAGCAGATAGTTGAGTCCCTGCAGGAGATTGGGTACTCCAATTTGGAGGAAGTGGAAATGATCGAGGAAGACGTCCGATTCTCCCTTCCGCCCGAATTGGGCGCGGTGGCCGCACAATTCGTCAGCATTACTCGTTAGATCATTTGGGGCGTTAGGGTTTTCTTGCGTTCATTTCGGAGATGATGTCGACTTTACAGGTTAAGGCAGCGGTAGTCGCAGGTGCCCGCCAGGCTGCGGATGGGGCAGCGGAGTATTTACTGGGGCTACAGCACAACGATGGCTACTGGTGTGCCCTGCTGACTGCGGACACCACCCTCGAATCTGATTTCATTCTTCTACAGTTGTGGCTCCATGCCCCGGTGGACGGGGTCTGGAATCCCGCGAATCGATCTCAGATTCAGCGCGCTGTGGACCGGATCCTGTCGCGGCAGCTTCCCGACGGCGGCTTCAATATTTATGTGGACGGCCCGAGCGAGGTCAGCGCCAGCGTGAAGGCGTACTTCGCGCTCAAGATTGCCGGATTGCGCTTCGAAGACGAGCGTTTGGCTCGGTTGCGGGATCGGATTATCGCGCTGGGCGGGGTCCAAAGCGCGAACAGCTACACCAAGGTCAACCTGAGTTTGTTTGGCCTGTATCCTCGCGAAGGGACGCCGAGTATTCCTCCGGAGTTTCTGCTCTTACCTGGTGGGCTGCTTTACCAGATGTCCTCGTGGACCCGGGCGATTGTGGTCTCGCTGGCCATTGTGCACGCGTATGACCCGCAGCGACCAGTTCCTGCGGGTTTCAGCCTGGAAGAACTTTTCATTCCGGGAAAGAGCATCACGTTCGAGTCCGATAACTCCTGGCTCAGCTGGCGCACGACGTTTATCCAGTCGGACCGGATCTTCAAACTTTGGGAAAAGTACGGCCACGCCCGTATTCGGGCCGCAGCGATAAGAAAGTGCGAGCACTGGATGCTGGAGCGAATGAAGCATTCCGAGGGTTTGGGTGCGATCTATCCGCCGATGCAGTATTCCATTATGGCGATGGATGTCCTCGGTTATGCGGCGGACAACCCTCTGCGGGTGGCCGCGATTCGCCAGTTTGAGCATTTGATGGTGGACGACGGCAAGGAGCTGTTCTTCCAGCCTTGCTTTTCACCTGTATGGGACACGGCCATTGGTGGGTATGCGTTAGGGGAAGCCGGTTACGGTGATTCTCCCGCGCTGCAGAAGGCGACGGACTGGCTGCTGGACCGAGAGATTCGGCGCAAGGGCGACTGGTCGATCAAGAGACCCATTACCGAGCCTTCGGGCTGGGCGTTTGAATTTCAGAACGACTGGTATCCGGACATTGATGACACCGCCATGGTGATGCTGGCTTTTAAGTACATGAAGGCGGGGAACCCGGCAGCCCAGGAAGCGACCCGGAAAAGGGCTATCGACTGGTTGCTGGCCATGCAGTCTTCTGACGGCGGGTGGGCAGCGTTCGATGTGGATAACAACTGGGAAATTCTGACCCACGTCCCGTTTGCAGACCACAATGCCATGCTGGACCCGACGTGTGCCGACATTACCGGGCGTACGCTCGAAGCTTTGGCCGCGAATGGCTTCGACCGCAACCACCCGGCCTGCCGGAAAGCTATCGATTACCTGCTGCGGACTCAATTGCCTGACGGCAGCTGGTATGGCCGCTGGGGTGTGGCGTTCCTCTATGGCACGTGCTTTGCCCTGCGGGGCTTGCAGGCAATGAACGAGGACGACCACGAGCCGCATATCCAGAGAGCTAATGAGTGGATTCGCGCCCTGCAGAATTCCGACGGTGGCTGGGGTGAGAGTTGCGCCAGTTACGACAACAATACGTACACAGGCACGAAGAGCACGCCTTCACAGACTGCGTGGGCGTTGATGGGGTTGCTGGCGGGCGGAGACACCTATAGTTCCAGCGTGCAGCATGCGGTGGACTACCTGGTTTCCAATCAGAAACCGGATGGCTCCTGGGACGAGGATCAGGCGACAGGGACCGGTTTCCCGCGCGTTTTCTACCTCAACTATCACTACTACCGAATCTATTTTCCGCTGATTGCGCTGTCGGCTTTCGCCAGGGCGCAGGCGGCCAACCGGTAGGCTCGAATTTGAAACCAGCATGAAACCCGCATTAGTTACCGGGGCGACTGGCTTTATCGGCTGGCATGTCGCGCGCCTGCTGCTGGAACGGGGCTACCATGTTCGCGCTCTGGTGCGGGGTTTGGGCCGCGTTCCGGAACTGGATGTGGAAGAGTTCGAGGGCGACCTGCGGGATCCGGCATCGCTGGTTCGGGCAGCAGATGGCTGCGGGTTAGTGTTCCATGTCGCCGCCGATTATAGGTTGTGGTCGAAGAACCCCGAAGACCTGTACCGATCCAATGTCGGTGGCACCCGGAACATGCTGGCGGCGGCTGAGGCTGTGGGGGCGGAGCGAGTCGTCTATACGAGCACGGTGGGGTGCATCGGGATTCCGACGAATGGCTCGTCAACCGCCACACAGGATGGCCCCGGGATCGGTGACGAGCGGACCCCGGTGGCAGAAGAAGAAATGGCGGGAACCTACAAGCGTTCCAAGTTTCTGGCCGAAAGAGTGGCTCTGGATTTTGCCAATGCCGGCCTGCCGGTGGTGATTGTGAATCCGACGGCCCCGATGGGTGACCATGATTTCAAGCCGACGCCCACCGGAGCGATTGTGCGCGATTTCCTGCGTGGTGCGATGCCTGCCTACATTGACACTGGTCTGAACGTGGTGAATGTTCGGGATGTGGCGCTGGGGCACCTGCTGGCGGCGGAGAAGGGTGTTGTTGGTGAGCGGTATATTCTGGGCTGCGAAAACATGACGCTGGCGCAGATCCTTCGGGAACTGGCGCATCTGACGGGGCGTCGTCCACCCCTGGTGAAGCTGCCGCATGCGGTGGCGTGGGTGGCAGGCATGGTGACGACGGGGTTTGCCAATTTGACGGGGATTCCGCCCCGGGTGCCTATGGAGGCGGTCCGGATGGCGAAGAAAAAGATGTGGGTTTCACACGCCAAAGCGACGAACGAGCTGGGTTATCAGCCCGAGTCCCCCGTGACGGCTTTCATGGACGCGATTCAGTGGTTTGAAGAGCAAAAGCAAATGGGGGCACAGAGGTGACCCGGCCCGTGGTGTTCATTGCAGCCGATCACCGGGAATGCGGCCCCTGGGTGGGCCGTTGGGATGCGCTGACGAAGCCGGAGCTGCCGGTCCATTGGGTACGTGCCGGCAAATGGCAGGGGCGGGACGTAATTGCAATCGCGAACGGTGCAGGGCAGGAGCGAGCGCGGGCGGCGGTTGGTGTGGTGGAAGTCCTGCAGCCCTCGGCATTTGTCAGTATCGGAACCTGCGGGGCCCTGGACTCGTCCCTTCAAATTGGTGACGTTTTCGTGCCCACCGAAATTCGCGGTGGCGGGCGAAAGTGGATTCCTGCGCAGCTGGTTGGGCCTGGTTCTAAACATGGCCCGCTGATTTCTGTCGCCAGGATTGCCGCGACAGCATCTGAGAAGAGTCAGCTCCGGACGACCGGGGCTTTGGTGGTGGAGATGGAATCGGCAGGAGTGGCGGATGCAAGTGAACGCCTGGGTGTGCCATTCTATTGTGTTCGCGCTGTTAGTGATCTTGCGGGGCAGGACTTCGCGAACGATTTTAATAAGTTACTTATGTCTGATGGACGCTTCAACATTCCCGCCCTCTTGTTGAACGCCCTGGCTAAACCCCTGAGCCGCATTCCGGAGTTGTATTCTCTTGCAAAACGGACGGCGCTCGCATCTGAAAATTTGGGAGAGTTTCTTGCCCTCTGTAGTTTTTGACGCCCCGCCCGCGAGCATGAAAGCTGCGGTCTACCGGGGAAATCATCTGGTTTCGGTGGACGATGTGGAGACACCCGCTATCGGCGCGGGGGAAATCCTCATTCGTGTGGAGTCCTGCGGCGTTTGCCACACGGACCTGAAGAAAATTGAATACGATCTGCTGCCGCCTCCCCGGATTTACGGGCACGAGACGGCGGGAGTGGTCGCTGCGGTGGGTTCTTCGGTGACGAAGTATGTTCCGGGTGATCGGGTCATTGTGTTTCACCACATACCCTGTGGCGATTGTTTCTACTGTGCCAGGAAATTATACGCGCAGTGTCCGGTCTATAAGAAGGTGGGGGTAACCGCTGGTTTTGAGCCCGCCGGGGGGGGCTTCGCTCAGTATGTCCGGGTGATGGCCTGGATCGTGGAGCGAGGCGTGGAGAAGATTCCCGATGGCGTCTCGTTTGACACGGCGGCTTTCGTGGAGCCGGTCAACACCTGTGTCAAAGCGGTAGAGCAGTGCGATCCCCAGCCCGGCGACGTGGTTCTGGTGCAGGGGCAAGGTTCTATCGGGCTGATTTTTACCATGTTGCTGCGGCTGCGGGGCTGCACGATCGTGACCTCGGATACGATTGCAAAAAGGTTGGAACTGTCTCTGGAATGCGGTGCGGACCATGCGCTGGATCCTCGCCATGCAGATGTGGGCGCGAAGCTTCGTAACCTGACCGAGGGCCGCGGGGCCGACATGGTGATTGTGGCGACGGCGGTGAAAGGCCTGGTAGAGCAGGCGATTGCCTCCACGAGGCCCGGGGCAAAGATTATGCTGTTCGCCCAGACGTCAGATAAAGAACGAATTGAGCTCTCGGGCGCCAGTATTTGCGTTGGTGAGCGGCAGCTGTTGGGGTCCTACAGCGCGTCGGTTGACATCCAAAAAGAAGCGGCTGATCTGGTATTCAGTGGCAAGCTGCCGGTCCACCTGCTTGTGTCCCATAGAGTTCCGCTTGATAAGATTGAACGTGCATTCCGTCTCGCAACTCATCCTGGCGAATTCCCGGAGGAAAACCCTCTGAAGGTGATAGTACGCCCGCAGGAGCTGACGGCTTGAGCGGAAAACATTTGGCAGAGGCTCGTTCCACAGACACCCGAGCTGCCGATACAATGCTGGCGGCGGTGCTCTATGGCAAAGAGCACGTTCAGGTGGAGCGAATTCCTATCCCCACGGTGGGTCCGGATGATCTGCTGGTGCGGGTTCGTGCTGCGCTCACGTGCGGAACCGATATTAAGGTTTTTCTCCGCGGCTATCACGCCCGCATGATCGTACCTCCGGCTCTGTTTGGACATGAGTTGGCGGGTGACATTGTGGCAGTGGGCGAGCGCGTGAAGGGTTTCGATATTGGGCAGCGGATTGTCGCTGCCAATTCGGCTCCCTGTCTGCGTTGTTTTTATTGCCGCCGTGGCCGCGTCAACCTCTGCGAAGATCTGCTGTTCAACAACGGGGCGTATGCGGAGTACATTCGGATTCCCTCGCGGATTGTCCGGCTCAACACGTACGTGATTCCGCCGCATCTGGATTATCGGGATGCTGCCCTGGCCGAGCCGCTTGCGTGCGTGGTGAAGGGTGTGGAAGATACCGAAATGCGTCCGGGCGACACGGTGGTCGTCATCGGGGTGGGGCCGATCGGTTCCATGTTTATCCGCTTGGCAAAGATGCGTGGTGCGCGGGTGATTGCAGTGGGGCGTCGTCGCCTGAAGGAAGAGAAGGCTCTTCGTTTGGGGGCGGATCGGTTTGTGGCGACCGAAGATACCCAGAATCCGGTGGCGACAGTCCGGGAACTGACGGGCGGACACGGCGCGGACATCGTTTTTGAGGCGGTTGGCAAGCCGGAGACCTGGAATTGGTCTGTGGAAATGCTGCGCCGCGGTGGCACGGTAAACTTCTTTGGTGGCCCCCCGATGGGGACAAAGGTGGAGCTCGATACCAACCTCCTGCATTACTCGGAGATCACCTGCAAAGCCAGCTTCCACCACACTCCTGCAACCATGCGGGAAGCTTTGGATGTGATTGCCAGCGGTGGCATTACGGCTCGAGACTTCGTGGATGCCGAAGAACCTCTCCAGAATATTTCGGCCGTTCTGTTCCGGCTGGCCGAAGGCGATCGCACTTTGAAGACCGCCATCATCCCGTAGGAGATGTCCAACCCTCTAGTTCCGGCTGACTTCGTCCGCAATGCGGAGGCGATGCAGCGTGCCTGGGGTCTAACGGAGGCCGAACAGTACACACACTGGCTCGCGACCCATCACTACGAGAATTTTCATGTGGTCAGCTTCCTGCTGCCGAAGCACCTCCATCAGGATTTCTATAACGTCTACTCGTACTGCCGCTGGGCTGACGATCTGGGCGACGAACTGGGCGACACGGCGGATAGCTTGCGGTTACTCGCCTGGTGGCGCGACGAACTGGACCGGATGTATGAGGGCGGGGAAGTGAGACATCCGGTTTTCGTCGCACTCCGCGGGACGGCAAAGAAGTACGGGATCCCCAGGCAGCCGTTTGCCGATCTGATCACGGCCTTCATTCAGGACCAGACCGTAACCCGATACGATGACTGGGCCGGGGTTTTGGGGTACTGCGTCAACTCAGCCAATCCGGTGGGGCGGCTGGTGCTGTATTTGTGCGGCTATTCGGACCCGGAACGGCAGCGACTTTCCGACGCCACATGCACCGGGCTGCAATTAACGAATTTCTGGCAGGATGTGACCGTAGATCAGCTCAAAGATCGGGTCTACCTCCCGCTTGATCTGTTGGCGCGGCACAACTACACGGTGGACGAGATGTTTGCCCACAAGTTCGATGGCCGGTTTCGGGACGTGATGCGGGAGGCGGTCGATTACGCCCGCGGGTTTTTTCTGACCGGACTGCCTCTGGTCAACATGGTGAATCGGCGATTGTCGCTGGATTTGGACCTGTTCAGCCGGGGCGGCATGCTGATTCTGGACAAGATTGAGAAACAGGGCTTTGACGTGCTTTCGCGGAGACCAAAGGTATCGAAGGGTGAGAGAGTCCGCCTGCTGATTACCTCGCTGGTGCGGACGGCATTTGCGAAGGCCGCATGACCGAACTGGAAGCGAGTTATGCGCATTGCCGGGCCGTGGCGAAGGCGCGGGCGAAGAACTTCTATTACTCGTTTATCCTGCTGGATGAGCCTCGCCGGAACGCGATGTGCGCGATGTACGCCTTCATGCGTTACTGTGACGACCTGAGCGATGAAGCAGGTGCTACAAGGGGCGCGATGGAGCAGTGGCGGGGTGCTCTGGATCAGGCGCTGGCTGGTAGACCGCTGGCTGGGCCGATCTGGCCCGCGTTTCTCGATGCTGTGCAACGGTACGGGATTCCGCATCGGTATTTTCACGACATGATTGACGGCGTGGCTTCTGATCTGGAGCCCGTGCGGATTCAAACGTTCGACGAACTGTACAGGTACTGCTATCGGGTAGCTTCGGTGGTGGGGCTGACGACGATCCACATCTTTGGGTTTTCGGGCGATGAAGCTTTGGTGTTGGCGGAAAAATGCGGGATTGCATTCCAGTTGACCAATATCCTGCGGGACGTGAAGGAAGATGCGGAGCTGGGGCGTCAGTATCTGCCGCAGGAAGATCTGGATCGTTTTGGTGTTACGGCGGAACAACTGGCGGCGGGGCTGCGCACGGAGCGTTTCGTCAGCCTGATGGAATTTGAGATTGAGAGAGCGGAACGTTATTACCGCGAGGCATCGCCGTTACTGGAAATGACTGATCCCGAATCCCAGCCGTCATTGTGGGCGATGATCGCGATCTATCACGGCTTGCTGGGTAAGGTGGCGGAGTGTCCCTCGGACGTGTTGGTTCGCCGGGTTTCGCTGGGCGTTGCAGAGAAGCTCTGGATCGTCTTGCGGGCCGGGGTTCCGGCGATGTCGCGCCACGCGATGGGGGCCCGGAAGTAGATCGCCTTCGTCTCACTGCCGTCGTTACGGTAGAGGCGGAAATTGACGTTTGTGGTTTTCAGTTTGGCGTCCGCATCTGTTGCCACGTTCATGGAAACCCACTGCCATTCGGGGCCGAGGGTTTGCCGGTGGGGTTGATTGACCAGGGTTCCTGTGTAGCTGCTGACCGTATCGGCGATTTCCACCCAGGCGGAGGCTGTTCCGGTGTCCGTTCTCATCCAGACGCCCGCACCGACCATATGGCCGGAAGGGACTGCGACTTTTCGCGACACAGTGGTGATGTTTGCTGCGCCGGAGCCCGGCGGGAGTGCGATTCGTGAGGGCAGTTCGCTGGTAAACAGACTTTGTGTCCCGGGTGGGATTTCCGTGTGGATGTGAGTCCCGGCGGTGTTCGCGACCGAGAGGCTGGTGTTGCCATCCACCCGCAGCATGCCGGAACCCTTGCCGATGCGCAGGGAGTTGGCTGTGAACGGCATACCCAGCATGGGCGGCATTCCGGTGTTGTGCGAGAGCTCGATATCGACGGTGTTTTCGAGAAAAGCAGCGCCTTCGGCATGGGCTGAGTTGAACAGCGTGTTGCGGACGGTTAGACCTCTGGTGGGTTTGTCGTAGTCGTTGTATTCGCCGCGCAGATCCCAGCCCTGGCCATCGCGGCCGTTGGCTTCAAAGTAGGCGTTGTCAATGAGGATGCCGTGGGAGGGCCCGCGGTAGTAAATTCCATACTTGCCATTGGCTTCGGCGATAGAGCTGAAGTGGAAAAGAATGCTCCGGGAGCCGACGTAGACTCCGCCAATACTATTGCCGGAATATTCGCCGCTGATGATTTGGGTGGCGTTATTGTAGCCATCGCGAAGGTAGAGGCCCCAGCCGCCTGAGCCTGCTGAGTGGACGTTGGTGAAAACGAAGCCGTAGCTCTTGTTGAGTTCGATGTTCTTCTGGCGGAAGCCGGTAATCACGATGCCTTCCAGCGTGGAACGGGCGGCATCGTCGGTCAGTCCGCCATTGAATTGCATGCCCACATCAGAGAGTCGACGGCCCTCCACAGCGAAGTTGCGGAGATGGAAGCCAGAGGCACCTTCCGAGAACAGGAGAGGCTTTGTGGCATCTCCGGGAATCAGGCAGGAAGAGAAGCCGTCGCCTTCCACGAGGGCACCAATCGGTATCCGAAGCTGTGAAATCCTATAGCAGCGGGGGTGGGGAGTAATGAAGATCCGAGGTGGAGTGGTGTAGCCTGAGCCGCCACTGATGACACGGATCGCGGATATACGGCAATTTGCATCAATCTCTGCTGCGGCCTGGGCATCCCCTTCGAGTCGAATCTCCGGTGCTTTGCAGTATCGCTCGCCTGGCGAGTCGAGACGCAGGCTGGTTATGCTGCCGTTTTCGAGGACCGGCGTGATGCGGGCACCAGCGCCCAGAGGATCGCCAGGAATTCGTAGGTGGCCGGTATCGAGGGCACGCTGGAAGACTTCGGTGAAGTCGGTGCGACCGTCATCTGGGCTGACTTGCGCCGGGGCACCTTGCGCGAAGCAGACGCCCGCCAGACTGAGCACAATGGGCAGGGTCCGCTTCATTTCAGGGTGACCGGCAGGGAGGTCCGGGAATTGCAGGCAACCAAAATCAAAACGGCAATACTCGCGGCGCGGGCCATAGGTGGGATCTCCAGTGTTCTCAATGCAATCCTAATATGCGGGCTACAGCGTCATGGCGTAGGCGACGATGGCGTCTTTTTCTTCTTTTGTGAGAAGGTCGCGGAAGACCGGCATGCCTCCTCCGCCGTCGTTTATCTTGAGCAGGATATTTTCGCGGGTGGCAGGTTTGGCGATCGCGTCGGGCATTACGCCCTTGTTGAGGCCTTTGAGCGAGGGGCCGAGCTTGCGCTCGTCCGTGGTGGAGGCGTGGCAGAAGCTGCACTTCTTTTCGAACAACGCCTTGCCGTCCTGTGCTGTTGCGATTACTGCGGTGATTGAAAAAACGAAGCCAACGCGAATCATGTTGATACCGATCATGCGAGCATCGACTTGATGACGGAGCCTGCCGTGTCGGTCAATCGGAAAGCCCGGCCCTGGAAATTGAACGTCAGTTTGGTGTGCTCCACGCCCATCAGATGGAGCAGGGTCGCATGTAAGTCATGGACGTCAATCGGTTCTCCGGTGCGGGAGAAGCCGAGATCATCGGTATCGCCGATCTTTGTTCCGGGCTTCAGGCCGGCACCGGCCCAGAGCATGGTGAAGGCGTCAATGTGGTGGTTGCGTCCGACTTTGCCGGCGTCACGGGCTTCGCTCATCGGGGTGCGCCCGAATTCGCCGCCCCAAATGACGAGGGTGTTGTCGAGCAGGCCGCGGCGCTTCAGATCTTTAATGAGCGCGGCGCTGGGTTTATCCACTTCTTTGGTGACCTGATCGAGAGGCTCACCGATATCGGCATGGTGGTCCCAATCGGCGTGATAAAGCTGGACGAAGCGGACTCCGCGCTCTACCAGTCGGGCGGCGAGGAGACAGTTGTTGGCGAAGGACGGTTTACCGGGTTCCACGCCGTACATGTCGAGGGTCTCTTTGCTTTCCTTTGAGAAATCGATCAGGTCGGGGCCGGAAGTTTGCATCCGGTAGGCCATTTCGTAGGCGGCGATGCGGGTGTTAATTTCATCGTCACCGGTGGCTTCGAGCTTGATGCGGTTCAGGTCCCGGACGGCGGCCAGAGTCTGTTCCTGAGTGCCGTGGGGGATGCCGCGCGGGGTGGAAAGGTCGAGAATTGGGTCGCCACCGGAGCGGAAGGGTACGCCCTGATAGGCGGTGGGCAGGAAGCCGCTGGACCACAGCGCCGCACCACCACGCGGGCCACGGGGGCCGGACTGGAGCACAACGAAGCCGGGCAGGTCACTCGATTCCGAACCAATGCCGTAGGTGACCCAGGAGCCGACGGAGGGCCGTCCGAACCGGATGGAGCCGGTGTTCATATAGCACTTGGCCGGGGCGTGGTTGAAGTTCTCGGCTGAGATCCCGTGGATCATGGTGAGGTCATCGGCAACGCCTGCCATGTGGGGCATGAGCGAGGAAAACCAGAAGCCGGACTTGCCGTACTGCTTGAATTCGCGCTTTGTTCCCAGCAGTTTGGGCGGGTTCTTTGCAAACGTGTCCATGAAGGCGAAGCGCTTGCCTTTGATGAGTTCATCGGGCGCGACGGTGCCATCGAACTGCTTCAGCTTCGGCTTGTAGTCGAACATGTCCAGCTGGCTGGGGGCGCCGGCCATGAACAGGAAGATAACGTTCTTCACCTTTGCCGGGAAGTGCGTCGGCTTTGGGGCCATCGGATTCAGGGGCTTGTCGGAGGTGGCTGCGCCGGAGAGCTTACCTCCCGCGAGCAGCGCCGCCAGAGCCGCGCGCCCGACGCCCACGCCGCAGCGGTCAAAAAAATGGCGGCGGGTTTGCTGGAGCAGGATCTGGTCTTCGAGATTGAAATCGTCGAGGTTCATTCTATTGGTTACTCCCGGGTCATGAAATCGTCGAGGTTAAAGAGGACGCGGCTCACCGCGGTCCACGCTGCCAGTTGGGCGATGGTGTTTTTATCGGCCCCGGCCGGGGCGGCCATACCGGGGCGTTTCAGTAACTCTTCGGCGGACTTCGAATCTTCTGTGTAAACCTGTTTTTGCTCTGCCAGATACTTCATCAGGCGGAGGGATTCCGAGGCCTGCGGCTTACGGCCTACCACCAGGAGCCAGGCATAATTCATGCGGTCCTGATCGGTTGTGCCGCCCTCTTTGACGGTGCGTTTTGCGAGGGCACCCGCAAACTCCAGAAACGCCTCGTCATTCAGCAGGGTGAGCGATTGCAAAGGGCTGTTGGAGCGGATACGGCGCGTGCAGGAGGAAGTTCCATCCGGCGCATCGAAGAGCGCCAGTGACGGCGCGGGCAAGCCGCGGAAGAAGAACGTGTAGACTCCGCGGCGGTACCGGTCACCATCGGTGTTGGTATTCCAGGGACGGCTGATTTGGCTGCCCTTCATGGCGTTGTCGGGGAGAGGCGGATAAACGGGGTCTCCACCAAGCGTGGGGGTGAGCAGGCCGCTGGAAACCAGCGCGGCGTCGCGGATGATTTCGGCGTCGAGACGGAGCCTCACCTGGCGGGCGAGCAGTTTGTTATACGGATCCACTTCGTCCAGATCTTCGCGTTTCTTCGAGCCCTGGCGGTAGGTGGCCGACATGACGATCAGCTTATGAATCGGCTTCTGCTTCCAGCCGTTCGACATGAACTCGGAGGCGAGGTAGTCGAGAAGTTCCTGGTGGGTGGGGCGCGTGCCGATGAGACCGAAATCGTCCTGCGTTTCCACGATGCCTTTGCCGAAGTACTCCTGCCACATGCGGTTCACGGTGACACGGGCGGTCATCGGGTTTGCGGGATCGACCAGCCATTTCGCAAGATCGAGGCGGGTGCCACCGACCTTTTTGCCGTGAGACAGCACTGCGGGAACTTCCGGATAAACACGCTCGCCTCGTTGCAGGAAATCGCCGCCCTGCTGGATGAAGCTTTCGCGGGGTTGCGGCAGTTCCTTCATTACCAGGGCGCGGGTGAGGTAGGGTTGCGGCCAGTGGAATTCCGGTGAGCCGGGGACGCCCAGCGGCTTCATATGCGTGCGCAGACCGGCGAGAAGCTTTGCCAGGTCGGCGTCTTTCTGCGCGGGCTTCGCCGGGTCCACTGGAACGGCCTGCAGTTCGTCGATCTTCGCCAGAATTTCGCGGCTCAGGTCGGTTGCTTTGGCCCAGTAGGCCTTTGAGGTTTCGAGTTCCTTCGCGGTCGGCAGGTCAATGAATGGCTTGTAGAATTCGCCGCGTTCGGACTCTTTGGTGATCTCGCCGGTGCTGTTGTAATACGCGAAGAGCTGGTAGAACTCTTTTTGCGCGATGGGGTCGTACTTGTGATCGTGGCAGCGGGCGCAG
>RGPS01000165.1 GCA_010084195.1 Terriglobia bacterium
TCGGCATCTGCAACAACCTCGGCTTCCTGCCCGAGCATTTCCCTCCCTCACCCTGGCCGTGAACACTCGGTCGCGCAGTCTCAGTTGGTCCGGCACCGGCGTGGCAATTCCGCCCGAAGACAAAGCAGCCTCAGTGTTTAAGGAGATGTTCCTGCAGGGCAGCCCCGCGCAAGTTAAAGCCCAGATTCAGAAGCTGGAGACAGGCCAAAGCATCCTCGATACCATTGCCGGTCAGGCCAAAGAGCTGAGCAGCAGCGTTGGCACCAAAGATAAGGATCGTCTCGATCAATACTTCACCAGTGTCCGGGATCTGGAGCATCGCCTGCAGGCCTCGAAAGGCTGGGAGACAAAGCCGAAGCCTGTGGTGCACGCCGAAGTGCCAGTCGACCCCAATAATCCGGCCCAGTACATGGCAAAAGTGAAAGTCATGTACGATCTGGCCCGGCTCTCTTTTGAGACCGACTCCACCCGCGCAGTCACCCTGATGCTCGAAGGTGTCAGCGGACCGGTGCTGGAGTTTGACGACGCCAAACTCACTGATAGCTATCACAATCTGTCACACCACGGAAAGTCCGAGTCGAAGAAAGCCCAACTGCGCATCATTGATGAGATGCACATGAAGCTGCTGGCAGGCTTGCTGTCGGACTTGAAATCTGTCCGTGAAGGCGACGAATCCCTGCTCGACCGGACTATGGTTCTGTACGGCTCGAACTTTGGCGATGCCAATGCCCATGTTTGCTCAAACATGCCGGTAATCCTCGCTGGTGGCGGCTTCAAACACGGGCAGCATCTGGCCTTCGACCGTCTGCAGAATTACCCCTTACCCAATCTGTTTGTCAGCATGCTCCAAAGGCTCGGCATTGAGACGGATCGGTTTGCGTCCTCAACCGGCACCATGCGTGGTTTGGACCTTGCGTAGCCCGCGGACTATCCTGCTCCTTATTGCCGCGGCACCACTGGCCGCGGCAGTGGACCCCGCTGCATTCCTGAAGAAAAATTGCGCCGGGTGCCACAGCGGTCCGGCGAAAATGGGAAACCTGGACCTTACAGCTCTCGCCTATCCTGTTTCAGCCACCACGAAGCTCGATCCCCCGACTGTCGAAAAATGGGTGAAGGTCCATGACCGCCTGGCTGCCGGCGAAATGCCGCCCAAAACCATTCGGCAGCGCCCCGATGCGCTCGAAACCAAAGCCTTCCTCTCGTCCCTCTCGGCCACCCTGACCGCCCAACAGCGACTCGAAACCGCCCGCGAGGGCCGTACAACTCAGCGACGGCTGAACGGCTACGAATACGAAAACTCTTTGCGGGATCTGTTGAGTGCGCCCTGGCTGCAGCTTAAAGGCCAGTTTCCCGACGACGGTGAGGCGTTCCGTTTCAACAAGATCGGCGACGCGCTCGATGTATCTCACGTCCACCTCGCCAGATATCTGGCCGCTGCCGACTACGCAATCCGGCAGGTTATCTCGGTACCCTACGCCACCGTGCCCACGACCACCCGTCGCTACTATGCCCGCGAGACCCCTGACATCACCAACAAAGTCAACCATTGGAACCAACAGGGCGACCGCCAGGTTTACCCCCTTCTCGGGTTAAAAGGGCAGCGCGACGTCTGGGCCAAAACGAGCCCCATGACCAGCCCGGATACCCGGGAACAAGAGGCCATGGGCTGGGTCAGCAGCAATTACGTGACCGGTTTTCGATATGCGTGGGACAGTTTCCATGCGCCCGTTCCCGGTCGCTACCGCGTCAAATTCTCCGGTTATACGATCTGGGCCGCACCGTTGCCCGCCCCCCGCAGCCATCTGCCGAACTTTGAAGCCGTGAGTCCAGGGCAGCGGGACGAAGCCGTCAACGTCTATACGCGCAAAGGTGTTCTGAACCGCCGCGTCGCCGGCTTCGATTTGACCCCGACTCCTGCCGTTCACGATATCGGTGAAGTGTGGTTGCTCGCCGGTGAAACGCTTGTGCCGGATGCCTCTCGCCTCTTTCGGTCCCGCCCGAACAACTTCAGGAACCCTCTAATGACCGAGAGCGGCGCACCTGGTGTCGCCTTCCAGTGGATGGAAGTGGAAGGGCCACTACAGGACGCAACAACGACTGCCGGATACCAGACCCTTTTCGGAGATCTGCCCCTCAAAGAAAAGGCCCCAGGCAAAGGCCTCAATGCCACGAAGTTCGAGGTCGTCTCTAAAGACCCCTCGCACGATACCGAACGCCTGCTCCGACAGTTTCTGCAGAAGGCCTATCTTCGGCCTGTTCCGGAAGCCGATGTGAATCGCTTCGCTGCTCTGGCGACTTCGCAGCGAACCGCCGGCCTGTCGTTTACCGAATCCATGATCACGGCCTATACGGCCATCCTGGCCTCGCCCGGCTATGTCTACCTTCGCGAAAAACCGGGTCTGCTTGACGACTATGCGCTTGCCGAACGGCTGTCGCTCTTCCTGTGGAACTCCCGCCCCGATGCCGTGCTGCGGGCTCATGCCTCGAAAGGCGACCTCCACCAGTCCGCCGTCTTAAAGGCAGAAACCGAACGCCTGCTGCATGACCCCAGAAGCAACCGCTTCATCGAGGCGTTCCTCGACTACTGGCTCGATCTTCGCAAGATGGAGGACTCCACTGCGTCCTCCACGCTCTACAACGATTACTACCTCGACGACGCCTTGAGCGAAGCGGCGCTGTTTGAATCGCAGCTTTTCTTCACCGAGATGCTCAAGCAGAATCTGCCCGCCCGCAACGTAGTGGCCTCAAAATTCACATTCCTGAACGAACGACTCGCCGTGCATTACGGAATTCCCGGAGTTCAGGGTGTCGCCATGCGCCGCGTCGATCTGCCCCCCAACAGTGTGCGCGGCGGCTTCCTGACTCAGGCCAGCATCTTAAAGATAACGGCCAACGGAACAACCACCTCGCCTGTCATGCGAGGCAAGTGGATCATGGAGCGAATCCTCGGCTACCAAATCCCCCAGCCTCCAGCCGTACCTGCTGTGGAACCCGACATTCGGGGTGCCGTCACCATCCGGCAGCAATTGGAAAAGCACAGGTCCGATCCGAGTTGTGCCTCCTGCCACAACAAGCTCGATCCCCCCGGTTTTGCGCTGGAGAGCTTTGACATTATGGGTGCCTGGCGGGACAGGTATCGTGGCGCCGATGAAAATGTTCCGCCAGTAAAAGGCCTGGGGAAGAATGGCCAACCATTTCAGTTCCACTACGCACTCCCGGTGGACTCCACCGGAAAAATGCCCGACGGTCGGGAGTTTGCCGATATTCGTGACTTCAAAAAACTCCTGCTCGCAGACGAAGCTCTCCTCGCCCGAAACATGGCAACCCAGCTGACCGTCTACGCAACCGGAGCTCCGGTCCGATTCGCAGACCGTCCGGAGATCGCCAGAATTCTGGCCAAAACGTCGCCTTCTGGCTACGGCTTGCACGATATCGTGGCTGAGGTCGTCCAGAGCGCTCTGTTTCGAAGCAAATAGTGCGTTTTTCCCGCTTTTCAATCCGTTCGGGAAGCTCTGCCTGGATCGCGGGACCGGTGTATACTTACCCCCATCATGTTCTCTCAGGCAATAGCGACAGGAAAAGATCTGGTAGCGCTGCTGCGCGATGCTGCCCTCTTTGTGCTGGCCGTCCTGCTGGTTCTGTTTCCGGGCCAGTTCAACTCGATTCTTGTGAACGCTGGCTTCAAAGAGGGCAGCATTGCAGGGTTCAAATGGGAATCGAAGCTCGTGGCAACCGACCAGCAACTGAAGAACACCAGCGACCGGATTGCTGTACTTCAGGAAGAGAACAGCAAGTTGTTGGTCGCTCTCCGCGACGCCAACAGCAAAGCGAAGGATCCGGAACTGTTGCGCCGCTACGAGGAACTGGACGCGACCAACAAACGCGTGGAGCAACAAACGGAAAAGCTCCAGAAAGAAGTTTCCACCACCCTGAAGTCCAACCTCCCGTTTGTCGAAAAAGCCCGCGCATCGAGTGATCAAAAGGAGACCGCTCGGCCCAGATCGGATTACGGCGTCGGCTTGCAGACGCTTGGCATGGACGATACTGCCAGACTTGCCTTCAACGAGAAGCTGGCAACGGAGGGGTACTCCCTCGATCCCCAAACCGCGACTTACAGTACCCGTCCCTCATGGTTCGCCCTGCGCTCAACGGTCTTTTACTACTCGCCGTTGGCGCGGGAGGCAGCCCAACAACTGGCGGTATTCATGAAGGCCGCCACCGGCCAGACCTTCGCGGTCAGCCAGGGCAGTGGTTATGGGGTCGATCCCGCGAGGCGGGATGTAACGCTCTTCGTGCACTACATCAAACCCTAGGTCCCCGGCAGATACCGCAACCTGCTACTTTCCGCCTACCGGAACCACGTCAGAGCCAGGCCTGCCACTACCAGACCAGCCATCAGAATCAGACGGCAGTTCCTCGCCGCGCTTCGATCTATCTGCAAAGCCTCATTTGCGGTGTTGTCGACCGCAGAAAGCTGTGACAGAACAGCAGGCTCATCTGCGGTCCGCTGCCGGGAGACAGTATCTTCCACCGTAACCGCCACCGTAACCGCCACCGCCACCGCCACCGCCACGGTAAGACGGTACCCCCGCTTGGAAATAGTTTGGATGATTTCTCCGTCCCCGAAACCTTCTTTTAGAGACCGCCGGAGCTTCAGGATCGCTTGCGCCAAACTGCTTTCCTGCACCACGGTGTCAGGCCAAAGCCTTGCAATAAGCCGCTCTTTAGGTGCAATACCTCCGTTGTGGTCGAGGAGGCACAACAAGAGGTCTACTGATTTGGGCGGCATCCGTACCACGGCGTCTCCGTGCAGGATGATGCGGTTGTCGGACTCAACGTTGTCGGACTCAACGTTGTCGGAGTCAACAACGTACGGCCCGAGACGATATCCCATGGATTTGGCTGGCTGGATCATTCGGTGTGCGGAACATTCGATTGCAGTGTGTTTACAAACCTGAGGCTGAAGCTCACGCCTTCGCAACCTGTCTGAATCAGTGCTCCTGCTGATTTCAGCGACAAATCTCCGTGAAAGAACTCACGCGGAACACGTTAATTTCAGCTTGCCGACCCCGCAGCGAACGCCGATTTGTGCTGAAATAGACGAGGAATCAGACATGGCATCGAACATCATGGCACCGCCCGCCGCGACACTCTATGAAGAGGATTTCGTGTTGTGGACCCAGGGAATGGCCCGCCTGATCGAGAACCGTCAAACTGAGGGTCTGGACTGGGATAATCTTGCCGAGGAGATTCGCGATCTCGGAAACAGCTTGAAGAGTGCGATGATTTCGCACCTTGAGAACCTCCTGATTCACTTGATCAACTGGGAGCTCCAGCCGCAACGGAGAACTCGGTCCCGGGAAGACACGATTTCCAACTCCCGTCGCGAAATCGATTTCCTTGCAGACCGAACGCCCAGCCTGAAACGTCATCTCCTCGAAAGTTTCGATAACGCCTATACCCGTGCATGCAGGTATGCCCTTCGGGAAACCCGCCTCCCGCCACAACTCCCATCAGCCTGTGGTCCCCCGAGCAGGTTCTCGACCCAGGCTTTCTGCCAGAGTAGTATCATAGTTAGGCGTGGGGTTTTTCGCCCGGTCTAGTCTCTTGCCGAATCGCGAAACAACTCCCCCGCCAGCACGTCAAAGCCTGTAACTACACAACTATGATCACAGTCGAAGGTCTGACGAAACGATACGCGCGTAATGTCGCGGTCAATAACATTTCCTTCGAGGTTGGCAAAGGTGAAATCGTCGGTTTCCTCGGCAAGAACGGCGCCGGGAAAACCACCACCATGCGGGTCCTTACCTGCTTCCTGCCACCTACCGAAGGCAAAGCCAGCGTCGCCGGGTTCGACGTCCTCGATCAGCCGATGGACGTCAAACGCAACATCGGCTACCTCCCCGAAACGCCCCCGGTCTACCCGGAAATGGAGATCTCAGACTACCTGAGCTTCGTGGCGCGTCTCAAAGGCATCTCCGGCGCCGACATCAAAAAACGCGTCGACGAAGTCTGTGAACGCACCGCCCTCGGCGACGTCCGCAACAAGATCATCGGCAAGCTCTCCAAGGGCTACCGCCAGCGCGTCGGCATCGCCCAGGCCATCATCCACAACCCCCCGGTTCTCATCCTCGACGAACCCACCTCCGGCCTCGATCCCGAACAGCAACTCCACGTCCGCAACCTCATCGCCAGCCTCTCCGGCGACCACACCATCATCCTCAGCACCCACATCCTCTCCGAAGTGGAGCAGTCCTGCAGCAAGGTCATCATTATCAATGAAGGCCGCATCGTCGCTGTCGATTCCGTGGACGCCCTTCACAAACGGGGCCGCGCAACTGAAATCGTCGCCATCGAAGTCTCCGGCGCTGACGGTTTCACTGTGAAGCAGAAGCTGGAAGAAGTCGCCGGGGTCGCCCGCGTCGTCTCCCGTGATTCCAAATCCGGCAATGTTGCCTTTGAAGTCGAGGGCCTCGAAGGTTCCTTCATCCGCCCCGACCTCGCCCGCACTATCGTCCACGCCGGCTGGCACCTGACTGAACTCAGAACCGTGGGCGAGTCGCTCGAAGAAATCTTCCTCGACCTGACTCGCGCTGAAAAAACCGACGCCAAAACCGATTCTAAGAAAGAAGCAGAGGGTTCAGCACAATGAGAAACGTTCTCACCATTTGCTCCAAAGAAATCAAAAGCTACTTCGTCTCCCCCATCGCCTACCTGCTCCTCGGCCTCTTCGGCCTCATCTCGGGCTACTTCTTCTATAGCGCCACCGCGTTCTTCGTCATGAGCGGCCTCAGGCAACAGATGCAGGGCAGCCAGCAACCGATGAGCATCAACGAATACGTCATCGCCCCGCTGCTCGGCAACTCCAGCGTGGTCGGCCTCTTCCTCATCCCCCTCATCTCCATGCGGCTCTTCGCAGAAGAAATGAAATCCGGCACCATCGAATTGCTTCTCACCTCGCCCGTCCGCGACTGGGAAATCGTGCTCGGCAAATGGGCCGGTGCCATGGCCATGTACCTCTGTGTTCTCGGCGTCTCCGCCCTCAACATCGCCACCCTGTTCATCTGGGGCTCACCCGACTGGCGCCCGGTCCTCACCGGCCTCCTCGGCCTGGCACTCCAGGGTGGTTGCCTTTTGGCCATCGGAACCTTCATCTCCACCACCACCCGGAACCAGATCATCGCCGGCGGCGCAACCTTCGCCGTCTCCCTCCTGCTCTGGGTTCTTAGCTGGGTGACGTCCTATAACGAAGCGTCCTGGGCGCAGGTGATCGCGTATCTCGCCATCCCCACCCACTACGAACCCTTCGCCAAAGGCGTTCTCGATACGAAAGATCTTGTTTACTACCTCTCTGTCATCTTCTTTGGGCTATTCATGACGAAACGGTCACTCGAATCTCTGCGGTGGAGGTCCTAATGGCATCCCGTCAGGCAAAACAAGGCGCGCAAGCAGGCGTCTACGTCATCGTTGTCATCGCCATCCTCGGCGTCGGCAACTGGCTCGCAAAAGACTACAACAAGACCCTCGACGTCACCGCGAACAAGCGGTTCACGCTCTCCGATCAGACGAAGAAAGTTGTTGGCAACCTCAAAAAGGAAATCAACGTCTACTACTTCGAGAAGACGGATCGCTACGAGCAGGCCCGCGACATGTTTGATCGCTACCGCAACCTCAGCTCGAACTTCAAGGTGAACTACGTCGATCCCGACAAGCGGCCCGATGTTGCCCGCATCGAAGGCATGCGCAACTTTGGCGACATCATCATCGATAGCGGCGTCAAGAAAGAGACCGCCAAAGCCCTCACCGAAGAGGAACTGACCGGCGCTCTCATCCGCGCTCTCAAGACCGGAACCCGTACCGTCTGCTTCGTGGAAGGCTCCGGCGAGCACCGCGTCAGCGACACCGCCCGCGAAGGCTATTCCACCTTCAAAGACGCCCTCGAAAAGAACAACTACAAGACCCAGACCATCTCGCTCATCGAAAAGCCCGAAGTCCCGAAGGCTTGCAACATCGTCATCGTCGGCGGGCCCAAGCGCGACTACCTGCAACCCGCCGCTGACGCGCTCAAGACCTACGTCGCCGGTGGTGGCAATGCCGTCGTCAACTTCGATGCCGTCCTCTATCTCCCCGACCAGAAAATGGGCGATACCCCGAATCTCAGCGCTCTCGTAGCCGAGTGGGGCGTCACCATGAAGGGCGATGTGCTGATTGACCTCGGCTCGGCCAGCCGTCTCTTCGGCCAGCTGTCGCCCGTCATCGGTTCCTATGAATCTCACCCCATCACCCGCGTGATGGCCGATAACGCCAGCGTCCTTCCTCTGGCCCGCAGCCTCGAAGTGAAAGCCCCGGCTGAGAAGCTGTTCTCCACCTCCGAAGGCAGCTACTCCCTCACGAACCCGAAGCTCCCCATGAAGGAAGCCGACCTCGATAAGGGAGCCAAAGGGCCCTTCGCGGTTGGCGCAGCGGCCAAGATCGGCTCCGGCAACACGGCCGGCCGCGTCGTGGTCGTCGGCAGTTCCAACTGGACAGCGAATTTCATCATGGCCGCACCTATCGCCAACCGCGATCTCGCTCTCAACGTCATGAACTGGCTCACCTCGGACGAAGAACTCATCTCCATCCGCCCGAAGGAACCCGAAGATCGCCGCCTCAGCGTTACCGGTGGCGGCCTCCGAGCCTTGTTCTTCTTCAGCATCATCGGTCTGCCGCTGTTCGTCATTCTCACCGGCGTGTCCGTTTGGTGGAGGCGCAGGTAGCAATGAAACCAACCGGACTTCTGGCCGCCTGCGGAGTGCTTGCAATCCTCGGCGGCCTGGTGTGGTGGACGAAGGAAAATCCGAAAAAGCCCGAATCCACCACGCCCGACGCCCCCAAGGTACTCGCGCTGGGCGAAGATCAGATTGAAGAGATCACGCTCTCAAAATCTGCCACCGACCCCATCGTTCTCAAGAAAACCGGAGGTAAGTGGCAGATTACGGCCCCCCAGGCCATGCCTGCTGACCAGGAGGCCGTCAAGGGTCTCGTCAGTTCCCTCGCCAGCCTCCAGTCGGACCGCCTGATCGACCAGAAACCGTCCGACCTCGCCGTTTTTGGCCTCACAGAACCCAAAACGGAAATTGAAGTAAAAGTATCGGGCGGCACCGTAAACAAGGTTCTGCTCGGTGGTGAAAACCCCTCCGGCAGCGCCGTCTACGCCAAGCTCGCAGCCAACCCGGCCGTTTATACCATTCTCAGTGCCACCCGCAGCAACTTCGAAAAGTCCCTTACCGACCTCCGCGACAAACGCATGTTCACCTTTGATCGCGACAAGGTGGCCGCCATCACCATAACCCCCGCCTACGGTCCCGCCTTCGAATTCGGCAAGAACGCCTCCAACGAATGGCAGCTCACCAAACCTCGTTCGCTCCGGGCCGATACCGGCCAGGTGGACGACCTTCTCCGCCGCCTGGTAGACGCCAAAATGGATCTCAGCGGCGAGCAGGACGAAAAGAAAAACGCCGCCCAATTTACTGCTGGAACCCAACTCGCCACGGTTTCGGTCCGCGACGCCACAGGGGCCCAGGCCATCACCATCCACAAGAGCTACGACAACGCCTACTACGGACGCAGTTCTGCCGTGGAAGGCACCTACAAACTCACCAGCGACCTCGCCGAAGGCCTGAAGGATAAAGAGCTGGGCAACTTCCGCAACAAGAAGATCTTTGAATTCGGTTTCAATGACCCCACCAAACTGGAAATCGGCGCTGCAGGAAGCAACTCCGGCGGGTACCAGAAATCAACCGATAAATGGACCGGACCCCTCGGCCAGACCGATCCCGCCAGCGTGCAGGCCGTCATCGACAAACTGCGCGACCTCGCCGCCACCAAATTCGCCTACACACCCGCAGTCGGTGCCCCGGCCCTCACCCTCGCAATTACCTCCGGCGACAAGAACAAACTCGAAAAGGTCACCCTCGTAAAGCTTGGTGACAGTTTCAGCGCACAACGCGAAGGGGACGCAGAAGGCTACATCCTGGATGCGAAAACGGTTGAAGATCTGCAACAGACTATCGCCGGAATCAAGCCCTTCCAGACCCCCAAACCTGCGGCCAAAACACCAGAAAAGAAATAGTCTTGAACGGCCTCCTCACCGATCTCTACGAACTCACCATGGCGGCGGGCTACTTCGCCGCCGGCAAACAGAGTGACACCGGAACGTTCGAACTCACCGTCCGGCGCCTCCCCCGCAACCGCGATTTTGTCGTGGTCGCCGGGCTCCACCATGTCATCGACTACCTTCTGAACCTCCGCTTTACTGCCGACGAAATTGCATATCTCAGGAACCTCCCCAACTTCCGCAACGCCCCCGCCGGATTCTGGGACTATCTCGCCGACTTCCGCTTTACCGGCAACCTGTTCGCCGTCCCCGAAGGCACCGTACTTTACGAAGGTCAGCCTGTTCTGAATATCCAGGCACCCCTCATTGAAGGCCAGATCCCCGAAACGTTTCTGCTGTCCGCCATCACCTTCGAGACGCTCGTAGCCTCCAAAGCCGCCCGTATCGCCCACGCCGCCCAGGGCAGAAACGTAGTTGAATTCGGTACCCGCCGAGCCCATACCCCGGAAGCCGGAGTCCTCGGTGCGCGCGCCGCCTATATCGGAGGCTGCGCAGGCACCAGCAACACCCTCGCCGGCTTCCGCTACGGTATCCCCGTTATGGGCACCGCAGCCCACTCCTGGGTCATGTCGTTCGCTTCCGAAACCGAAGCCTTCCGCGAACTGCAAAAACTTCTCGGCGACCGCACAGTCCACCTGGTGGATACCTACGACGCTCTCGAAGGTACAAACAAAGCCGCCGCGCTGGGGTCCCCGCTCTGGGGCGTCCGCATCGACTCCGGTAACTTCCTCGAACTCTCCAAACAGGTTCGCCACATCCTCGACGAAGCCGGCCTCACTGAAGCCAAAATCATGGCCAGCGGTGACCTCGACGAATACAAAATCGCCGACCTTGTCGCCAACGGAGCCCCCATCGACGCTTTTGGCGTCGGCACCGAACTGGCCGTCTCGGGAGACGCACCTTCCATGGGGGCGATCTATAAACTGGTAGAAATTGAAAGCAACGGTGAAATCCGCCGTACAGCCAAACGAAGCCCCGAAAAAAGCACCCTGAGCGGAGGCAAACAGTTGTTCCGCTACCCCGACCACGACATCCTGACCCTCCACGACGAATGCGTCTCCGGAGCCGAAGCCATGCTGAAGCCCTGGATCATCGGAGGGCGACTCATCCAGACCCTGCCCAGCGCCGAGAAGATCCGAGCTCGAGCCACAGCCTCCATCACGCCCTGGCCCACCCCAGGCCGCAGAACGGAACTCTCCCCCAGGCTCGAAGCCGTCAATCTCAACCCCAACCAGCCCTCCGCGCCCGATGCCGACTGCCTCTAATCCCGCACGAACAACCCACGCCTTCTTCGACATCGACACCCAAATCGATTTCCTCTTCCCCGCCGGAGCCCTCTATGCCAGGGGCGCCGAACAAATCATCCCGACTATAGCCACGCTAAACCACCTCGCCGCCCGGCGCGGCTGCCCTCTCATCTCCACCACCTGCGCCCATCCCGAAGTAGCCGAAGAATTCAAAGTCTGGCCCCCCCACTGCATCGTCGGCACCCTGGGCCAAACCAAACCCGCATCCACCCTTCTTGACTCACGCATCACCATCCCCTACACCGCCATTGCCCTCCCGGGTATCGCAGCCCAACAAATCATCCTCGAAAAAAACGAACTCGACCTCTTCACCAACCCCAACCTGATCCCCCTCCTCGACGCCCTGAATATCACCGACTGCACCGTCTACGGAGTCCTCACCGAATACTGCGTCCAACACGCCGCCATGGGCCTGCTATCCACTGGTCGCCGAGTCCGCCTGGTCACCGACGCCATCCACCACCTCTCCGCCATCGCCGCCGAAGAAATGCTCACCGCCTTCAAAGCCAGGGGCGGGGAACTGTTAACTACCGCCGCAATAGCGATGGACTGAAGCAATGGCGTTCCTGATTGACGAGGCCTACCTCCCCGCAACACTAACGGTCCAGCCCATGACCGATCAGCAATTCGCCGACTTCTGCGCGGAACACCCGGATCTCTTCTTCGAGATGACGGCTGAAGGTGAACTCCTGATTATGCCCCCGAACTTCTCCCTCGCCGGATTTCGAAATAGTGCCATGGTGAGCCAGTTGGATCGTTGGCAATCGCCGATGGCAGAGGCTTTGCGGGGGAACCCTCAGGCGGTTTCGTACTCCCCAACGGTGCCCGCCGTTCGCCAGACGCCTCCTGGGTTTCCAAAGTACAGATGAATCAGCTTCGCCCGGAAGAGTTTGAGACTTACTGGCACCTCTGTCCCGCTTTCGTGATCGAACTCCGTTCCAAAACTGACCGTCTCCGCACCCTGCGTGAGAAGATGCACGAGGACATCGCCAACGGTGCCGAACTCGGCTGGCTGATCGATCCCGAGTCCCGCAGCGTCCAGATCTTCCGCCCCGGACGAGACTCCGAACTCGCATCAGGAATCGCGACAATCTCCGGCGAAGGTCCTGTCGCAGGCTTCACCCTCGATCTCCGTCCCGTCTGGGATCCTTTCGCCTGGCAGAATCGGACGCAGTCTCAGTCAGGAGAACATCCTGCTTGAAGCTCCCATTGTCCTCGCGAGCGTCCGTCGTCGAGGTAATTCCAAATTGCTGTCTCAACTTCGGGCGCGGCATCTATCCCGATCAGTCTGTCTAAGGTCACCTCAGCCTGGCCACCCAAAGTGCGAATCCGCTCCATGATTTCCGCACACCTCGATTGCATCATGGGATCCCCAA
>RGPS01000166.1 GCA_010084195.1 Terriglobia bacterium
AGGCCCGCCACTTCGATGGGGCGACCGCCGAGCGCGGCTTCAATCGACTGGCGATTCTCGGCCAGGCTGCGCTGGACGTGCCAGGGAATCCACTGGTGCGGAGGGCTGCCGGGCGTGGGTTCGAACTCGGAGACGACGATGAGGGGGCGCGGGGGGAAATCGGCGGCGAAACGAGCGAGGGCCTCGTGGTTCAGGTCAGGGGTGGCTGCCGCGAAGGCGAGGCGGACCGGAGTCAGACCGGAGGCAGGTGGCACAGGTTTTCTTCTCCGGCCTGCCAGGCGCGCCAGACTTCGAGAGCCTGGATGGCAAACGCCGCTGAGACGGGGTTAACATGCGGTTCGATAACTCCGTGCCGACGTCCGAAGTAGAAGCCGCCGTCGATCCGGGGATCAGCATCGTGTGCCTGGAAGGTAGCAAGTGAAGCTGCTTCGTCGGCAGCTTCCGCTGCATTCACGGGAATGACGCCGGCGGCGTAGATGCGCGAGCGGAGCAGTTGGGCATTGACATCCGACCGTTCAAAGTCAGGGCGAATTTCACGGAGGAAGTGGGAGATTCTCTGCTGAGTGTAACGGTAGGCTTCCACGACCTCGGGGCGGTGGAGCAGCGGGGAGAAGGCCTCTAACAGGTAACTATTAGCGTGGAGGCGGTCCATTACCTTGAGGCGCTCGGGGGTACCAGGGAGGAAGTCGCGATAGTCGGCGAGGACCTGTTCCATGAATTCGAGGAAAGCGTTGCTGAGAACCGAGTCCCCGGCAGCCTGGCCGGCTTCCCACCAGGCGAGGGCGGACTTGGCCTGGTAGCAGCCGATGGAGCGTGACCACTGCGGGGTACGAGGTAGCGGCGTCTTATCGGGGAGTTGCAGGATCGGGTGGTAACCATCGGCAGCGCGGAAGTCGCGGAGCATGCCGTGGGCGGCTTCGACGGCGCGGTCCAGAAGGCGCTGTTCGCGGGTGACGTTCCAAACAGAAATTAAGCCGCGAATAATGATGCCGCAATCGAAGAAATAGGCCAGATGGTCACTGACGGGCGAGGGTGATGGATGCTCGTAAGGGAAGATACCGAGGTCCGAATTCCAAGCCTGATCGACCAGAAAGTCAGTGATCTTACGGGCTCGGTCCAGGTAGACTTCGTCCTGCGTCGTATCGAGCAAGACCATGAGCGCACTGGCGACATAACCAGTGATCTCCGTGGAGACGGGTTTGTTTTCTTGTATTTCGGCGCGGTAGTAGCGGGCCACTCCACCGTTGGGGCTTTGGATACCGGAGTGGAGGAACCACTGTCCGGCGCGCGCCGGAGAGTAAGCAGCAAGCAAGCTAACAGTTTAACACCTCCAATTAAGGTCTTGATGAAATATATATGTCATGCAGTACCAGGGTTACCTGACCCCTGGCGGGCACGGCAACCCGATGGCGGAACGTTCACGCCGGAAAGTTAAGCTGGTAGAACCATGAACTTAGTCGGAGTCCGCGACGCGCTGGGAAGCAGGATAAATGACCGCTCGAGCCGATGGATTGGCGGGTTGTGTCTGCTGGCGTTCGCACTTCGAATCCTGTTGGCGTTCCTGGGGCCCGACCACTTCTGGTCGTACACAGCCTACTATTTCGTGGCGAAGCATGCCCTGGACGGTGAGGGATTCTGTTTGGAGGCTGGTAGCCGACTGTGCGCCTATTTTCCGCCGGTCTATCCCCTGGTCTCCGCAGCAGGGCTGATGACGGGACACTACGAGGCGGCAATGAAGACGTTTGGGGCGCTGCTGGGGACGTCCAGTGTCTGGCTCACGTGGCGCGTGGGCAGGATATTTTTTAACCGAACGGTCGGGTTTGTAGCAGCGGTTTGGGCTGCGTTCTATCCGTATTACATCTGGCATGACACCGTGCTGCAGGAAAACGCGATTCTGGCGACGGTAGTACTGGTTTCGATTCTGCTTTTGGTGCGGGCGCATCAGGCCCCGACGACCTGGAAGTGGTTCGGAGCGGGTGCGATGGTGGCGCTTGTGGTTCTGACCAAAGCCAACCTGACCCTGTATGCGCTGGCGGTGCTGGGGTGGATTCCTCTGGTGCCACAGGTCCCGACACCCAGACGGCTGAAGTGGGCAGGAGTGGCAGCCCTGGGGTTCGGGCTCGCGCTGGCCCCCTGGATGATTCGCACGGTGCGGATTACCGGAGCGCCGATTCTGTATTCCAACGGCGGCTTTTCGCTCTGGACCGCGAACCACGCCCTCACTTTCGAGTATTTTCCATCGCGCTCGATTGACCTGGCGGTCGACCCGCAGAGGGCAGCACTGTCGCCCCCGGAACGTGCCGAACTGGCGCTCCTGGTGAAGACAGATAAACAGGGTATCCGCACGACGAAATGGTACTGGGAACGAGGGATGAAGTTCATCCTGGCGAATCCGGGCCTGACGCTTCGGAGAGCAATTTGGAAGGTCTGGATCGCGTTCTCACCTGTCTTCAGTCCCGAGAAACATTTCGCCGAACAGGCGCTGTATTTTTGCGGGTATTTCCCCATGTTGCTGCTGGCTCCGATCGGAATCTGGAAAAGCCGGGCGAGGTGGCGCGAATTCGGCTATGTGCTGGCGCTGATTGTGACGTTTGCGGCCGGCACGGCCTTATTCTGGGCACATACCAGTCACCGGATGTATTTGGATCCGTACCTGATGATCTTTGCAGCCGGGGCTGTATTTTCAGGGTCGCCGAGGGATTTGGAAATCGGAAAGCGGCGGGATAGATAATGGGAGCGATGAATCCGACCCGATCTGAAGAAGTGTCGCGTGCCGTTGGACACGCGGCTGAAACACAACAGGCTCTCGTTGCCCGACTGACCGATGCGTGCGGAGGGGCCTACTCGCCCGAGACCCGCAGAAAGTACTACATCTCCGGCCCTCAATGGGCGGCCGCCTATGAGGGCCACGCGCTGTTCCATGCTCCGACACGCGAGCCGATTGGCTTTGAACGCGTGATTGAGGAGTACGGGAAGATTGGCATCGGCCACTGGACGACGCACGATACGGACGTGATTCCGACCGACGCACTCGGAACGGCGAAGCAGGACGAGATTGTGGCCGGGATTAAGAAGTCTCTGGCCGATAACGGGCTGAAGTGCTCCATGGTGACGACGGAAACGTTCCACCACGCGGTGTTCGCGTCGAGCCCGGCTTCGGAATCTCCGGAGATCCGGAAGTATGCGCAGTGGCGGATGTGTAATACGGTGGATATCGGGCACGAACTGGGCGCGGAGTTCGCGGTGTACTGGCCGGGTTCGCTGGGGTATCAGGTGCAGGGCGCCGTGGAAGAAACGGAAACGCTGCGGTGGTACGCACAGGGTCTGAACGCGGCGTGTGAACACGATATTGCGGTGGCTGCAAAGCTGGGTCGGCCCACGCTGAAGCACTGCATGGAAGCCAAGCCCTTTGAACCGCAGGCGGAGATTTTGTTGCCGACGAGCGATGCGATGCTGGGTTTCATCAATTCGGGCTTGCTGACGCATCCGGAGATGGTGGGGTTGAATCCCGAATACCTGCACGAACTGATGTGGGGCGGTGCGCCGAGGGCGGCACTGGCTCGGGCTTTGACGGCGGGCAAGCTGTGGCACTTCGACATTAATGACGGGTACCGGCTGAAACACGACGTGGATATCGCCGTGGGCCTGGTGAATCCGCTGGACTGGTTGAATGTGCTGGTGTTGTTGCGGAGCCATGGGTACAACGGCCCGTTCAATTTGGATTACAAGCCGCCAAGAACGACCAGCGCGTTTGGGGTGTTCAAGGTTAGTTTACCGACGGCTGTGGACCGGTTCATTACGCTTTGGGAAATGGCTGGTGAAGTGATGGAGGACCCGATTCTGAAGGAAGCCGGGTTGGCTCTGCGAGCTGGTTCGGGCGTGGATAGCGCGGATCCGCGGGTTCTGTTCGAGGCCAACAAAGAGCTGATGTCGCTGCATGAGTTGATTGGGCATCGATTGTTCCAGATTCTGATTGGGGCGAATCGCGGTCGGATTTACTCGTTGTAGTTGGGTGTTCGGGTTGCTTTGAGTTTCAGAAGGGCGTGGTGCCGGAAGGTGCCGCGCCCTTTTCAGGGTTGAAAGCAGGCGTGTCTTTCGCATCCCGAGGAGCGGAATTGGCACTAACAGGACCAGGGGTTTTATGTTTTCTTCAGATTTTGATACGGTTACGTGTCGTTCAAAATCAAGCATGGCCTCGTAAGAAGGCTGCGGTGTGGGTGGTGCCCTGGGCGATCTTTTCGGGGGGACCGGCGGCTACTAACTTCCCTCCCCCGTCTCCCCCTTCTGGCCCCATGTCGAGGATCCAGTCGGCGGCCTGGATTACATCCAGATTGTGCTCGATAACTACCAGTGAGCCACCGTTTTCGATCAGGCGTTCGAAGGCCGTGAGGAGTTTGGTGATGTCGTCGAAGTGCAGGCCAGTGGTGGGCTCGTCGCAGATGAAGAGCGTGCCTTCATTACTGGCCTGGGCGAGATGGGCTGCAAGTTTGACCCGCTGGGCTTCGCCTCCCGACAACGTTGTTGCGGATTGGCCGAGACGGAGGTACCCGAGGCCAACTTCATCCAGCAGCTTCAGGCGGGCGACCAGGCGCGGCGTGTCGCAGAACACCGCGATGGCTTCCTGAACCGTAAGTTTCAGGACTTCGTGGATATTGAGGCCCTTATACCGGATGTCGAGGACGGCCTTTTTATAGCGTGCTCCATTGCACTCTTCGCAGATCAGTTCCACGTCGGCCAGAAATTGCATTTCGACCGTAACAGTACCGTCACCCTGGCACGTTTCACAGCGTCCACCGGGGACATTAAAGGAGAAGTGCCCGGCGGTGTAGCCTCGGCGCTCGGCCTCTTTGGTGGCGGCGAAGAGGCTGCGGACGATGTCGAAGGCCTTGATATAGGTGATGGGGTTGGAGCGGGGTGTTCGACCGATGGGGGTTTGGTCGATCATGACGATGTCCTTGATACCCTCGGCACCTTCCAGCCGAGTGCAGGTCATGCGGGGGGCTTCGGTTGTTCCGTCTTCGTCAGAGAGTTCTTCACCGCGGGCCGTGACCGCTACCTTGGCCTGTTGTTGAGCGAGGAGCGATTTGTAGAGAACGTCGTGGACCAGCGTGGACTTGCCCGAGCCGGAAACGCCGGTGACAACGGTCAGCATCCCCAGCGGGATCTCGGCATCCAGGCCCTTTAGATTGTGCAGGGTAGCTCCGAATACCTTAAGCACATTCTTCTGGTTCGGTTTGCGGCGTTTTTTGGATTTGGCGACTTTGAGTTCGGCCCGGAGGTAGCGTCCCGTAAGCGAGGTGTTGGCGGGGGCGATCAGGGCGTCATAATCGCCTTCGAAAACGATCTGACCTCCGTGTTCACCCGCGCCGGGGCCGAGGTCAATAATGTGGTCGGCGGCGCGCATCACGTCAGGGTCGTGTTCAACAACGATGATAGTGTTGCCGATGTCCCGGAGTTCCGCCAGGATCTTCAGAAGCCGTGCCGTGTCGCGGGCGTGGAGGCCGATGGAGGGTTCGTCGAGGACATAGCAGGCTCCGACCAGGCGCGACCCGAGGCAGGTGGCGAGCTGGATGCGTTGCGCTTCCCCGCCCGAGAGCGTGGCGGCCAAGCGGTCCAGTGTCAGGTACTCCAGGCCGACGTCCTTCAGGAAGCGGAGACGCTGCTCGATTTCGATCAGGATCTTGCCGGCGATGCCCTCTTCTTCCGGCGTGAGCTGGAGGGAGCCGAAGAAATCATGGGCCTGCGCAATGTTCAGGTGGACGGCCTGCGCGATGGTCTTGCCGCCGACCTGAATGTTCAGCGCTTCGGGGCGAAGGCGGGAACCTTCGCAATCCGGACAGCGCGCGTAGCCCCGGTAACGACTGAGAAAGATGCGGACGTGCATCTTGTACTTCTTCGTTTCGAGGTAACGGAAGAACTGGCGGACACCGTCCAGCTTCTTCTCGCCTTCCATGACGAGCTTGCGCTCCGCGTCGGTCAGGTCGTAGAACGGCACGTTGAAGCGGACCCGACCGGCGGCTTTGCGGCGGAAATCATCGAACCACTCCTTGCCGTTGGGTTTGGTCCAGGGGTCGATGGCTCCACCGTCGAGGGTGAGCCCGGGGTTGGGGACGATGAGGTCCTGGGAATAGTCGATGGTATTGCCGAAGCCCTGGCAGCGGGGGCAGGCTCCGGCGGGGCTGTTGAAGCTGAAGAGGACGGGTTCGGGTTCGCGAAATTCGAGGACGTCGTACTTGCAGACGAATTTTTCGCTGAAGAGGAGGCGTTCGGCAGTTTTGGCGTCGGCGCCCTGGTGTGCTTCCTCGAAGATGACTTCGCCGGCTTCGCGGTAGCAGGCTTCTGCGCTGTCTACGATGCGCTGGCGGGCATCGGCTGAGATCGCAAGGCGGTCGGCCAGGACGTGGACGGGCTTGTGCCAGTCAATGTCCATAAGGGATTCGGGGTTGGCGAAATCGAACTGCTTGCCGGCCTGCCAGAGGCGATTGAAGCCACGGGTGCGGAGCTCGTTCAGGCGCTCTTTAGGGACTGAGCCCTGTTCGATTGGACCGTGGGGTTTGACCGGGAACAGGACGTAGTAGCGGGTCCCGGACGGCTGGGCGAGCATGGCCTCGGCGATATGGTCAACAGTATCTTTCAGGACCAGGCGGCTGCAGACGTTGCAGTAGGTGCGACCGGCGCGCGCCCAGAGGAGGCGCATGAAGTCGTAGATTTCGGTGGAGGTGGCGACGGTGGAGCGGGGGTTGCGGGTGGTGTTCTTCTGCCGGATGGCAATGCCGGGGGCGATGCCTTCGATTTCATCGACGGCGGGCTTTTCCATGCGTTCGAGGAACTGGCGGGCGTAGGCCGAGAGGGACTCGACGTAGCGGCGCTGGCCTTCCGCGTAGATGGTGTCGAAGGCGAGGGAGCTCTTACCGGAACCGGAGACGCCGGTTATGACGGTGAGCTTGTTGTGGGGGATGGCGAGAGTGAGGTTCTTGAGGTTGTGGAGGCGCGCACCGCGGATCAGGATCTCCGATTGGTCATGCGGGGATTGGGTGGTGGCGGCGGGGCTGGGGGGAGTGGAGGCCAAGGCTTGCAGACGTTCACAGTCTAGCAATTGGGGGAATTTGGGGGTGGGCTAACCGTTGAGGCGAGACATGGATCTCTATTGCACGGAAACCATCAAAGTCCCCTCGCTCGATTGTCCGCCCACCGTGATGACTACAGCCGCGGGACCCACAGGCAGGCCAACTGGCAGGCGCAGACGAACCTGGAGGGCTCCCGAGACCGCGCCGGGCGCGCTCCCCGCGTACTCGATTCGAGCCGACTTTCCGGCTATTGTCGCCGCTATCTGGGCAGCCAGGGGCGCAGGAGATGTTGAAATCACACCCGTCGCCGAGGGTTGATTCGTTTAGCCGCCTCCGGTTCCGCTCACAATAATGAGGGAGCCTGCTTTGACGGGATTCTCTGGCGTGTTCAGCGTCCATTGAAGCGCACCTCCACGCCAGCCAGGGTGGTGCCCATGTTTGCCCTCGGATCCACCGCGGAGGCAACAGCGACATCGGGCCCCAGGTACTGCCCCAGAATCGCCACGATTTCGCCGGGGGATATCGGCCCCGAAGAGTAGCTCGCGGCGTTGACCACAGCCGTCACGATGGGTACCTGAACCTACGTTGTGTTGCGCCCCGAAATCGGGCCATAGACAGCCAGCTGATTGTCGCCGGTCGGAACGTAAACCTTATCGTTGGCAACGGTTGGACTGGCAAACTTCATGTAGCTTCCGACCGCGTCACTCTCGTTCATCCTGCTGTTCCAGATCTCCTCCAGACCATCGGCATTGTTGGCGCGGAGAATTGGGGGCGAACGCGGCGAGCCGGACGGAGCGAGAACCCAGAGGACACCCGTTCCCGCGAGGTAACCATTCGCCGAAAGCGCCATGCCCTCGTACGGCACGGGGAAACCGTCTGTTGACGAGGCGAAAGGGGTAGAGCCCAGTTTTCCGCCCACCAGTTTCGAGGCCGTGATGGGCGCATTCACCGAGTGCGAATAGAGAATCGGGCCGTCCGGGCGATTCCAGAGCGCCACGTTGAAGATGAGAGGACCACACGTATCGAGACGTTGGCCAATCTGGGAGTCGTTCGTCGCACTGTGCTCCAGGTTGGTCCGGTCCAGCAGATAGATGACGCCGGCTTTGCCGGTGGCGAGGACGAATTTCGTGCCGGGAATCAGAAGCGGGCCTGCCATGAGGTCAGAATCGGCGTCGTTAAGATCGGCTACGTCATACGGCGTGAAGAAATCGGCGACAGAGGAACCCTTGCTGTCGAGACGCAGAATGCTGTTGCCAAAGTTCGATTTGAGGCCTGCCGTGCCGTTGCCGTTGACCAGGTAAATGCTGCCGTCGTCATCTGCCGCCGGGGCCCGGCCCGACTGCCAAAAGGCTCCCTGATCCCCACCGGGCATGGAGTTGAATACCGAGACCCCTTCCAGCGTTGAGGTATTGTAGCCGATGAGCGAGCCGTGACAGGGCTGATTGTCGCCGTGGGAGCCGAACCCGGCGAAGACCGTGCCGTTTTGGAGCAGCAGACCGGAGCTTTGCAAATGCTGCCTGGCATCGAAGGTGATCTTGCCGTTTACGCTGCCCGCGCCGGTACCTTCCACTTCAGCGGCCACGACCACGGGCGAGCCCGGGCGCTCGGTACCGGGAAGGCAGTCGACGGCATTCAGCTTATAGAACCAGGCACCGTTCTCCAGTGTGGCGGCCACCACGAAGATGGTGGAGGTCGCAGCATCAATAACGGGTGGCCCTAAAATGCCGTTTTCCGGCTGGATGTCTCTGTAGGGCTCATCTGCGGTACCGTACGTGGAGGTGGCAACGGCCGGGCCTAAGTTTTTCGTCCACAAGGGCATGCCGGGCGAGTCGGCATCAAATGCGTAAACCGAATTGTGCATAGTGGCTACGAAGACGATGTCGTGACGAGCCGCTTCGCCACCGGCAGGCTTCATAGTCTGGCCCTGCATATAGAGCGGTTGCGCGTAAATATCCCCGTCGACCGCCAAGGTAAAGGCTTTGCCGGAGCTGGCCGGGCGAACGTTGGCAGGGGTGAGCAGAGATTCGGAAAGGTAGGCGTTGGTGCGTGCCAGATCGTAAGTTGCCCGTCAGAACAGAGAGATCGGCACTTTGGCCGATGGCACCGCGGATCTGCGATGCACCCGGCTGCGCGTGGCGCGACAGGTAAAAGTAGAGCCCGCCCGTGACGACCAGAGCGGCCGCGAGAAACGCTGTATACCTGTTTTTTCGAAGATCATGTCTTGTCTCTCCTGACGTTATGTGCGAAAAAGCCCTTCATAGTATCAGGAGGAAGATACGAGGCTCAACACAGGGCAGGATCCAGCGCGAGGATGCCGAACAATCCGCCTGTCAGATTCAAGGTAACGCAACATGATGGCTGTGCGGACATTTCTGATGAAAACCGGTGCCCTGATCGCGCTGGAGGGTCGTATGGATGCAGCCAGTCGGGACTTGTTGCAGGCGGCAGGTGACCGAATGGCCGAGACGGGAGCCAAACACATTGTGGTCGATATGACCCGGCTCACTTACATCAGCAGTGCGGGGCTCGGGGTACTTGTGCGGTTGTCGTCGATACTGGGGAAGGCTGGCTGCAGCGTCTCTTTGTCTGGTGCCAACGGTGTGCTCAGGACCGTCCTTAAGATCACTAAAATAGGCACCCTCTTCCGGATTTACGATACGGCGGATGATGCCATGTCAGCCGAGGCGGGATGACGCGGGAAGCCGCACTGCTTTGGGGTCTGATGGCGGGGATTCTGCCGGTCATGGGATTTCTGACGGCCCTGTTGTCGGTCGGTTTGAGTCGCCTGTTGCTGTGGAGTTCCGGCACCAGCCCGGACTGGTATGGAAGATTCGGTGCACCCTGGCTTGAGGAGGCTGTCAAAGTTGCCAGTCTGGCGTTTCTCATCCGCCCGGAGCGCGTCGCCTTCATGGTGGATGCCGCGATATGTGGCTTTGCTGCGGGCGCCGGCTTCGCCCTGCTGGAAAATCTGGCGTATCTGGAAATGCTGCCCGGGGGCGGTGTCCCGCTGTTTGTTTTACGGGGTTTTGGCACCGCAGTGATGCACGGCGGCGCAACCGCCATCGTTGGGGTGATCGCCATCGCGCTTCGGAGAATGGGCAGATGGCGCGCGATGGGGCTGGGACTTCTGGTCGCGATTGCGATTCATACCTACGGGGACGCTGCCATCCTGACACCGCTACAGGAAAGGCTGACTGTAGTTCTGGGGTTGCCTCCCCTCTTTGTGCTGATCTTCGAGCGAAGTGAAAGAGCGATGCATAACTGGATGGGGCAAAAGCTCAATCAGGACGTCGAACTTCTGGACATGCTCGCGACCGGCAATTTTGCCAACACACCGGCAGGCCAATATCTTCGTTCCCTGAGTTCTTTCCCGCCCCGAGTCCTTGGCGACATGGTCTGCATGTTGCAGATTTCATCGGAACTGAGTGCGGCAGCGAAGGGAGACAGGATCCAGACGTGGGCAGGGCTGCCGGTGGAACCGGACGCTCAGCTGGAGTCCAGGCTCGTCGAGTTGGATTTCCTGGGACGCAGCATTGGCCTGGCCGGCAGGCGGGCACTCGCCCCCCTGTTGCCTCTGACTTCCCGGGACCGCTCGGAGCTCAGGAGCCTGCAGGACAAAGCGCGCCCTTAGCTGCTAAACCGTACAGATTTCAAAAGCTCGTTCCAGGCTCTTGATCGGGGGTGTCTGGACGGGGATAAACTCGTGGGCAATGAAGCCCTGGTAACCGAGGTCGGCGATAGCCTTTGCCACAGCATGCCAGTTCACTTCCTGGCTTTCGTCGATTTCGTTCCGCCCCGGGTTGCCTCCCGTATGGTAATGACCGGTGAAGGGATAGGCCTCTTTGATGTTGCGGATGAGGTCGCCTTCCATGATCTGCATGTGGTAGATGTCGTACAGGAGCTTGATTTGAGGGGAATTCACCTGCTTCATCAGGTCAACGCCCCAGGCGGTATGATCCGCCATGTAGTCCTTGTGGTTGACCTTGCTGTTGAGGAGTTCCAGGTTCACCACGACCTTCTTTTCTTCGGCGTATGCCTTGATCCGGTTCAGCCCGGTGAGGCAGTTTCGCAGCCCCTCACCGTCGGGCATACCCTTGCGATTACCCGAAAAGATGATGACGTTGGGCACTCCGGCCGCAGCAGCCAGAGTAATGTCGCGTTTCAGACTCTCCAACACGGCGTCGTGGTTTTCCAGTCTGTTGAGGCCGACAGGAATCGTGTTGGGCGCCGTACCAGAGGTCATGGAAGGTACCAAACCGTATTTTTTCACGGTGGCGTACTGGTCCGGAGTTACCAGATCGATACCCTTGAGGCCGATTCGGACGGCTTCTTTACACAATGCGTCCAGATCAAACCACTTTTGATAAGTCCACAGTGAAACCGACTGCTTCAGCCGACCACCGCCGACCTGCATGGCCAGGGCCTGCGGCAAGCGAGGGGCAGCGAGGGCAGCAAGACTCAGAGAGGCTGCATTCCGGATGAGTTTACGTCGTGTCATACCGCAAGAATGGTATCAAATCGCAAGATGATGCGCCGGATTGTTCCCGGTCTGTAAAAGAGTTGTAAAAGCATCGGAGAACTACACACACGTGCCTTCAGACGCGCTACTTTCATGTTGATGGCCACAGCCACCCTTCCCGCATTTTTCATCCACCAGGAAGCGGATTACATCCTCGCTTTCGACGATATTGAGATTAATCTGGATCAAAATACAGTAACCCGCGCAGGCAAACAGGTTCACCTTACCCAATCTGAGCAGGAGCTGTTGATGCACTTCCTGACCAACTCGGAACGCGACCTGACCCGCGATTCTATCCTGGACGCGGTCTGGAGCTATCTGCCTTCTCCCAATACACGGACCGTGGATTCGCATGTCCTTCGACTCCGGCAGAAGCTGGAGGATGACCCGAACAACCCGAGGTACTTTCTGACGCTCCACCGGGTTGGGTACCGTTTCAACAGCAAACCGGTTCGAGTCTGATCACCGTCCGCTTTTTTACAAGTTGTTTGCATTCCGGCGACGACTCGCCCGGCCAAATGACCTAACATCGGCACATGGCAGGGCAATCACAACATTCGGTCCGGCAGTTCACCGATGAACAACTGATGTTGTTGATCAGTTCAGGCACAAATCCGGTAACCGCCGAGCAGGCCTTCGAAGAAATATTCTCTCGTTATAACCAAAGAGTCGTGGCGTGGTGTTACCGCGTTACAAAAAGCCACGATTTGGCACGTGATCTGGGGCAAGAGGTTTTCCTGAAAGCATTTCGGCACGGTGCGGCCTTCCGCGGAGATTCCCGCCTTTCTACCTGGCTCTATTCGATTACGCGAAACCATTGTCTGAGTGCCCTCAAACGACGTCCCGCTGAGACGCTGTCGCTGGATGCCACGACCGGGAGAAATCTCTGGGACCGGAGCCTTCCCCAGCCCGGAGAACTCGCGGAGCGGAGGGAGCTTTGCAGCATGGTCCTCCGCATGATGCACCGAACACTGGAGCCCCTGGAAGTCCGCGTGATGACGCTGCACTATGCTCACGACGTGCCCCTGGCTACCATCACGCGGCAGTTGGAACTGACGAACCCGAGCGGGGCGAAGGCGTACATTGTGAACGCACGGCGCAAACTGAACGGGGCCGTCCGCCGCCGGGGATGGGATGTCGCGCTGGCTGATCCGGTTGCCTGCTGGCCGACCCAGGCGGCCGCGTAAGTAACGATCCTCC
>RGPS01000167.1 GCA_010084195.1 Terriglobia bacterium
GTTCCCATTGGCTACTGGAGCCCGACGGCCCTCTCCACGATGTCCCGTTTGCCGCGCTTGTAGCGCAGGCGCGAGAGGGTGTGCCGGTCTATTTGATCGAAAGGGCGGCACTGCAACTCATTCCCGGCGCTCCCCTCCTGCAAAAGCGACCCTTCGACAGTGACGGCACCTTTGTCGGAGTTGGGGATCCCTGTCGGAGTTGGGGAGCTCTGTCTACAACGCTGCGGACAGTCGTTTTCAGGGGGAAAAGCGCAAGTCTGAATTTTCTCTTCCCCGTCTGCCCGGAACGGCAAGGGAGCTCCGGGTTTCAGCGGCGGGTTGGGTGCCGGAGCGGGTCCACCTGCTGACGGGTATGAATGCGTCTGCCGAGAGGTTCTGGAAACTGACGGAAGACCGAACTTCGGTTGCGCATTTCGCTACCCATGTGGTGGCGGGCAGCGGCGACTACCGTTCCGGCCTGATCGCGCTGCGTCTGGGGCCCCAGGGCGCGATGGAACTTCTGGGGCCCGGAGAAATTCAGGCACACACCATTTCCGCCGACCTGGTAGTGATGAATGGCTGTCACTCAGCCCAGGGGGAAGCGGTACCCAGTTCGGGGCGAATGGGCCTCACGCGGGCGTGGATCGGTGCCGGGGCGGGAGCCGTGATGGCGACCCAATGGGGTATCTCAGATGAAGATGCGGAATTGTTCATGGGGGGCTTTCTACAAGGCCCTTTTGCGGGCTCCGCAGAAGGGCGTGGCCGAAGCTTTGCGACAGGCTCAAATCGCCGTGCTCCATTCATTGCGCGCTGAGTTGAAACGCTTGGCTGGCTATTACCTCTTGAGCAGAGTTCTGTGACGCAACGGCCCCGGGTCCCGGGGCAGTGGCGAGGTGTTGCTAAGATCGGGAACAATGAGGGGCTCATCGGAGGATCCCGAGCTTGAAAACGGCGACGGGCTGGAAGTTCCTGACTGGGGCAGCCTGGTGGTGCGCATTCAGAACGGTGACGCTACCGCGCTGGAGCAGTTGTACGCCTTCTTTGAGAAAGGTGTTCGGTACTTCTTCCTGCGTGCGCTGGGGCCGGAAGAACTGGACGACAGGGTCCACGACTGTTTTGTGATTGTCACCGAGGCTCTGCGGGCGGGCGAATTGCGCGAGCCTGCGCGGCTGATGGGCTACATTCGTACGGTCGTTCGGCGGCAGATTGCGGCCATTATTCAGGAGTCGATTTCCAAGCGACGGACACATGTCGATTTCGCAGATTCGATCTTCACGATAGCTGACTGGAAGGAAGATCCTGAAAAGTCAGTTGCTTCGAAGCAAAGGGAAGCGATTGGCCGGAAAGTGCTGAAAGAAATCTCGGATCGTGACCGGGAAGTCCTTATGCGGTTTTACGTTCACGAGCAGAGTTATGAAACCATCTGCCAAGAGATGGGACTCACCTACAATCAGTTTCGGCTCCTCAAATCCCGGGCAAAAGCACGCTTCGGCAAGTTGGGGCGGCGGATCACCGACGCCTTCGGCGGTCGCTAGACACGCAGCACCCCAAAAAAAACTCAAAAATATGTTGAGAAAAAAGTCGGGCTGGAAGCACTATCTATGCAAAGGAGCGATGTACATTGGTGAGATCTTTGCACGAATCAGACGACCAGCTGGAGCTTTATGCACTGGATCGCCTTGCGGATGACGCAGTTGAGCGAGTGGAGGAACACCTCATTGCGTGTGACAGTTGCCGCGTCCGTTTGGAAGCTGTCGGGGTCTTCGCCCATACGATGCGCCAGACTTTGCGGACGCTACCGGTCCTGAAAACCCCTCGTCGTGCGGGGTGGTTCGAGGGCTGGCAACTGCGCTTTGCCTTCACGGGAGCCGTTGCTTTCGCTTTGGTGCTGGCGTTTTTCGCCACCAGAAACGCAAAAACGACCCTTCCCCCTCTTGCCTCCATTACCTTGACAGCTATGCGTGGTGCCACTGCTGTAGTTCCGCCCGCCAGGCAGTTCGACCTGCAGTTGGCCGACGCTGCCAGCGGAAAAATTCGCAATGTGGAAGTAGTTGACTCCGCAGGCAAAGCTTTCTGGTCGGGAACTTCGGACGGAGGCGGCACAACGGCGCATGTTCGAATCACCAGAGAATTGCCTTCGGGCACCTACTTTGTGCGGCTGAGTGGAGCTGGCGGTGAGCTGCTCCACGAATACGGCTTCGAAGTTCGCTGATCGCTGACCGCTGGATTTCCTGTAGCAAGGCCGGGAACTTCCCAGGCAGATCTTTAGATTGTCGTACCTTAGGCTTCTGACTGCGTCGGCGGTTGGGCCGCCCTGTCCGCGCCGGTGAATGGCGGGGCGACGTTTTCCTGGCCGGAGATCTTTACCTTTGGGCCAAAGTTGCCTTCTGTGGTGGGACCTCCGCATTCCAAAGAACTCCTCCATATGCCGAGGGCAAGCTGTTTATCGCCCGGCAGGATGCCTGGTGGTCGCTCCCGCTCCGATCACAGGTACGCAACTGTGGGCCTTCAACCCCCACACCGACAGCGGGGCCGGCTATGCAGGTTTTTGCCAATCGCGGTGTAGCTTCCGGGGCGATACCGGCAAATCCAGCCAACGCAGACCTTTCCTCAGAACCTCCGGTGCTGCCCTTGTCTGGTGCTGCCCTTGTCTGGTGCTGCCCTTGTCTGGTGCTGCCCTTGTAGGACCCGCGGGCCCGATTGTGCTCCCGGCTGGCAGCTGAACGCGGAGATAGTCGCCCTGAGCGGAACCAGCATTTCCCGGTCGTCCAACAGAAACTCAGGGACCTGGAACCCAGGAAACAAGTCCCGTTTCCTGAGGCGGTACACTGGAAAACCGGCGGGTTTCGTGGCCCCTGTGCGGCACCTGTGCCGGGGGGGCACATTGAGTAATGAGGGGAAGTCCGCTAGAATGAAGGATTCAACCGGAAGCGCGCAAGCGTGCAAGGGATAAACATGGGTTTTGGGAAGTCATCTCAGCCCTGCGTGCGACGGAAAGGAAACAGGCTCTCATGATTTCATTCAGGCCTCAGCGCCTGACAAGCGTTTTAGTATGCCTGTGCGGCGTGTTGGTAAATCCAACGCTCGCACGGCCCCAGACGCCGGCAGTTCCAGCGCCACAGCAACAACAGGTCCGGCCCCCAGCCGGGCCCGCCCCCTCCACTTCGGTTCCTGCTGCGCCCGCCCGCAACAATCCCTTCGAAAATGTTCCTCAGGCCGGTGGGGCCCCGCAGCCCCAGGTACCATCCACACCACAGGCCCCGACCACACCCTTCGAGAATGTTCCCCAGGGTGCTAAACCGGCAGGGCAGGAAGGTATCGCGGTTCCGCAGTTTGAAGCGCCGAAGCCCACGGTCCCGGGTGAAGCTGCCACCGGCCCCACGGTTCCCGAAAATACTATTGAGTCGATTCAGTTCCGCGGGTCGCGCCGTGTCCCCCAGGATACTCTGCGTGCCATGATTCTCACCCGCCAGGGCGATATCTACAGCGACGATTCCCTGCGCCGTGACTTCATGATGCTTTGGAATACCAACCGCTTCGACGATATTCGTCTCGAAAGCGAGAAGGGTGACCGAGGTGGCATCATCCTCACCTACGTGGTTACCGAGCGCCCCGTAATTCGTGATATTAAGTACGAAGGCATGAAGTCCGCTTCCACCTCAGACGTTCTGGATCGGTTCAAGGAGAAGAAGGTCGGGCTGGTTGTGGAGTCTCAGTACGATCCGAACGTGGTCAACCACGCAGCCGTTGTCTTGAAAGAGCTTCTCTCTGAACGCGGCCACGAATTCGCCATCGTGAATCCGGAACTTCGCCGGATTCCTCCCGCCTCTCTTGAAATTATTTTCCAGGTCGAGGAAGGTCCCAAGGTTAAGGTCGGTAACATCACCATCCTTGGGAATCAAGCGTTTAGCCGACGTGAAGTGGTTCGGGCGATGAAGAACCTGAAGCCCATCGGGATCCCGCAGGTGGAAGGTCTTCCAACTATCGTTCCCCGGTTTCTGGAGGAAATGTTCTCCAAAACCTACGATACGTCGAAGCTCGAAGAAGACAAAGAACGTCTCCGGGATGCGTATCAGAAGAAGGGCTACTTCACTGCCAAGGCCCTGGATCAAAAACTACAGCTTCGCCAGACCGGCGGCGCGCTTGGGGGGTTCCACATCCCGCTCTTCAAGGAAAACCGTCCGGGTAACGTACAGGACATTACCCTGCCCGTTGAGGAAGGCCAGAAGTACTATCTTGCCAAGCTGGACTTCGAAGGGGTGAAGCTGTTCCGCTCCACCGAGTTTCTGGCGCGCCTTTTCGCTATGGCACCCAACGACCCGTTCTCGACCGAAAAGCTCCGAAACGGTATCAAGAACCTGACCAAGGTCTACAGCCAGTTCGGCTACATTGACTATGTCGGTGAGCCGCAGATCGACGTGGTGCCGAATAGCAACAAGATCAATTTGACTGTCAACGTGGACGAGGGCAAGCAGTTCTTCGTTCGGCGCATCGATTTCACCGGTAATACCACGACGCGCGACAAAGTGGTTCGCCGCGAAATCCTGATCGACGAAGGCGACGTTTACAACTCCACGTTGTGGGACGCCAGTATCCTGCGGCTAAATCAGTTGGGCTACTTTGAGACCCTCAAAGAGAACGAAGCCTACACCCTGAACCGCAACCCCGGCACGAACACGGTTGATATCAACCTGAAGGTGAAGGAACGCGGCAAGAACTCGATCAGCCTCAACGGCGGTGTTTCGGGAATCGCGGGTACGTTCGTCGGGATGAACTACTCCACGAACAACTTCCTTGGCCTCGGAGAAACCCTGAGCCTCGGCGGGCAAGTCGGTACGCTCACTAATGACGTGAATATCGGCTTTACAGAACCCTATCTGTTTGATCGTCCCCTGCAGGCCGGCGTCAATCTCTACCTGCGACGCTTCGATTACAATCAGGGGCGGCAGATTTCGCTGCTCTCGGGGACCAACGTCACCAGCTTCTACAATTCATTGGGTAGCCAGAACGTTCTGAACTACATCCAGAACTCGAAGGGTGTTTCGCTGTCGCTCAGCTATCCGATCAAGCGCAGTTTTGCTCGCCTGGGCCTTTCGGTGGGCTATGACGACTCCAGTATCGTCACCAAGTCGGCCGGTGCCCAGACGTATTTTACGTACCTGAACTTCCTCGGCGTTAGCGGGCCGAACGCTCTTGAAGGCATCAAGTCGTTCAGCATCACGCCGTCCTATAACTACAATTCGCGTAACAACTACCAAAACCCGACGGCGGGGGCCAGCGTATTCTTTTCCGTGCAGGCCTCTGCGAGTGTCCTTGGGGCCAACGTGAATACGATTCGCCCGACCTTCGACGGTCAGTACTACCACGTCAGCCCGAAATGGCGCAAGAATGTTCTTGCGTTCCACGTTACGGCCTCGACCCAGTTCGGCTATGGTGGCAAGGTAGTGCCACCCTTCTCTCGTACGTTTATGGGCGGCGAGAACGACATCCGCGGCTTCCAGTTCTATTCCATCACCCCGGTGGCTTTCATTCCGAGCACCGCCAACGTCAATGTCCTGAATCCGGATGGTTCGCAGCGTTCGCAGAAGACGCTGATCAACGGGTACCAGGTACAGACGGCAGTCTCACAGGCAACTCCGATCTATCAGATCATTACCCCTGGCGGCGACACCCAGGGGATCCTGAACTTCGAGTATCGGATTCCGCTGTTTGGCCCCATTACGATGGCACCGTTCTTCGACGCGGGCCTGAACAAGATTGTTTTCGCCAATCAACTGAAGGTGAATTCAGGCCAGATCGCCAGCCTGAACGACCAGTTTACGCAGGCGGCGTTCAGCAACAAGGTGAAGATTGCCGCCGGCACCCAGCAAACGCGAATCTCCACTGGCATCGAGTTTCAGGTCATCCTGCCGATTGTCCAGGCTCCTTTCCGTGTCTACTGGGCCTATAATCCCTACGTGCTGCAACAATACCTGCAGCCTCCTGTCGTCATGGACCGCACCATGTTCCCGAACCAAACCACGTTTGTGAACGCGATTCAGCAGTATTCCCCGGCCTATCCTTACTACGAGAAGAAAAGTACCTTCCGCTTCACGATTGGTCGGACGTTCTAAGAAAGTTTGAGGAGTTTTCGCTTCGTGAGTAAAAACATGAAATCCCGTATCGTATTGCTGCCGCTGCTCGCTCTGGTGTTGAGCGTAAGTGCGGTCGCGCAGAAGATCGCCGTTGTGGACATGCAGGGCGCCCTGCTGACGACCAAAGAAGGTCAGAAAGCTGCCGACGAGCTGAAAAGCAAGTTCGCGCCCAAAGAAGCCGAACTGACGAAGCGTCAGCAGGAACTCCAGGGTAAACAGGAAGCCTACCGAAAGATTCAGAACACTATCAGCGCGACAGAAAAGGCTCGGCAGGAACGTGAAATTGATGCGAACCAAAAGGCTCTGGAACGCGATGCCGATGACGCCAAGGCCGACTTTGAAGGAGAACAGAACCGGCTGCTCGGTGGCATCATGCAGAAAATGCAGGCTGTGTTGACCAAGTACGCTGCGGACAATGCGGTGACCATGATTGTGGATGTCAGCAGCCAACCGAACAACCTGCTGTACGCTGACCAGACAGCCAATATCTCGGCAGCCATCGTGGCTCTTTACGATGCAGCTGCCCCCGCCGCAGCGGCACCGACTGCGGCACCTAAGGCGCCGGCTGCGACCGCACCGAGGCCCCCCGTAACATCCGCCCCCAAAGCGCCAAGCGTGAAGTAATCCGGCTTTGGAGCCAGGAAACCAGGAATCTACAGGAGTTAAAGACAGTGAACCGTAAATTGATCCTCGCCACAGTGGCCAGCCTGCTCGCAGCTGCGAGCGCCTTTGCCCAGGCCCAAAAGATTGCCGTCATGGACATGCAGGGTGCCCTCGTTAATACGAAAGATGGCCAGAAAGCGGTAACGGACCTGCGGGCGAAGTACAGCCCCAAGGATGCCGACCTGCAGAAGCGCAGCCAGGAACTCCAGGCTAAGCAGGAACAGTACCGCAAGACCCAGAACACGATCAGCGAGACGGCCAAGGCGACTCTCGAGCGTGAGATGGAAGCCCTCCAGCGCGGTTTGCAGCGCGACGCTGATGACGCCAAACAGGACATGGAAGCCGATCAGCAGCGCATCCTGCAGGAACTGGGTGCGAAGATGATCCAGGTGATTAACAAGTACGCTGCGGACAATACCTTCACGGCGGTGTTCGATGTCAGCGGCCAGCCCAACAACATCCTGTTCGCCGCGACCGCTGCCGATACTCGTCCGCCTGCCGCCGCACCCCGTCCCCTGACGCCGCGGCCACCCGCCACGCCCGCCCCGAAGCCGTAACTGCTTTCGCAGCCCGCTTTTGTTTTCCGACGCCGCCACTGTCATCGCCTTCGTGTGATACATTGGCGGCGTTCCTTTATGAAATCCTCTACAGTTCTACTTGTTTTCCTGAGCGGTTTTCACCTGCTTGCTGCTACACGCGGTGAAGAGATCAGGCTTTGGCCTGGCGCGGCTCCCGGCTCTGAAGGCGTGACGGCAACGGAGGTTTCTAAACCCTCCATTGCGGCAAAATACTCGGGCCTTCCCGGCGACATTACGGTCTCCCACTACCCTTCCGTCTACGTATTTCTCCCGCCCAAAGACAAGGCAACCGGGGCGGCAATGGTGGTTGCTCCAGGCGGAGGCCATAGCCACCTGGTGATGGAGAAGGAGGGCTGGGAAGTTGCCGACTGGCTGAATTCGCATGGCATCGCGGCCTTCGTGCTGAAGTACCGCCTCGCCAGAATTCCGGGTTCGAAGTACACTCTCCCGGTCGAGGTATATGCGGACTCCGCCCGTGCCGTGCGACTGGTTCGCAGCCGAGCCAAAGAGTTCGGTCTTGATGCGGGCCGCCTCGGTTTCATCGGCTTCTCTGCAGGTGGTGAAGTGGCGGGCATGATCGGTACAAAGTTCGACGCAGGCAACCCGGCCTCCAGCGATCCCATCGAGCGTGTCAGTTCGCGCCCGGACTTCAATGTCCTGATTTACCCCTATTACCGCCCCGGCTCGTTCACCCGGCCTTCTACGCCGCTCCCGGCGGACGCGCCAATCGTTATACAGGGCAACACGGCGTTCCCGGTCCCGAAGGATGCTCCGTCCGTGTTTATGGTCTGTACGGATGATGATCGTAGTCACGTCGAACCGACGGTAAAGTTCTATCTGGAACTGGAAGCGAATCACATCCCGGCGGAAATGCATATCTATTCGTTCGGGGAGCATGGTTTCGGCCTGCGGCCCACGAAAAAGCCTGGAGCGCCGGTGGAAACGTGGCCGGAGCGTCTTCGCGACTGGTTGGAAGAAAGAGGGTTCTCAAAGAAATGAACATTTCTCGTCGAAATCTGCTGGCCACGGCGGGAGCGCTGGCCGTGCCCGCTTTGGTTCCTGGTGCCCGGGCTGCCGAACTCACCGGTGGTATGAAGCTCACCATGCCTGCGCCTGGGCTCACGGATCAGGTGTTGAATTTCATAGCGCTAATGGGGGTGGAGTGGGTGACGACCAGCGGTCCGGGCGGGCCCACTTATACGGAGGAAGGTCGAGTTGTTCTGGCCGGTGGCGGGACCTTCGAGCCGCCGTGGAAGGAAGCTGACGTCCGCAAGATCAAAGACCAGGTTGAGGCGTTCGGTCTGAAACTCGGCAATTTGATGCTGCACGATTTCCGCGACGCGGTGCTGGGGCGTCCGGGGGCGGATAAGGCGATTGAGCAGGTGTGTGAGTCGATTCGGGTGGCTGGTAAGGTTGGTGTTCCGGTTGTCGAGTACAACTGGTATGCCCTGCGGGCCATGGGGGGCTACTACAAGAAGCCGGGACGAGGTGGCGCCCTGTTGGCGGCTCATGATTATGACCGCAGCAAGGACCTGCCCGTTCTGCCCGATGTCGGTGAGCACACCGCCGCGCAGCTATGGACCCGATATGAGCGGTTCCTGAAGGCCGTAGTGCCTGTTGCTGAACGTGCAGGGGTTCGATTGGCGGTTCATCCCAACGACCCACCCCCGCCCGTATATCGGGGCATTGAGCAGATTCTCGGCTCAGTTGAGGGCTTGAGACGGGTCTGTGAAACGGTGAAGAGCCCGGCCAACGGCATTACTTTTGATACGGGGGTGACCCGTGAAATGGGTTCCGATGTAATTGAGAACATCAAGTGGTTCGGGCAGCGCGACCAGATCAACCATGTTCATTTCCGTAATGTGTTGATGGAAGTGCCCCGGCGGAAATACACGGAAACCTTCATTGATGCTGGTGACAATGACATGTTGGCCTGTCTCCGGGCGCTCCACGCCACTGGCTATCCCCGCCTGCTTCACCCCGACCATGTGCCGGAATTTCCGGGCGATATTGGCCAGCACGGGGGCTGGGGGTACGCAGTGGGACAGATCCGGACGATGCTCCGGCAGCTCTGAATTTGTCATCCGCCCCTTGGCTGTAGTACACTGAGAATTCTGGCAATCGCCCGGACACGGTATTACCATGTCTTTGCCTGGCAGGTCGGGCGCAATAGAGGTCTAATTCCAATGCACGCAATTATTGAAACAGGCGGCAAGCAATTCCGCGTCGCCCCCGGCGACGTTGTGCGAGTCCCGAAACTGGCCGGCGATCCCGGCTCTGAAATCGCTCTCGGTAAAGTTCTGGCATTGTTCCAGGACGCCGGGGATCTGATCGCGGGTGAGCAGGCTGCTTCCGCGAGGGTGAACGCGACCATTTCTGCCCATGATAAGGGCGAAAAAATTCTGGTGTTCAAGTTCAAGCGCAAGAAGCAGTACAAGCGCACTCAGGGCCACCGGCAGGATTACACGGAGGTCCGCGTTCGCGATATCGTGGCGTAAGTCACTTCTTTAGCGAGAGTTTGTCATGGCACATAAAAAAGGTTTAGGTAGTTCCAAAAACGGTCGTGATTCCAACGCACAGCGCCTCGGCGTGAAGGCGTTCGGCGGCCAGCTCGTTTCGGGCGGCTCCATTCTGGTCCGTCAGCGCGGTACCAAGATCAAGCCCGGCGTCAATGTGGGTTGGGGCAAGGATGACACCTTGTTTGCCAACATCACGGGTGTGGTCGTATTCCGCGACCGCGGTCGTATGGGTAAGTTCGTCAACATCGTAGCCGCAGTTTAGTTCAGCTCATTTAGGAAATAGACGGCCTCCCGACCGCTTCCGGCCAGCCGGACACGGGTTTTGGGGGCCGTTTTTTTTGCTCGTTTCGTACCGGCTACGCCGGGTTAGGTTGTCATGTTAGTTGATGAAGTACGAATATTAGTTCAGGCGGGCGACGGCGGTAACGGTTGCCTGGCTTTCCGCCGAGAGAAATACGTTCCCCACGGTGGTCCTTCGGGCGGTGATGGCGGACGGGGCGGCGACGTCGTCATGGTAGCTACTGTCCACCGCAACACCCTGCTCCACTTCCGGTTTAATCCCGAATACAAGGCGCAGCGCGGGCGGCACGGCGAAGGTAGTCAGCGAACCGGCCACGACGGTGAGAGTGTTACCGTTCTGGTGCCGGTGGGCACTACTGTCTACGACGTTGAATCCGGCGAGAAGCTCTACGACTTCACGAAGGATGGCGAGACATGGTGCGCGGCCAAGGGTGGCCGTGGCGGGCGCGGAAATGCTCGTTTCGCTACTTCCACTCACCAGACCCCAACCGAACATGAGCCGGGGAACCCTGGTGAACTCTTCAATATGCAGTTGAAGCTCCGACTGTTGGCTGATGTCGGTCTCGTCGGCTATCCGAACGCCGGAAAATCAACCCTGATCTCCCGAATTTCTGCCGCTCGCCCGAAGATTGCCAACTACCCGTTCACGACCCTGGAACCGAATCTGGGTGTCGTCCAACTCCCCGACCTCCGGTCTTATGTGGTGGCGGATATTCCCGGGATCATTGAAGGCGCGGCTGAGGGTCGTGGTCTTGGCATTCAGTTTCTGAAGCACATTGAACGGACCAGTGTTTTGGTTCACCTGGTGGACATGTCGGAAACCGGGCGTGATCCGAGGCATGACTTTGAGACGCTGCTCGTCGAGTTGGAGAAGTTCAGCGAAGACTTGGCCCGGAGGCCGATGATTGTGGCGGCCAGCAAGATGGACGCCTCTCAGGATCCCGAAGCTGTGGAGGCCATCAAGCAGATGGCTGGGGCGCGGGGATTACCCTTTTTTCTGCTGTCCAGCGTATCCGGGCAGGGCGTGGAAGAATTGAAGTTTGCGCTTGCTGCGATTGTTCTTCCACCAACAGGCACCTAACTCAGGAACACGCTCACAACGGCCCCGGGGTTCCTGTGAGCTAACTAAACTCGTTCCAGCTTGATCGGGTAAGTGTTGCCTGAGGCAAACTGGGCGACATAGATGCTGTCGTCGTCATCCAAAATCAGATCGTGGGGGTGCTGGAAAACATCCTCCTGGTGACTCATCGGCTGAAGTTTGCCCGCATCGCTGTAGACAGGGGCGGTACCTGCGATGTTTGACAAGACCTTGAAATCCTGATCGAGTACCGACAGGAAGCCGCGGCTGTTTCGGTCCTTCGGCCAGTTGTCTGCCAAATGAGCCACATAGTAGCGGCCCTTGTGCAGGCGAATCTGGCGGGGATTGCCGCCCGGCAACGCGAACTGCTCCAGCTTCTTTCCCTCTGTGGACAGCCGCAGGAGGTACTGCTGGTCACTCATGGCGATCAGCAGGGTGGGGTTGGCAGGATCGCGGAGATCGGTCATGCCGCCATGTGGCCCCCAATGCGTAATGCCTCCGGGTTGGCCACCGAAGACTCGGACGAACTTTCCATTCCTGTCGTAGTGGGTGATGAAGTCTCGTCCGTAGCCGTCGAGAACAAAGAAATCGCCATTCGGCAGGTGTAGAGTCCAGGAGGGGCGATACTGGTCCTCTTTCTCGTAGAGGCCGGTGTGTTCGGGCCAAAGCCACTCGTCCAGGAGTTTGCCGTCGAGCGTGGTTTTGGCTACTTTGTGCTTTTCGAGGTCGGTCAGATACAGGACCTCGTGCCCACGTTCCTCCACGATGGAGAGGCCGTGGGCTCCTGGGAAAACCGTGCCCCACTTGTGTACGAGACGGCCCGCTTTGTCATAGACGATGACGTTATTGGCCGTGTGGTCGGTCAGCAGGATGATGTGGCCTTGCTTGTCGCGAACGATGCCATGGCAGTTTTTGACCGGCGTTTTGTCGTCGAGTACACCCCAGTTGGGGACGACACGATAACGGTATTCCCCCTGCCCCAGCACTTCCGGTGTGGCGGCACGAACAAAAGGGGCAGCCAACACGGAGGCAGTTGCCTGCAGAACAGTGCGGCGAGATGTGCGGAGAAGGCTCACGCGGGATAGACTACCAGATGTAGCTATGAAAAGGCACGCCACCATTTCCGTTTTGTTCGGCCTGAGTGCCCTGTTGGGCGTGGCCGCCACTGGTGACCCCGCCAAAGGGAATGAATTGTTCGATGAACAGTGCGCCCAGTGCCACCACGCGTATACCGAAGAATTCAAAAAGGGTCCCAGCCTGAAGTGGCTATTCATCAAGGAAAAGCTGGACTCGAATGGCAAGCCGGTTAGTGAAGCCGCAGTAGCCGAGAAAATCGAAAAGGGCGGCAATGGTATGCCGCCCTTTAAGGGTTCGTTTAGTGATCAGGATAAGGCCGATCTTCTGGCCTTTCTAAAGACGCTTTAGCCGGTGGGCTAGTCAAGATGGAGCGACCAGTTGCCTGAACGCAGCAGCGCGGATTACGCTGCGGTTAGGTGAAGACAGCGGCGCAGAGCCGCATGCGAAAGGAACTG
>RGPS01000168.1 GCA_010084195.1 Terriglobia bacterium
GCCTGAACGACCGCATCGCTTTGTATCACAAACCGGACAGATCACTAATTATTAAAACCGGACATCTTGACTTGTTACCAACAGAGGATATTTCAGTCGTCCCGACGCCTGAATGGCATTTTTCAATGGCAAAATGGCATTATGACTACCACGATCACCATGGACCGGGCCGGGAGGGTCGTGTTGCCGAAGGCGGTTCGGGATGAACTGAACCTGTCGGCGGGGGATTCGCTGGAGTTGAGCTCGGATAGCGACGGGTTGACATTGCGACCGGCAAGGGCCAGCGGGCGCATGATCCGAAAGGGTGGCTTTTGGGTCTTTCGGAGCGAGGGCAAGCCAATCACTCTGGAGGAGAGTAATCGCTGGCTACAGGAGATCCGTGAGGAACGTGAGCGGAAGCACCTGGGACTCGCGGAGTGAAAGTTTTCTTCGACACGTCGGTCATCGTTCCGTTCAGCGACGAGAGCCATATTCACCACAGGCGAAGCCTTGACCGCATACTTCAATACCAGAATGACGCCGTGATTGACGCCCATGTTTTGGCCGAGACATACGCGACACTCTCGGGCAAGATGAGAAAGCCCGTGGAGGAGGCACTGCTGTTCATCAGCGAAATCAGCACTCGTTTCTAAGTGGTGGAACTGACGGTGGCTGAATATCTGAAGGCGGTTACTTCATGCGCCTCCCGGGGGATGTCGGGGGCTGCAGTTTACAATGCTCTGCACGCAAGTTGCGCGGTGAAGGCTGGCGTCGAGGTCCTATACACCTGGAACGTAAAGGATTTTGTGCGGCTGGGGCCGGAGGTTGCAGGCCTGGTTCGAACTCCATAGGGTAAGATGCGAGGCATGTCCGCAAACAAGCCTGTTTTCATTGCCGCCCCCACGCGAGTGGAGGCGGCCGGTACGAAGCCGAAACTGATTGATGAGTACGTGGGCCGGGTGAATACCGGCACTGACGGCGTCAGCGTCGCGCATATGCGGAGCCCGGGCGGGTGGCTGGAACCGGGGCAGACGCCGGAGTTTGATGAATACACAGTGGTCCTGCGCGGGACTCTCCGGGTGGAGTATGGCGAGGGCGTCCTTGATGTAAACGCAGGCCAGGCCGTATTTACGCCGAAGGGCGTTTGGATTCGATATTCAACTCCGGGGGATGACGGGGCTGAGTATGTGGCGATTTGTTTGCCCGCGTTCGCACCCGGAACAGTCCACCGGGATGAAGTTTAGTGTTTGACCGTGTGCTGTAATAGTTAATTCGCCCCCGCTATGCCAACTCTGGGAACCCGCATCAGGAGGAATCTGCTCGCACTTCGTCGTCGTATCCGTGAATACCGGATGCTGGCGGATGGAGTGCGCTCCACAGATCACCCTGTCCTTGCCCATATCATCCCAACCCGACGCTGCAATCTGGCCTGTACGTACTGCAATGAGTACGATGATTTCTCGAAGCCAGTGCCGACCGAGGAAATGCTTCGTCGGATCGACCACCTCGGCAAGCTGAAGACGAGCATCATTTCGTTCAGTGGCGGCGAACCGCTGTTGCACCCCGATCTGGATGTTCTTATTAAGCGGATTCGGAGCCATGGGGCGTTGGCGGGCATGATCACCAATGGGTTCCTGCTCAGCAAGGACGTGATTCACAAGCTCAACCGGGCTGGTCTGGATCACATGCAGATCTCGATCGATAATGTGAAGCCGGATGACGTTTCCAAGAAGAGCCTGAAAACTCTGGACGTCCGGCTCCAAATGCTCGCTGAGCACGCTGAATTCCACGTCAACATCAACTCGGTAGTGGGTGGCGGTATCAGCAACCCTTATGATGCCGTTGTGGTGGCCAAAAGGGCTGTAGAACTGGGCTTCACGTCCACAGTTGGCATCATCCACGACGGAGACGGTCAGTTGCGGCCGCTGGCACCTGCCGAACAGGATATTTTCCTGCAGGTTCGGGACATGGGCAAGAAGAACTATGCCCGCCTCAACTACTTCCAGGACAATATTGCAGCCGGCAAGGTGAACGACTGGAAGTGCCGTGCCGGGGCGCGCTATCTGTATGTCTGCGAAGACGGTCTGGTGCACTACTGCTCGCAGCAGCGTGGGTATCCGGCAAAGCCTTTGGGTGAATACACGGTAGAAGACATCCGCCGGGAGTTTCTGACGGAAAAGGGCTGTGCGCCACTCTGCACGGTCGCCTGTGTCCACTACACGTCGTATATGGACTTCTGGCGGGCCCCGCAGACGATCCCGGCACCTCCCGGTGCGCAACCGGGCAGCGAATCGAAGGACAAGCTGGTACAGCTCGAAATTCGCTAGCTTACTTTTTCGCCTCAAACACCATATCTGACATTGGCTTTTCATCTTCAGCGCACCACTGCGAGTACAGCCGTGCGTAACTCAGGAAGATGTAGTCGTTCTTTGAGAAGCCGAGGTCTTTGGCGGTTTGGTCCAGCCAGCGGGCGGGACCTTCCAGTTCGAGAAAGGTGCCGATGGGAGTTTCGTCGAGCATCAGGACTCCCGGCTCACCTTCGCGCTGGAATTCGGTTCGATACTTCTCGTAGCGCCAGGAGGGGATGAAACCAAGCCCGGCGAACAGCGCCAGGCAAGCGGTCAAATCACTCGCTTCAAATTCTCGTTCTTCACGACGCCGGTGTGGGCCAGGAATCTCGACACCCTTGTAGGTGCAGATAATCTTCTTGCCCACAGTCCGGACCCGAAGGAGCCTGCCGCTGGCGCGAACACTGCCATCGGCGAGATCCAGAACGATATTTTGTTCATAAGAACGCCTCGAAGAGAGCGCATATCCCTTTTCGCGAAGCAAAGTCCGCGTCCTGGCCACGCTGGAAACTGCGATTTTTACTTCATTCTCTTCTGCTGATTTACTCACGGGTTCAGGATAGCCTACACTGACTGTATGGGCGCGTAGCGCAATTGGATAGAGCATCAGCCTTCGAAGCTGAGGGTTGCAGGTTCGAATCCTGCCGCGCCCACCATTTCTCAGTTGACATCACCCAGTAACCATTCTTCTGGTAGGCTACGGGTTCATGCCCGCCAGTACCGCGCCGGCTAACCCGGCACCTGTCGACTCCTCGCCGACAATCTTCTACAATCCGCTCCCTCAAGGCCTCAACTGGCCCACCATCATCGTTCTGGTTCTGCTCCATATTGGAACCGTGGCCGCACTGTTCCGGTTTAGCTGGAAGAACTTGTGCATCTCTTTGTTTCTCTACTGGCTCACCATCGGGCTTGGCATCAGCATGGGCTACCACAGGCTCCACACGCACCGGGGTTACAAGTGCCCGTTGTGGCTGGAGTACACGCTTGCCGTGTTCGGGGCTTTGACGCTGGAGGGCGGGCCGATCTTTTGGGTGGCGGCACACCGTATCCACCACCAGAAGTCGGACCTGGCCGGAGATCCACATTCTCCGAAAGAGGGTTTTTTCTGGGCCCACATGGGCTGGATCTGCGTGGGCGAGAGTATCCAGGCGAACACTCAGCTGCTGGGGAAGTACGCTCCGGATCTGGCGAAGCACCGGTTTTATCGGGAGTTGAACAGCTGGCATTGGGTGCCGCTGGTGATTCTGGGGGCGATCCTGTTCGCCGTTGGCGGCTGGTCGCTGGTCCTTTGGGGAATCTGCCTGCGCGTGACTCTGGGGCTGCATGCCACGTGGCTGGTGAATTCCGCCACGCACCTTTGGGGGCGACGGCGGTTTGCCACGCGCGACGATTCGCGCAATAACTGGTGGGTTGCCGCACTAACGTTCGGCGAAGGGTGGCACAACAACCACCACGCCCACCCCACGTCGGTTCGTCACGGCCTTGCATCGTACGAACTCGACCCGTCCTGGATACTGGCGAACGTCTGGCAGAAGATGGGCTTGATCTGGGATCTGAAGGTGGCGGAGATCAACATGGATGCTGAACGGTAGCGATCTTACACCAGGAACAGTTCCATGGCGAGGTCGCTTCGGGCGTAGGGCGAGGCTTGCAGTTTTTCTTCGGGGACGGGGGTGAAGCCCACGGCTTCGTAGAGGTGGACGGCGTTTTCAAGTTTCCGGTTGGTTTCGAGGAAGAGTCGGGCGGCCAGCGGATCGAAGTGAAGCGCGGTTTCGATTCGGGCACTCTTCGGCAACTTGTGGCTGTGCTGGAAGCCTGATGTTGAGTGTCGGTTCCGCAACCAGGGTCTATCTTGCCGCCGGAGCGACGGACATGCGGAAGGGTTTTGAACGTCTGCACGGACTGGTGCGCGACCGACTGGCATGCGATCCGCTGAGTGGGCATGTTTTCCTGTTCACCAATACGCAACGCAACCGTCTGAAGCTTCTGTTCTGGGATGGCAGCGGACTCTGGGTCTGCGCCAAACGTTTAGAGAAGAGCCGGTTCCGCTGGCCGGAAGCCGCCGCGGGAGAAGCGGAAATAACGCTCAGTCAAGAGGAGCTTACCCTGCTGCTCGGCGGTATCGATCTGGCTCAAACCAGGCAGCGGGCATGGCATCGCATCGAACGCGCGGTGGCCTGCAAGTAAATCGAACAAATAGCGGACCAGATTTTTCAATTAGCCTGTAACTCTGCTGTTATGAGGTGCCCCCCCCCGTGAGTCCCTTGCCTTCCACAACACTTCAGATTCACACCTCAAGCCGATTCGGCAACCCTGTACCTGGCTATACGCTAACAATCTGGCTGTGCAAACGCCGCATCCACTACGCAGCTCTCTGGAAGGTTCGCCAAACCCTGGCAGCCCCGGGCCCAGGCCCCAAAGTCTTCAGCTTTTGGGGCAGTTCCAGCCTTCGCTGCCCGAAAGAACCCCGCCGCCGATGGAACTGCTTACTGCGAAATCGCGATAGTGGCGGGAGCACTGGGTCGAAGCCAGGCCAGAGAAATCGACGGGACTAGTAACTCCGCCGATGGTGACCGAGACCGGAACTATGGTGGTGGAAGGTGTGGTGGGTGAGGGAGCCTGACCGGCGACAAAGGTCGGGTCCACCTCCCCGAGGCCGGTACAGTAGATGACAATCTTGTCTCCAGCTTTTGCGCCATTGCCCGGGCGAAGAATCTGGTTATTCTGATCCACTGCGATGGCCTGCACGCCATCCGTTGTGAAGATACCGGGAGCCGCAGCGGCAATGACAATCGACTGTGGAGCCGAAACGCTGGACCCGCGCGACGCGAGCACCTGCACCGTGGTGTTGGCTGGAATGCCGTAGGGGATCACGGCGTTTAACTGCCCCTCGCTGGCATAGAGCAAAGGCGTAGACTTTCCGCCGATCAGAATATTAGCGCCCGCCAACGTATAAGGCAACGGCGTGGCGGTGGTCTGAGCCGGAGCGTCTGCGAGTCTGCTGCCGAGCAGGGTGATCATGCTGCCTGGCGCGAGCACCTGAGCGTTCGAGCTTGCCGCATTTACAACACCACCGCCGTCGATAGCGGGACTACTGACAGAGCCTTGCAGACCAAGCGAGACAGAGGTACGACCGGAGAGATTCTGTTCCGGAACTGTGCCCACCATGGAAACATCCACCTTGGCTTGCACGCGCCTGGACATCCAGGTACCGGCCCACGAACCATCCTTCAGGGAGATGAGGCGCAAAGGCGGATCACCATTGGTAAATGTGGCGGTTACCCCGCCGGTCGTCATGGCAAGCCCGCAATCGTCAACTGCTTTCACGAATACCTGGGCGGGCCAGCCAGCGGGGATCACCTGGCCATTCGAGAGTAAAGTTGAGACCAGCACCAGTTTTGAAGGGCGGCAGGAAACGCCTCCTGTCCTTGGATGGAGAATTGACGAGGTTTGCCTGGTGAGCGGAGTCGACGTTTTGGGGGAAGCAGACGACGTTAGAACTAGGACCACAGCAACACTCCTGGTGGAGCCATCGGAGAAAGAGAGCAGAACGTTCTCGGTGTACACGCCGGCGGCCAGACCTTTCGTAACGGGTTGGAGCAGGAGGCGGAAAGGCTGAGCGGGACTGACGACGCCACTGTTCGGCACGGAATTAAACAACACGTTTTTATTTCGCAGTACGTCGAGGGCTGTAAAATTCAGCGGAGCACCCGTAGTGTTCTGAATTTGAACTGTCTGTGCGGCTGGCGCCTCGCCGCCGACAACGTCGGTGAAGATAAGCCCGGATGGTTGCACCACTGGGCCGATGTTGCTTCCGGGAGGAAGAACGGTCAATTGCACCGAAACGACCTGGGGTGAATTCGCGGCCCCGGGAGCATCGATCTGAATAGTGCCGTAGTACGTGCCTGCAGAGAGAGCGGTTGGATCCATATCGACTCGAACCTGGGGTACGAGAGGCTGGGATGCATCCGTAACACCAGTTGCAGGAAACACATTCAGCCAGTAACCGCCGGACACCGTAGTGGCTGATACACGCCACGGCATCTGGCCACGGCCCCCGTTCAAAATACTGAAAAACTGCGGAAGTACAGAGTTGTACGCGGCACCCGCCACCGAGTAAAACGCAAGTGAAGTTTGGGGGATCACGATGGTCTGCAGGACCGAAGTTACTGTCATGGTGACAGGCACCGTCAAGCGCTGGTTTAATTCGGAACTGACCAGGTTGACAGTACCGGAGTAAATACCAGGTCCGAGCTTTCCGGGGTTGGCGGTGATTTGGACGATGGCTGCACGGAACGCGCCCAACGTTACGGTTGGTGCTACCCCGGTTGGACCGGTACCGGCACTGAGCCAATTTCCACCGGAGTCGGTTGCGACCGTAATGGTGAGGGGCAGGGACCCACCGCCGGCATTCGACACAGAAATCGGGCGGGGGACGGCTGTTGCACCGACCAAATAGGAAAACTGCAGCGACGACGGACTCAGGGTCATGGTCGGCTGATCAGGAGAAGCTACGGTCAACGACACCGGAATAATGCTCTCGAATGGCTCGGCGAGCGCGTATAGCTTAATCGTTCCTTCGTAGGCTCCGGGCGTGAGAGACGAAGCATCCGCGCTGACAGTTAATCTTGTGGGCATGGAGCCGTCAGTGGGAGATACGGTCAGCCACGGTGAGGGGATGCGCATGACGCCGAACGGAGACGCGAATGGCTGATAAGCGGTCAAGGCAAACAAAACGCCGGGAATGCTGCCGGTCAGCGCGATGGACTGGTCACTCGAAATGCTGCCAGCCTGGGCAAGCAGCTTGATGGACTGGGGGGACGCAGTGAAGGTGGGAAATTTCTGGAGTACAACCCGGACACGATAGAAGCTCGCATCGCCGAACATAATATCCCCGTCATTATTCTGGAGGACACTGAAGGGTCCGATTAAGGCATCTTCCGGGCTGACGCCATCGTCGGGATATACGCCGCCGCCAGCAAAAGTGCTGATTCTACCGTCCAGACCAACGATCCGGATGCGCAAATTGTAGGCATCGGCGATGTAGAGATTGCCCTCTCGGTCAAAAGTCAGATCGAGAGGTGTATTCAAAGAGGCGTCCAGGGCGCGGCCATCATCACCTGAAAAGTTTGCGTCCCCATTGCCGACGACGGTTGTTATGGTCCGCTGACCAGTCAACTTTACCTGACGGATGACGGCATTAAAGGTGTCGCAAAAATACAAATCCCCGTTCCAGAACCGTATTCCGGCAGGGGCACTCAGCTGGGCCTTGAGCGGATCCTCGTCATCGCCCGAATAGCCGACCGTGCCATTACCCGCCACCGTCTGAATATTGCCGTTGCTGATGAGACGTATTCGATTGCCCCAGTTCTCCGTGATTGCCACATCCCCGTTTTTGTCAACGGCAATACCGTCGGGGCCATTGAGCGAAGCCTTCAGGGGAGGACCATTATCACCGCCGTAGCCACAAGTTCCGTTCCCGGCAAGAGTAGTGATGACGCCCGCTTTATCGATGCGGCGGACAACACAATTGTAGGTATCCGCGACAAGCAGAGACCCGTCCTGCGCGATGGCGAGGCCCCGGGGATTGTTGAGCAGAGCCTTCGTTGCGGGGCCACCATCCCCGTCATACCCGGAGCTGCCCCCGCCCGCAAACATAGTGATGGTTTTATCGGGTGCGATACGTCGAATCCGGTGATAGGAGGGTTCAGAGAAGTAGATATTTCCGGCCTGGTCCTGTGCCAGTCGGTAGGGAGTAAAGAGGCTCGCACTAATGGCAGGCCCCCCGTTGCCGGCATTGCGAAACAAGCCGTTTCCCGCGACGGTTGTGATCAAGCCCGCTGGATCAAGCTTTCGGACGCGGGCATTCCCGTCATCCGACACGTAGAGGTTACCCTGTTTATCCAGGGCCAACGCGGGAACTGACCCGAAGCCAAACCTGGCCTTGAGCCCGGGGCCACCGTCACCACTAAAGCCCGCCACGCCCGAACCCGCAACAGTCGAGACGATGCCGGCGGCATTCACTTTGCGCACCGAAAATGTCTGCACATCCGCGATGAATACGTTGCCGGACGAATCGACAGCAACAGCGAGAGCCCGCAGCGATGATTTCGTGGCTGCTATTCCGTCCCCTGCGCTTGTGCCACCACCGGCAATAGTCTGAATGACACCGTTGGTATCGATCTTGCGAACCAACCCCACCTCGCCCTGCTCGGTAATGGCGGTGTCCACAAAATAGATATTGCCCTTGGGATCGACTGTCAGGCGCGTAGGTCCCAATAATTGCGCTGCTGTAGCAGGTCCCCCATCTCCGCCCCGCCCCCATTCGCCTTTTCCCGCAACCACATGAATTACGCCGTCCGGCGTAATTGTTCGAATCTGCAGATTCGTGGCGTCCGAAAAATAAATGGTGCCCGTGGCGTCCACCGCGAGCCCCGAAATGATACCGATCCCCGCTTCATTAGCGAGCCCACCGTTCCCCAGGGGGCCGTCGGTGACCTCTCCAGCGATCGTCCGGATGATTCCGTCAGGCGTAACTTTTCGAATATATCCGGTGGATACCCTGTCCGCAATGAAAAAGTTCCCCTGGCTATCAACGGCCACGGCAGCCGGCCACGCGAAAGACGCGTTCACCGCAGGTCCACCATCTCCGCCCCAGGAAAGGAGCCCGTTACCGGCTACAACGGTGATAATTCCATCGGAACCAACGCGCATCACCATCAGATTGCCAGGATCACAAATATACAGATTGCCCTGAGGATCCAAAGCAATGTCAGGTCCATACCCACCACCCAGGGGTGCATTGATGGCCTTCCCCCCGTCACCCGGAAAAAGCCAGTCCGTGCCGGCAATAGTGGTCACGATAGCCTGACCCTGAAGGCTGGAGACAAGACCGAAGAGTACGAGGACGAAGTAACACAGACGCAGCTTCCGCAGCCGGGCGTGGCGAAAGGAAAAACTGATGGGGATTGGGGAATTTGATGCGGTTCGTGCACAGGACATGACCCCCGGATTTTAACATGCAAACGGAGATCACTATAAAGTCTCCATGTAAGGTGGCTCGTCTGGGAAATCAGTGGGTGGATTCAAGCTTGACGGACCGATTCGGTGAGGTAGTTACGGAGTTTGCGGCAGGTGGACTCAAAGAATCTCTGCTGTTCTTCTGAATCGCAGTGATAGTGGACAGGTCCGTCGTGTTCAGGCAGGCCCCGACCAGGTGAAAGTAGAATCCGAAGCTGAGCGGCGGGCAAAGCGCTAAAGGCGTGGAAGAAGTTCCAGGCCCCAGCGGCTTCTCTGGCACCCTATGGGTGTGGCAGTGGCCACACCACCAGTGCACGCCGCCACCACACCAGCAACAGCCCGCGCGCTGCACCTGCAAGATCTCTAAGCGCCGTCGCGAGGACGATGCAGGCCCGCCACCAGCCTGCGGTTTGAAGATTTGTTCATTAACTGGTTTGGCGCAGAATGCCCGAATGGCTGGGACCGGGAGCTGCCGAGCGTTGGGCGATGCCGACCTATTCCAGTGGGTTTCGGACTAACCCTGCCGCGTTTTTCTTCCCGCAGCTTACTGCGGAATCGGTCGTCCCATCGACTTGTAGATGTTTTCGATGGTGCTGATGCTGGCCTTTGCCTTCTGGTTTTCCTTGTCCACCGTCAGCACCTGCCGGTAGTTACGTAGAGCATCCGGATACTTGGCGCGGGGTGGCAGGGCTTCGTTGTACATGATGGAATCCGCCTTCGCCAGCAGTGCCTCCACCAGAGTTGCTTTGATTTCGGCAGATTTGGGGTTCGCTTTTGTTGCCGCCTGCAAACCCGTAATCGCGGCATCGTAGTTCTTCGCTGCCAGTTCCTTTTTAGCTTGCGTCACGGCGGGGTCGGCAGCCAGCAGTGAGGCTGCAGCGAACACGAACGATAAGACGGTGCGTTTGAATTCCATACCTGGAGTGTAGCGTTGCCCCCGTCAGGCCAGAAATAGTTCCATGGCGAGGTTGCTTCGGGCGTATGCCGAATAGTGTCCTCGCTCCTGCGGAATAGCGGTGAAGCCGAGCGATTCGTAGAGGTGCACTGCGCTCTGAAGTTTGGTGTTTGTGTCGAGGCAGAGGCGGGCGGCACCGAGAACCCGCGAGCTTTCAATAAGGTGGACCAGGAGTTTGCGGCCGATTCCCTGCCCTTGTGCCACCGGTGAGACAGCCATCTTACTCACTTCGTATGTTCCTGCACCCATCGCGATGAGGGCGCAGCAACCGACAGCCTTGCCGTCCTGCTCCGCGATGAAGATGGCACCGCCAGTGTCGAGAATCAGCTCCTTCGGGCTGTTCAACACCTCGACGTCCTTGGGTTCGAGGACGAAGAAATTTCGGATCCATTCTTCGTTGAGATCGCGGAAGGCGCTCTCGTCGCCGGGGGCAAACTTACGGTAGACGATTCCCATCTGTTGAGGTTAGCGCGACTCCCGTCACCCGGTGTTTCCGGGCTTCGTGCATCAACGCCGCAACTTTGGCGGCGGCCAGGGCCGGAGCAAAGCCTTCGGTCCGGATGTTGGAGACGCAGAGACGTTCGGCGTCGGTGCGGCCAGGTTTGGGGTCCCAGGTGAGATAGGCACCGAGGGAGTCCGGGGAGCCGAGGCCAGGACGCTCTCCGATCAGGATCAGCGCGAGTTTGGCGTTCAGAAGTTGCCCGATTTCGTCGGCGATGGCGACGCGACCCTGCCGGACGAGGGTGAGGGGGGCAAGGTTCCAGTCATTCAATGCAACGAGGAGAGCTTCGAGGAAAGGCTTGGCGTGGTTGTGGATGGCCTGAGCAGATAGACCGTCGGCCACGATAATGGCGGCGTCGTGTGGGCCACTGTTGAGGCGGTTATGGGAGGCCGGGTCGAGGCTGCGGCCAAGGTCTGGTCGGCGGAGGTAGGTGGCTCGGTCGGAGGCCTGAGAAGTCAGGTGGATGGGATGGAATGAGGCCAGGCAGGCGGGGTCGAGTGGCGCCCAGACAGCGTCCCTGGCTCTGGCGTGGGCGAACTGGAAATGCAGGAGTTCCGATGTCGGCAGGCTGTGCCCGGCTCGGCCGATGGCGACCCTTGCGGTAGTCAACTGCCGGAGTTGAAGCAGGTTCACGCGAGGAGCCTCTCGAAGACTGGGGGGAGAGCCTTCGTGCTGCGAAGCCGGACGCCGTTTTCAAGGATGCCCATGCGCTCCATCCAGGCTTCGAATTCCGGGGCGGGTTTGAGGTTCAGAAGGGACCGCAGGTACAGGGCGTCGTGAAATGAAGTGCTCTGGTAGTGGAGCATGATGTCATCGGCTCCCGGGACACCCATAATGTAGTTGCAGCCGGCAGCACCAAGGAGAGTGAGGAGCATGTCCATGTCGTCCTGATCAGCCTCGGCGTGATTGGTGTAGCAAATATCGCAGCCCATGGGGAGGCCAAGGAGTTTGCCGCAGAAGTGATCTTCGAGGCCGGCTCGGATGATCTGCTTGCCGTCATAGAGGTATTCGGGACCGATGAAGCCGACCACAGTGTTGACGAGGAGGGGGTTGTAGCGGCGGGCGACCGCGTAAGCGCGGGCTTCGCAGGTCTGTTGGTCAACGCCGTGGTGCGCGTTAGAGGAGAGGGCGCTTCCCTGCCCTGTCTCGAAGTACATCACGTTGGCGCCGGGGTGCTGTTCGGAGGCCGCCTGCGCGGCTTCGTCGAGCAGTGCAAGGTCGATTCCGAATGCCCGGTTCGCAGCCTCAGTTCCGGCTATCGATTGGAAGATAAGGTCGATCGGCGCGCCTCGCCGGAGGGCTTCCATTTGCGTGGTGACGTGGGCGAGGACGCAGGTCTGGGTGGGGAGATCAAGGGTCTCGCGGACATCGTCGAGCATGCGAAGGAGGGCTTCAACGGTGGAAACGTCGTCGGTGGCGGGATTGATGCCGATGACGGCGTCACCGTTGGCATAGATCAGACCGTCGATAACGGAAGCCGCGATACCCCGCAGGTGGTCGGTGGGGTGGTTGGGCTGGAGGCGGGTAGAAAGACGACCGGGGAGACCAAGAGTGTCGCGGAAACGGGTAACGATACGGGGCTTGGCGGCAACGGTAATGAGGTCCTGTACGCGCATGATTTTCGACACGGCGGCGACCATCTCCGGGGTGAGACCAGGGGCTAATGCCAGCAGGTCGGGGCCAGTGGTTTGTTCGGACAAGAGGAATTCGCGAAAATCGCCGACGGTCAGGGGCGAGACGGGCTGGAAGGCTACGGCTACCAATGGCGAGACCTACCGTGCCGATCCTGCCAACCAGAGGATGTACGTTGAGCGCTTGGCCGAATGGGCATCGAGCGCAGGTGCGCCAAAGTCCA
>RGPS01000169.1 GCA_010084195.1 Terriglobia bacterium
GCCTCGAGTTGCTCCGGGGGCAGGCGGTTGAGGAAATCCACAGCTGCCTGAGCGGACATTACGGGAGGCAGAGGATCAGGCTCAAGGAGAGCTCCATCCGGGTTCAGAACGAAGGCGGTGCGGGCGGCCTTCAGGTCGTTTAGTGTGGCAAGCAAGCGGCGAGTCGCATCGTTCCACCAAAGGTTCATGTCGGACAACTGCGATAACGGAGATCGGGGGCGCAGGCCGTAGCGGGCGAGAGCGGGCCTGAGACCAGAGCTCAAAGCTCTGGAGGTACCGGGTTGCGGATCTCGGCCGAGTGAAGCGGAAACCTCCAGGATGACGGTGCTGGGATGGTGGCCGGCTGCGAGGGCCGTATGCAGCAGCACCGCTGCATCCTCGAGGGTGCCGGAATCGACGCTGGCATTCCAAAGGGTGCGGCCGGGAAACCAGGCCTGCGAAACACTCAGGGCGCGACTGGAGCCGAGGACGAGGATCTGGTACTCCGGTGCCGTGGGGGTGGCAAACAACTTCAGCGCGCGAAGGTCCCAACCGATTCGGGTCGTCTTCCCCGAGCGCAGTTGGGCCGCGAGTTGGGAGTAAGCCGCCAGCTGACGCGCCTCAATGCCGGAGAGTTCCAGGATGGGATCCACCAGCAGGGGCAGGAACAACACGGGCAGGAACAGGATTCCGCGGAGCAGGAGCTTGAGGGGGCCTGTGTCTCGCATAGGGATCAGAACTGGAAGTAGATGAACGGCTGGGCGGCCCGGGGGCCAAAACCGAGCAGCGCGATGGCTGCTGCGTAGTAGAAGCTCCACCGGAACCAGAAGGGCTGCGCCGCGATGCGTGCCCGAAGGGAACCGTAAGCCTGCGCGAAGTTGACGGCGTGAACCAGGAGCACCAGGCTGAGGAGCAACAGCAAACGCGCGGGCCCGATTTCGACGGATTGAAATGAGTGCGTGAAGGCTGCAAAAGAGGAAATGCCGTCCCAGGCGGTCCCGATTCGGGAGATGACATGCAACGTATTGGTGAGGCTGTCGCCGCGGAAGAACATGAAGGCGAAAGCCATGAGCAGAAAGACGAGGATGGTGCGGGCAACGCGAACGGGCGCTTCGAGGAAAGGGGGCAGGGGCCAATCCTGCCGCGAGAGGGCACGTCCGGCGAGCAGTTCTACAACTCTGTAGGAGCCATGGAGCAGCCCGGAGATGAGGTAGTTCCAGCGCGCCCCGTGCCAGAGTCCGTTGAGAACAAAAGTGGCGATGATGGCACCGCACACCCGGGACATGGCTGGCCGGTGGCCACAAAGAGGGAAGAAGATGTAGTCCCGCATCCACGAGGACAGTGAGATGTGCCAGCGCTTCCAGTACTCGGCCATGGAATCGGCCTGAAACGGGCGGTTGAAATTGCGGGACAGGCGAAAACCGAGGATGGAGGCGCTGCCGATGGCGATGTCCGAGTAGCCGGCAAAGTCGCAAAGGATCTGGAAAGGAAACGCCAGGGCGGCGAGCAGGGCGGCCGGGCCGGAATGGCTGGAGGGATCTGTGTAGACGGGATTGACGGCGGCGGCGAAGTGGTTCGCGAGAACGTACTTCTGGAAGAGGCCCCAGGCGACCTGCTGCAGTCCGGAAACAAATCGGGCGTAGTCGAATTTGTGGTACTCGCGGAACTGGTGCAGCAGAACCTGTGGACGTTCAATGGGGCCGGCGGCGAGTTGAGGAAAGAACATCACGTACAAGGCGAAGACGAGGAAAGATTGCTCGGCAGCCTGGCGGCGGCGGTAGACCTCGATCACGTAGGCAGTGGACTGGAAAGTGTGGAAAGACAAGCCGAGAGGGATTTCCCCGAGGGGCTTGCCAAGGATCGCGGGCGCGTATTTGAAGGACGCCATGAAACCAAAGTTCATGGCGAGGCTGAGGAGGAGCCAGGCACGTCGGCTCGCGGGAGTGGATGACCGTTCAATCAGGTGGGCGGCGAAGAAATCGGTGATGATGAGGCCAAGTATGAAAACGATGTACTCGGGGATAAAGGACATGTAGAAAATGACGCTGGCCGTGAGAAGAACCGGGACACGCAACCGGTGGGGCGACAGGAAGTAGAGCACAATCGTGAGAAGAAAGAAGGCGGCGAAGGTTGGTGAGAAAAAAGACATGGCCGGTCAGGATTGGAGGAGGTCTGCCAGGGCGCGATAGTTTATCTTCCCGGTAGGCAGAAGTGGCAGACTGTCCACCGGAAACAGGGTAAAGCAGCTGGGGTGCAGCCGAAGGCGGACAGCGGCTTCGTGGATGCGTTCCACGAGGGTTGGGTCCGAGTGGAGATGGAAAACGACGATGCGTTCCGTATCGTTGAGGGCTGCGATGTGGTGCGACTCGCAGGCGAGGATTTCTTCTACATCGTCCAGGCTAACGCGCCAGCCGAAGACTTTGACGAAGCGCGACTTGCGGCCCGTGATGTAGATGAGCCCGGCTTCGTCCCTGTAGCCCAGATCGCCGGTTGCGATGGTGCCCCCGAGGAGGTCACCGGCGGCAAGATCATCTGAGGAGTTTGCGTAGCCCATCATGACGCCGGGGCCTTCGTACATCAGTTCGTCTTCCTCATGAGGGCCGCAAACACGACCGTCAGCTTCCACCCAAAGCCGACCAGGGGGCAGAGCGAAGCCGACCGAGCGTATGGCGGCGGGAAGCAAGGCAGGCGGGATGCCGGACATGCGGGCGGTGGTTTCCGCCTGACCGTACATGATGTGGAAAGTGGAGCCGCGGGCTGTCAGCCGACCATGCAGTTTGGTGGCGAGTAATTCCGGGAGCCGCCCCCCGGTACAGATGAAGGTCTGCAGAGTGGGGACGTTGAGAGATTCGAGGTCCAGGCGGTCGAGGACCTGGTAGAAGTAAGGGGTGCCCGCGATGCGTGTGCAGCCACAAGTCCGGACAATGTTCCAAAATTCGGCAGAAGTGATGCGAGCCCGGGTGAGGACAAAGCTGCCGCCTGAGAGGAGAGCGCCATGAATCAGGGACTGGCCGAGGGCGTTGAAGACGGGGGACGTGAGGATGGCTACATCGGCAGGAGAACTGGCGAGCGCCGCGTTGAGCATGGGGGTATGCAGGGCAAGATTGCGGGCGGAAAGGCGGACGAAGCGGGGTGAGCCGGTGGAACCGGAGGTAGAGAAGAGGAGGGCCAGATCGGGATGGATTTCGCGTTGCGGGCGGGAAGTTGAGCACCAAAGGACCATCCCTGCCCGAAGCATGACGGGGCCGGTCCAGCCCTCGCCGGGACTCCACCCAGGTATATCGTCGACGGGCACGAGGATGAAGTCGGGATGGAAGCGAGCAATGAGCTGGCGTCGGAAGTCGGCATCGAGCTCGGCGTCGAGAGCCGCGATGGCGTGCCCGGCTTCCATGATGCCGAGGTGGACGGTCACCGAGGGAAGGTCATTGCGCAGGAAGGCGAAGCCGAGAGCTTTGCGTTCCGACCGCAAATGGGTGGTGAGATCAGCCGCGAAGTCGTCGGTCCGGGAGATCAGTTCGGCGCGGGTGAGCCAGGTGTTGAGGCCGGCATCGAAACAAACGCGTGACTGAGGGTCATGGCCGGAGCGAAGCAGGCTGTACGCGGACATTTCAGGCTCAAACGCCAGGCCAGGCGTTCAGGCGCTGGAGGATTCCAACAGCGGCGGCGTAACTATCGAGATCCATAACGTCTCCGGGAGAGAGTTCCACGCCGAAATCCTTTTCAATCGCCCCCACGAGTTGGAGATGGGCAACGGAATCCCACTGTTTCGCTGTTTCAGCGGTGATGGTGGGGACATCACACTTCAGGGGGAGGGCGAGGCCGCTGCGGAAGGCGGATTCCAGTTTCTCTGCGGGAGTTGCCATAGGACGTTATTTCAAGGACATCGCGGACTTTTAAACCGTGTGCGTCGGGCCGAACTTAAGTGATAATCGAGCTATGCAAAACAACAACTTGCGGTGGGTGGTGCCCGGAGTCCTGATGGCTGGTGCCGCCTTTGGTGCCGAATTGGTGATTGTGGAGAAGGGTTCGGGCAAGGTCGGCTTCTACAGCATGGCGGGGAAGCTGCATTCTGAAGTGACGGTCGGGGGGCACCCCCATGAACTGGCTGTGTCGGCCGACGGGCGGTACGGGTTCACGACGGACAACGGCGTGATGATTATGACCGAGAAGACCGAGGGTGGCAACTCCATCACGATGGTTGATCTGAAGCAGCGCACGAAGGTGGCGGCGATAGACCTGGGGAAGTACCGGCGACCGCACGGGATTGATTTCGATCCTGCCAGTGGCCATGTTCTGGTTACGGCAGAACTACCCAGCGCTTTGTTGGTGGTGGATCCGGCCAATCGGGCCGTAGTGGAGGTTCTCGAGGTAGGAGGGCGGGCACCCCATATGGTGGTGCTGGGGCCGGATCACCGGACAGCGTGGGTGACCTGTACCGATACCAACAATCTGGCCGCTGTGGACCTGCGCGATAAGAGTGTCGTGCTGCTTCCGATGGCTGGACGGCCCCAGGGGCTGGTTCTGTCAGCGGACCACAAACGGATCTATGTTGCCAACTCCGATGGCAACTCGGTAACGGTTGTCGATGCCGAAGCCAGGAAGGTGGTGGGTGAGATCAGGATGGGGGGAGCGCACAGCGGTCCGGTCCGTGTGGCGGTTTCGCCGGATGGCAAGACGGCAATCGGGGCGCTGCAACTGGACCACGCCATCAGCTTTGCCGACACCACCACCATGAAGGAGGAAAAGGTGATCCCCCTGCCCGGCTCGCCTGTTTCGATGACTTTGTCAAAGGACGGACGCTTCGCCTATTGTTCGATTCAGGACATGGACGTGGTTTACGTTGTTTCCGTCAAAGACCGAAAGATCGTGCGGACATTTCGGACTCCGGTGGATGCACATCCCGATCCGGTCCACGAAATCAGGTAGGGCTATTGTTCTGGTATTCAAGGACGGCCCAAGGCAAAGTTGAGAGAGTTTCACCGGTCTGGTCTTGACGCTTGATGAAGCTGTTGCGGATCGGTGGGGCCAGATTAACGGAAGAGAAGTTGCGGACCGGCCGACCGCAGTTCCGCACGCTTTGGGTTACCGGCGAGTCGGTGCCGCAGGGCCCGGTTGCGTCAGCGCGGACTTGTTGCCTCGGGCTGCTTCGGCAGCGGAGTCCGTGTGAGCGCTGAAACCACCAGCTCGGTATAGGCCTTCGCTCCGGCTACGTTGGCGTGGACGCCATCGGAACCGAAATACTCGGGGTGGCCATCAGAGGCGGCACGCCAGTCGGCGAGAATCGCGTTGGGGTAATCGGTGATGACGTGTGCGATCAGGGCATCGCCATCGTCCTGCCAGGCGCGCGGGACGTGGGCGTTGACGACGATCACACGGCGGCACGGCTTGAAACTGTCCATGATGGCGCGCATGGTCGGTTCGGTGATGGTGCCGTTGTTGCCAAGATTGATGATCATGACGGGCGGCAGGGTGGCGGAAGCAGCGAGCGCCTCAGCCTGTTTGCGAAGTTCGTTCGCCTGTAATCCCACGCTGGCATCCACTCTCACGATGTTGATCTGCTGCGCGAGCCACTGGCTGACACCGAGAAGGACGGAGTCGCCCAGCAGCATGGTCGGCGTCTTGAGGATTGTGGCCCGCTCTGTGTCATTGGGACCAGGCGGCTTTGCGGCCACCACCGGCGCGGGCGGCGGGAGCGGGATGATCTCCACCGGCGGTTTCTCTGTCGCAAGTGTTTGCCGAATGAGGCTGGTTTCGAACACCCCGGCCCCCAGGGCTGTGGCCAGCAGGGTGCCCAAAGCGAGCCGATAGAGACGGGGACTCCAGTGCGCCCCCATTTCCCTCAAGCGGAGGAGCGCCCCGGTGCGCATCGGCATCTCAATAAAACGCCACGAGAGTTCGGCGATGATGGCGGTCAGGGTGAGGCGAAGGAGCAGGTTCAAGCCGGTATTCGCGGTGGTGTCAATGCCCGGGCGCGTGGCCTGGAAGATGGGCCAGTGCCACACGTAGATGCTGTAAGAACGGGTGCCAAGCCAACGCAGCGGGGCGGTTGCCAGGCCCCGGGCTATCAGGCCGCCGGGCAGGCTCGCAACTGCGATCAGGACCATGGAACAGACGCTGGCAAGCGGGATGCCGTAGCGGTAGCTGGAGATGGCTTCGTTCACAAAGTGGAAGAGCGCGAACAGGCTGACCAGCGCTGCCAGCCCGAGCGTGTCCAGACGTTGCCGGTATCCGGAAAAGCCCCGAACGGTGGCGAGGGCCGCACCGAGGAAGATCCCCATAGCGTGCGTGTCGGTGCCGAAGTACGCGCGACTCGTGTCATCTCCGGTAGCAGCAGCCAGCAGGGCAACAGAGATCGCTGCACAACTGAGCGCCAGCCAGCGAATGCCGGTGCGTCCAAACTTCCGGAAGGCGACACGGACCAGAATCGGCCAAACCAGATAGAACTGGAATTCTACGGCCAGCGACCAGGTGTGGCGGAAAAGTGGTGGTCGGCCCATGGCCTCGAAGTAGGGCACTTTGTGGAAGATGAACCACCAGTTGCTCAGAAATGTGAGGGCTCCGGGGAGGTCGCGTACAGTGGCGGCGGCTGCATCCTGCATGAAGATGGCGGCGCAGGTAACGGTCACCCACAACATGGCGAGCAGCGCGGGGTAGAGACGGCGAACGCGGCGCAGATAGAAGTCACCGATACCGGCCGCAGGGTTGCGCATCAGGATTCCGGTAATCAGATAGCCACTGATGACGAAGAAGACGTCCACCCCGAGAAAGCCGCCGGGCAGCCACTTCACGCCGGCGTGGAAGAGAAGGACGGCCACCACCGCCAGGGCGCGCAGCCCGTCCAGCCCCGGCTGATATTCAATTGAATGACGTTCGGTGGACGGCATGAGCTTAATGTCCGGCCTGGTTCGGCTGAGTCTGTGTAGCGCGGCGGTACTCCAGCAGGAGTTCACTGGCCAGGGTGCGGCCCAGGAGACGGTAGCCTTCACCCGTCAGGTGCGTGTAATCCGCCTGAGAGTACCCAGCCTGGACCCATTTCGTTCGGCCACCGGAGTCCTCCATGTGGAGCGCCCAGTCCCAAAATGCAACCCCCGTCTGCTTCGCGACTTCGATTTGGACTTCGACCACCTGTTTCAGATAAGGGAAGGGGCGGAGGCGCCCGCATTCCGGCGGGCCGATCAGCAGCAGGGCGGCGTTGGGCACTGTTTGCTTCAGGGTTGCGATCAGGGCAAGGAGCTTGGCGCGATACGCTTCCCGGGTCCACCGCGGATAGAGAGCTTCGTTGGTGCCATACGCGAGCAGGATCAGGCTTGGATTGCGGCGTTGTAATTGTTCGGCCCACAGGGCCTGGTCCCAGTCGAGCAGCATACTGGACTGGGCTCCGTTGATGCCGAGGGTTTCCCAGGTCAGCCCGCGTGTTTGTTCCGAGACCCAGCCGTAGAGACGGACAGGTGCCCGGTCGGTCGTTTGCAGTCGATATAGGTGTTCCCCCGGAGGGGTTGCCATCCGAAAGGTGCCGGTGCCGAAGGCTTCGTCGCTGCTCACCGTCGCGATTACGTCGCCGTTGTCGCTAATCGTGAAAGCCCCCCCGCCGGGTTGATTGAGATAGAAGAGTTCGAGTTGCTCGCCGGAGGCGGTCACGCTCACATACTCGCCCGGTCTGGAGGCTGTGACACTGAGGCCGGACAGGCCATTGCGGCCATCACCCTGGTGGGCTACCGTGCCGGAGGTGACCCAACCGGGCGAGGCGTAGCCCCGGATGTCGTATCTTCGATAGCCCCTGAAGGGGTAGCCCGCAGTTGTAAAGCCGGGGCCACCGTTACCGAAGACTTCCTGGAAGGGCTTGCGCATGGCATCCGGCCAGTCGTCTGACGCCGTATGGGAATCGCCGTATTGCAGGATGTGGACCGGGACATTGGTAGCCTGAGCGCGGGCCAGGCCGACGAAGAAGGGGATCAGCGCCTCCAGGTTGAGGATGTGATCCGGTGCCGCTGCCATCTTCGATTCCACAAATTCATGGGCCGCCAGCCGGACTGCCGGGGAGATGGCGGGGACGGACTTCCGGGCAACAGACTTCTTTTTTGGGGTCTTCTTCTTCGCGGTTTTGGGTGTCGCCTTCGGGGGAGTTGCCCCCCCGAGTGAAAAGCCCGCGAAAACCGCGACCAGCCCCAAAATCAAAGCTGTGGATTTGGAGTGTGCAGGCATTTGCGGGGGCTGACGACCAGTCTAGCCTGTTGCAACGGCTGTCAGGAACCGTTTATTCACCCAGTGCTGCTCGGTGGAATGCACCCGGAGCCAGTCTTCGCTGGCTTCAAAAGCATCTACCTGAATCCCCTTCGTCAACTGCTTCACAAGCTTCTGGGTAGCGGCAGGGCCGGTGCGCACGTTGAGTGCCGGCGCATTCACAGTGTACGAACCGAGTGACAGAACTGTGGGGGGAGCGGGTACGGCAACGCCCGTCAGCGCCGCCACCACCAGCGGGATGAAGTTCGCCGCTGCGGCCTCCGTGGTGTTCCCGCCGAAGAATGCCGTCCCCGGACAGGTTTTCGTGTTCCCGGTACCGTTGGTCCGTTTGCCTGTATCGAGATCGTACCAGTGGTGGTACACGATGGTGTCGAGGTTTGGCGTCAGGGCGAACTTGTGGCAAAGCGCGGCGTTGAGCCCGATGATGCCGTTGCGATGTTCCTGGCGCATCTGATCCTTGCCCGAATCGAAGTTGCCCACATGCTCCATGCAGACCCCGCCCGTATTGGCGCCCTTGATCCCGGCTGGAATCTTGTCCATGGCCCGGCAGACGGCCAGGGTCCCATCCGGGAAGGTCGTCAGGTTCTGGCCAATTCCGTCGAAGCCCCGCTGGATATGGCTGTTTTCCATGCTCTGCAGGAGAGCAAAGTGATTGTTCCCCTTGAAGGTTGTGTAGTCCGGCATCCAGGTGTGGTGGTTCTGGATGAGTTTGATACTGCGGCTGATGGCCTGCCCGCTGAGCCACACCCCGAACTCTGCCACGTTGTCAAAGAGAAGGAATTTGCCTTGCTTGCGCATTTCGGAGATCGTATCACGTACGCAGCAAGGTACATCGGCGCTACTCTATTTTAAGGATGAGATCCCGTTCCCTGCTACCGCTGACCTTCTTCGCCTGCGTTGCCAGCGGCCTGCCGCAGACCGCCGGAACCGCCGTCGACTATGGTCGCGACGTTCGCCCCATCCTCTCGGAAAACTGTTTCCAGTGCCACGGCCAGGATGTGACGAAGCGTATGGCCGGCCTCGGTCTCGACTCGTTTGAAGCCGCCACTGCGAACCGCAATGGACATATCGCGCTGGTTCCCGGCAAACCAGAAGACAGTCTGATCTACAAACGCATCACCGCCGCTGCAGGTGCCGGTCACATGCCTCCCGCGGCCTCCAACAAAAGCCTCACGCCGGCCCAGATCGCCACGCTCAAACGCTGGATCGAACAGGGCGGGCGGTACACCCAACACTGGTCGTTTATTCCACCAGTCCGCCCTGCCGTTCCACTTTCTGGTGACCGCTGGTTGAAACAGCCGCTGGATGCCTTCATCCTCCAGCGCCTCCGCGCGGAAAATCTCAAGCCCGCTGTCGCAGCCACGCCCGCCGCGTGGCTGCGCCGAGTCTCACTGGATCTGACGGGCCTGCCGCCCTCTCCCGCTGAAATCGACAGCTTCAGTCTTGCGGTGACCAAGCGCGGCGAGGCTGCCTATGCGGCCACAGCGGATCGCCTGCTGGCATCCCCCGCCTATGGCGAGCGGATGGCAATCGACTGGCTGGACGTGGCCCGCTACGCCGATACCCATGGCTTTAACAACGACGCCGAACGCGACATGTGGCGCTGGCGTGACTGGGTCATCGAAGCCTTCAATAAAAATCTCCCCTACAACCGTTTCATCACCGAACAACTGGCCGGAGATCTGCTGCCCAACCCCACGCGCGACCAGCGTATCGCTACCGGCTTTGGCAGGAACCACGTGATCAACTCTGAGGGCGGGATCATCGAAGAGGAGTACCGCGTTGAGTATGTGACCGACCGCGTCCGAACCCTTGGGATGGCGTGGCTGGGCCTGACGCTCGAATGCGCGCACTGCCACAACCACAAGTTCGATCCGATTACGCAGCGCGACCACTATCGCTTCTTCGCCTTCTTCAACAACATTGCGGAATTGGGTGAGGATGGCCGCGTCGCGAATGCGGTCCCGATGATGCCCGCGCCCACGCCGGCACAGCAACAGAAAATGCGCGAACTGGAGGTCCGCATCGCGAAACTGCAGCGTGCGAAGGCACCGAAAGTGACCGATTCGGCCCCGCAACCTGTACCGGAGGGTGGCATCGCAATTACGGCGGAAACGAAACTCCCGATCTCGAAACGTGCCCCCCGCACCTATACCCTCTGGGTCAACCCCACCGACACGGACACCGATGCACCTCTTCTTTCGGCTATCGACTATTCGAAGAACACGGCGTCCGTCGGCTACGGAGGAGGCATCGAACTGCGCCTCGTCCAGGGGGAACTCGAGTTCCGCTTCAGCCAGCGTTTTCCCAACTACTCCCTCCGGGTGCGTTCGGAAGGTGCCGGTATCCGCGCCGGGAAACCCACGCATTTGGCACTCGTCTACGAAGGCGCCACTCCCACCTCCGAGCGCTCGTATGCCGCCTGGGTTCGCATCTTCGCCAATGGCCGCGAACTGCCAACGCGTGTCCTCAATGACGACCTGACGCTTCCTGGCGCTACCGACAAGCCCGCGCAAACCACCTTCCGCCTGGGGCTCGACAACTCCCCCACGCCCCACCGCTACCTCGGCACCCTTGAAACCCCGCAGGCCTGGGATCGCGTCCTGTTACCGTCGCAAATCGCAACCCTGGCGCGAACCACTGTCTCCCCCGAACTGGAAGCCCTCCGTTCCGAACTCTTCGCCCTGCAACGCCACGCCCCCACCGTGATGGTGATGCAGGAACTCGCCACACCCCGCCAGACTCATCTGCTGGTCCGAGGTTCTTATGACGTACCGGGCGAAGCGGTGGACGCCGGGGTTCCCGAGGCCCTGCTCGGGGCGTGGCCCGCCGGGGCTCCCCGCAATCGCCTGGGCCTGGCACAGTGGCTCACTAAGCCCGATCACCCTCTCACGGCGCGTGTCGTGGTCAACCGCTTCTGGCAGCAACTCTTTGGCAACGGTCTTGTGAAGACCAGCGACAACTTCGGCCTCCAGGGCGAATCCCCCAGCCACCCCGAACTGCTCGATTACCTCGCCCGCGACTTCATCGATTCCGGCTGGAATGTGAAGGCTCTCATGAAACGCCTCGTTCTGAGCGCCACTTACCGGCAGGACTCTGCCGCCACGCCCGAACTAATCGCACGCGACCCTGAAAATCGGCTCCTCGCCCGAGGCCCCCGCTTCCGTCTGCCTGCCGAGATCATTCGCGATCAGGCCCTCCAGGTGGCAGGATTACTCAAGCAGGCCGTCGGCGGCCCCAGTGTCTTTCCATACCAGCCCAAAGATCTCTACAAGGGCATCGTAGTGGCTGCGACCTACCCCGGTACGACCTGGACGGAAAGCAAAGGCGATGACCTGTATCGACGCAGTCTCTACACCTGGTGGAAGCGCACCGTACCCCACCCCACCATGAACGTTTTCGATGCCCCCGACCGCGAGGTCTGCATCGTCAAGAGGACCACCACCAACACGCCGCTACAGGCTCTGACGCTGCTCAATGACCCCATTTTCGTGGAAGCCGCCCGCCGCCTGGCCGAGCGTGTCATGAAGGAGGGAGGCGTGATGCCGGAATCCCGCCTCGTATTTGCGTTTCGCCTCGCCACCGGACACGTTCCCAACCAAGCGGAAGCGAAAATTCTCGCTGCCAGCCTGGCCCAAATGCAGCGCGTTTTTCAGGCCGACCCGGCTGCCGCTAAAGCCCTTTTGCAGGTGGGGGCGTCAAGGCCCGATCCTGCCCTGGCCGAAGCCGAACTCGCCGCCTGGACTGCTGTAATGAACGTCATCCTGAACATGGATGACGTGATTACAAAGAACTGATGTCGTACATTCAGAACTAGTGAAGTACGATCCCCACCACGACCCTAACCCCCGCTTTTGGCTCGCTCTCGAAGAGGCCGAACGCGTCTTTATAGTGCAGAAATTCCACACGGAAGCCGACATCCGAAATACCAACCCGGTCCTCCATGCCATGTTCCACGTCATCGTGGAAGATCAGGTGGCCTTAGGTGACGACTTTATCGCCAAAGCGACGCTCGAACGCCTGATAGCCGAAGGCCTGGACCGGCATGAGGGCATCCACGCCATGGGTTCCGTGGTGCGCGCTTTCCATTGCGGAGCGTGTAGAGCACATTGAAGACCAGGATGAGCTGGGAGAAGCCAAGGGCAATTGCGCCGATCGTGATAACTTCATTGACGTCAGAAAGCCCCTTGAGGAAGTCGTAGACATTTGGATCGTAGATACGGCGCATGTGTCCGCCAAGACCCAAGACGTGCATCGGGAAGAACGTCACGTTAAACGTGATGAACGTTAGCACAAAGTGCAAACGGCCCCAACGCTCATTGAGCATCTTGCCATACATCTTCGGATACCAATAATAGATGCCGGCAAAGATTCCGAACAGCGAACCACCGAAGAGCACATAGTGGATGTGAGCAACGATGAAGTACGTATCGTGGATG
>RGPS01000170.1 GCA_010084195.1 Terriglobia bacterium
GACCCACTGGCGAACGTGACACCTCGTACCGCCGCAATCCTCTGCTATGTTCCGACCATTGGCTGGATTGCTGCCGTCATCGTGCTGGCCGCACGGCGTTTCAAGGCCGATACCACTGTCCGCTTCCATGCTTTCCAGGGACTCTACCTCTTCGCCGCCTGGCTGATGGTGCAGTGGGTGATCCGCCCGATGTCAAACGTGTTCTCTTACCCCGGCCTGCACGTGGACCGGGTGCTGGAGGGCCTGCTCCTGGCCGTGTCGATCTTTATGATCATCAAGGCCAGCCGCGACGAGGCGTACGTTCTGCCCATTATTGGAGAACTCGCTCAGAGGTCAGCGGTCGAGCAGTAGCTGTTTCCTGAGCTAGAAAACAGCGATAGGGTTCAATGGCGATCCCGTGCCGCCCTGTACCGCCAGCGGTGCCGCAGTCACCAGGAACGCAAAACGATTCCGCTTTGCCGCCTCGGCTGATACCTGCTCCAGATCCAGATTGTCAAAAATAGGCATACCCATGGCCACCAGCAGAACCTGGTGAACCGGCTGCACCACACCCGTAACCTGGGAGGGCAGAACATCCAGAGCCGCGTCGCTGCCCGCAATCGCGACATTGCGCTCCTTGAGCCACGGTACACAGGACGCGTGCAGGCCAGCCACCACCGACGTATCCCAGGCACCCTTGGCCGCCCGGCGAGCCCAACGCCCGGTCCGAATCAGTACTACATCACCGGAACCAACCTTGACGCCGGCTTTCTTTTCCCAGGCTTCCAGATCTTCAGGGAAAATGGCGGTACCGGGTTCCAGATACGGCAGGCCCTTCAGCCGTGGAATGTCCATCAGGATGGCCCGCGTAAAGATGCCATTCTTGAAGCCGGTGATCCCCAACTCCTTGGCACCCTTCTCCGTCACATCCAGCTGCGAGAAGCCGTTGTACATCTTGCCCTGGTAGGACGTGTGCGAGATGGCATCCATGTGCGTGTGGGCCAGGCCGTGGAAGCTCACCGCGTATTCGTCCATGAACCAGTCACCATTCGGCTTGGCCCCCGTGTAAGTCATCTTGTGCTGAAACGGCTCGGGGTTATCCGGGGCCTTCTCTTTCAGGACGTTGTGGGCCATGGAGACCGACACCCCGTCCTTCACCAGCCCGGCAGCCTCCTTCCGCTTGGCGTCGGTAATCAGGTTGTAAGTACCCAGTTCATCGGCCTTTCCCCACCGACCCCAATTGGAAAGGGAGGTGTACCATTTTTCCACTTCGGCCTTCGTCGTCTTGTGGGTCGGGGCGTCAGCGGCGAGGCAAAGTGATGCCAGTGTCAGCAGAGGAAGTGCGATCAATCTCATCCCGCTGATTCTATAACGTTCACCTGCAGGATTGTGCCCGCGAACTATTTTTGACCTGAGAAAAAATCCCCCTGCGGCCCACTAATACTCTGGGTAGTCACTTTCGGGTGGATCTGTGAACCAATTCGACATCGCGCCCCGCCATGTCGATCTTCTGGGGCGAACTGACTCCGGGGACCTGGTCCACATTGAGTTTCAGTCCCGCAACGACCCACGTATGGCGCTGCGAATGGCCGAATATGCTCTGGCCATCTACCGCAGGCATCGAATCTTCCCTACTCAGGTTGTTATCTACGTCGGAGAACGTCCTCTGGGTATGCCCACCAGCCTGACCGGTTCAGGGTGGGCGTACCAGTGCCGGATCGTCGATATTCGCACTTTGCCCACCGAGCAATTCCTGGCCAGCCCGCACCTCGAAGACAACGTGCTTGCCGTCCTCACCCGTCTGGCGGACAGCCGGGCCACCATCCGTCAAATTCTGGAACGAGTTAGTACCGCCCCACCTGATCAGCGGACCGCAGCCATCGGCGAATTGCTTCTCCTCGCCGGTCTCCGCCAGCTTCGGGTGATAATGAAAAAGGAGCTTGAGCGAATGTCCGTCCTCATCGATATCAATCGCCACACGATTTTTGGTCCCATGTATCGCGAAGCCATCCAGCAGGGGGCGCTGGAAGGTGAGCGTCGTCTCGCACTTCGCCTTCTCACAAAGCGTTTTGGCAAACTACCGTCCGCATCGGCGCGGCGAATTCGCTCCATGGACTCTGCGGAACTGGAGACCCTGACCCTCCGCCTCCTGGACGCTGGCAGCCTCTCAGATATCCTCGCCTGAACCTCCTCAGGCAAGGGTCTTCGGCACCGTAAAGCTCACCGTCGTTGTTTCCCCGTCGCTGTCCACCCGCAATTCACTCGCTTTACCAAAACACAGCATCAGCCTCTGGCGGACGTTTCCCAGACCTACCCCCGTGCCCCGCGTCTCGCTCTTCTCAGGGTTATAGCCGCCGGAATTCGTCACCGTCACCGTCACGCCCTCGCCCCCGACCTCGATCCGCAGCCGCACAAAGCCCCCGGCTGCCTTCGCGGCCGCGCCGTGGCGAATGGCGTTCTCCACCAAAGGCTGGATCGAAAGCCCAGGCACTTCTACCGGCAACGCTGCCTCATCCACCGCAATCTCAGTCTTCAGCCGGCCGCCCAACCGCAACTGCTCAATCTCGACATAGGCCCGGACAATTCGCACCTCTTCCTCAATCCGAATCAGCGTCCGCTCTGATGCAAATGACACCCGGAATAATTCCGCCATGTTCAGCACCATGCTCCGTGCCACGCTGTTGTCTCGCGGAATCACCCCATACAGCGTGTTCAGCGCATTAAAGAAGAAATGCGGATTGATCTGCGCCTGCAGTGCCCGCAACTCCGCCTGGCTCACCAGACTCTGCATCTGCAAATGCCGGGCCTGCTCAATCCTCTCGCAAACCTCTGTCGCCATCAGGTCCAGCAGGGCCATGTCTTCACTTAGATAACGACGCCCGCCAGCTCTCGCGCCCAGCACAAAATACTGCGTATCTCCCCTCGAAAACCGCAGCGGCACAATCGCTCTTGCCCACTGTGGGGCCCCGTATCTGGACGCGTCCAGCACTGGCACGGTATGGTTCACGGTACGCATTCGGTGCGCCTCCAGCCAGACCTCAGCCCGGGTTGCCGAGAACGTACTCCCCATGGCTGCCGCGGCTTCCCGCAGCGTCTCGTCTTCACCGGCAGCCTCTGCCAGGCTCTCCCGCAGCTGGCCCAGCGCCCCCTCGGCCGAATGCCGCAGGAATACCACCCTCGTCAGCGTCCGCTGCAATCCGCTCTGTGCATATGCGAACGCGCTGATCAACCCACAGGCTCCTACAAAAACCAGGCCCGTCCGGAATGCCTCGCCCTCGCCCGAGAGGCCCAAAGAGAACTGCGTCTCCACCGTCCATGCAACCCAGATCGTGATCGCTGCCAGCACCGCTGAGCTCAGGAACCGGATGAACGCATCCGCCAGCACAAACCGATAATCCTGCAGCAGGACAAACAGCGCCAGCGGAATCGCTGCGTGGTGAAGTGCTGCCTCTCCCGACCATCCCCCCGCGTCGTGCCCGCCCCGGAAATGAGCAAACGAAACCGCCAGCAGAAAAAGCACCATCGCCACGGCAAAGCGCTTGCCGCCGCCCGGTGCGCCCTGCCGCACCAGCTCCCTCACCAGTTCTATCGCGCTCAGCACGCCGAATCCAACCGTTACCAGCAAGATGGCTGCATAATGGAACCTCGCAGCATCGGTTATCAGGTCTGCCATGTGCAGGAAAACCGCTGCCGCGCTGATCGCATAGCCGCTGAACGCGAGGACGGGACGGTCCCGCCCCAACGAAATCCGCAGTAAAACTGACGGCAGCAGACTCAGGACTGAAAAGCTCGCCGCCACAATTGCCTCCGAAACCGGATCGCCCGCAGCGGTCGCCATCCCAATCAGGGACCCCACATTCCACAGCAGCGCCAGCAAGGCGGCCACGCTTGGCAGAGGACTTGCCGCCACCCGGTCTCTCCGCCAGTCCAGCAGTAAATAGTACAGCAGAATCGCGAATACCACCGTGCCGGCGCAGTGCCCCAGGGTATTTACCAGAACGGGGGCGTGCATGCTGAGGCGGTCGGGCATCTCGTCTGAGAATACCTCTCCAATTACCCCTGTCCGCTCAGCCCCAAATCCAGGTCCTTCACCGCCCAATAGCGCCCCTCTGCCGCGCCGTGTTCGAAATCAGGCATCCCGCGTGGTAAAAGCACATAAGAGCTGTATGAGCGCCCCCACCCTGCGAACGCTGATTGTCGACGACGAACCCGTCGCCCGCCGCATTCTGCTCGAAGAACTCGAAACCATGGAGGGCGTCGAGGTTCTTGGTGAAGCAGATAACGGCTTCGTCGCCCTCGAAATGATCACCTCCACTCGCCCGGATCTTGTCTTTCTCGACCTCCAGATGCCCGAAATGGGAGGCCTCGACCTCGTCCGCCGCCTGAGCGCCGAAACCTCCTTTCCCGCCATCGTCATTGTCACCGCCTTCGATCAACACGCGATCCGCGCTTTCGAGGCCGGCGCCGTCGACTATCTGCTGAAACCCGTCTCTCGCGAACGCCTTCTCCAGGCCGTTGAGCGCGTCCGCCGCAATTCTCCCCGCCAGGCCGTCGAACGTGTCGCCCAACTTCAGGAAATTCCGACCTCCCGCGACGAACTCCCCGCCCGTAAGATCATCGCCCGTTCGGGCACGGAATACATCCTCCTCGCTGCCTCAGAAGTCTACGCCTTTCAGGCCGAAGGCGACCTGGTCTGGATCCTGACCGCCCAGAAGAAATACCTCGCTACTCAGACGCTTAAGTCTCTGGAAGATCGACTCCGCAACACCAGCTTTCGTCGTATTCACCGCGCTGCGCTGGTCAACCTGGATCACGTCCGGAAGATGAGCACCCTCAGCAGCCAGCGCTGGCTCGTAACCATGGGCAACCGGACCGAGTTCATTGTCAGCAAACGCCAGGCAAGCAGCATCCGGCAACTATTGAGCTGGTAGGGAACTCCCTTCGTTTGTCCGTTCACCGTCAAAAATAGTTCACTCACCTGATTTTGTATCCCGTCCGCAGAATTTCTGTCCGTTTTGGCACCCACGAACGCTGACACTGGACTTAGTAATGACGAAAATCAGCAGAGTCTCCTTCTCATGGCCCGTTTTAGTCTTGTCCGCTTGGGCCGTCCTCGCCGCGACGAATCTGGTCGCTCAGTCCCTCGGGAACGCGGGGACCCTGGAGGGCGTCGTCACAGACCAGTCCGGTGCTACCGTTGGCAAGGCCTCCATTCACCTGGGGAATCCCGTTTCGGGCTATCGTCAGGTTGTCTCCTCTGATAAAGACGGTGCCTTCCGTCTCGTCAATATCCCCCCAAACCAGTACCACCTGCAGGTAGAGGCCCCTGGCTTCCGCGCGTTCACGCAGGATCTGGCCATCCGCCGGGCTCTCCCGGTCCAGCTCAAAATTTCCCTTGAACTGGCCACGTCAAAGACCACCCTAACTGTCGAAGCCGGCGGCAACGACGTGCTGGAGACTAACCCCTCCGCACACACCGACGTTGATCGTAACCTTTTCTCCAAACTCCCGAATACAGATCCAGGCGGCGGCCTCAGTCAGGCCATCACCAACAGTTCCGGCGGCGTCGTGGCCGATGGCAACGGCTTCTTCCACCCACTTGGCGACCACGCCCAGGTCAGCTTCGTCGTAGACGGCCAGCCGATCAGCGACCAGCAAAGCAAAGTGTTCTCCACCCAACTCCCCACCAGCGCCATCCAAAGTCTGGAACTGATCTCCGGTAACCCGAGTCCCGAGTTCGGAGACAAGACCAGCCTTGTCGTTGAAGTCACCACCCGCTCCGGCCTCGGGGCCAGTCGCGTCTTCGGTAGCCTCGACTCCAGCTTCGGCTCCTTCGGTACCGGCGGAGGCTCTGCCGCCCTTGGCTTCGGCTCGGCCCGCCTCGGCAACTTCACCGCGCTCGACGGGGTCCGTAGCGACCGTTTCCTCGACTCGCCGGAATTCAAGGCCATCCACGACACCGGCAACAACCAGACGATCTTCGACCGCCTTGACTTCCAGCCCAACGGCAAAGACGCGTTTCACCTCAACCTCTTCGCCGCCCGAAACTGGATCCAGATCCCCAACTCTTACGATCAGCTCACCCAGGACCAGCGCCAGCGGGTGCTGACCTGGAGCGTCGCCCCGGCGCACCAGCACACCATCAATTCCCACGCGCTCCTCACCATCAATCCCTACATCCGTAAGGATCAGTTCACCTACTACGGCAGTCGCGACCCCTTTGCCGATACCCCCGCCACGCAGAGCCAAAGCCGTCAGCTTCTGAACTGGGGCCTGAAAGCGGACATGGTCGTCGCCAAAGGCCGGCACCAGTTCAAGTTCGGCGTCGATGCCAAACAGACCCGCCTGCATGAGATCTTCGGTTTCGGTATTACCGATGCCACTTTCAACTCACCCTGCCTGACTCACGACGGCGACCCTTCCGATGACACCGACCTCCGCAAGCTCTCCCATTGCAAATCGGAAGACCTTGACGAAAATCGGGATTTCTCCGCCGGGCTTGCCCCTTACGACCTGACCCGCGCCGGACGCATGTTCGCCTTCCGCGCCGCCCACTCCATCAATCAGATGGCCCTGTACGGCGTTGACACCTACACCCACGGCAACTTCGTGGCGACTCTCGGTTTCCGCTTTGATTCCTATCGCGGCGTCCCTGGCGTCTCCAAAATCGAGCCCCAGCCCCGCGTCGGAGTGGCCTACAAGATTGCCCGCACCAACACCGTGCTCCGCGCTGCGTACGCCCGCACCATGGAGACGCCGTTCAATGAAAACCTTCTGCTTTCCAGCGCCACGGGTGCCGGCGGTCTGGCAGCCAACATCTTTGGCTCAGCCGCTGTGCCCATCCGCCCCGGCTTCCGCAACCAGTTCAATACGGGATTTCAGCAGGCTATTGGCCGTTTCGTGCTGGTGGATGCCGACTACTTCTCGAAGTACACTCACAACGCCTACGACTTCGGCACCCTGCTCAACACCACCATCACCTTCCCCATCTCCTGGAACAACTCGAAGGTGACCGGCTTCAGCGGACGGGTGAGTACCACCAACCTGAAGGGTTTCATCGCCTACTGGAACTTCGGCCATAATCGCGCCCGCTTCTTCGGGCCGGCCAACGGAGGCCTCATTCCGTCCGGCCCGCCTGATTCCAGCGCGTTCCTCATTGACCACGACCAGAAGTTCCAGTCCACCGTCAACGCCCGCTACCAGCGCCCGAAGAACGCCGAGTGGGTGTCTTTCACTTACCGTTATGACAGTGGTCTGGTGGTCAGCGGCATTGCGGACACCAGCGAGATGCTCGACCTTACGCCCAACCAGCAGGTCTCCATCGGCCTCGCCTGTGGCGGCACCCTTGCCACCGTCGCCCGGCCTCTGACCACTTGCACCCGGGCCATTACCTCCACGTTGCTCAACATCCCCACGCCGTCAGAAGCAGACCCCGAACGAAACCCGAGCCGTGTGAAACCCCGCCATATCTTCAACGTTGGTATCGGCACCGACAACCTGCTCCACAAAGAAGGCCACCGTCGCATCACCGCAGCGCTCGAAATCACCAACCTGAGCAACAAAGTTGCGGTCTACAACTTCCTGTCCACCTTTAGCGGAACCCACTTCCTGCAACCTCGCGCCGCCATCGCCCGTGTGGGCTTTACATTCTGAGCCAGGACATTCTGAGATAGAGCATTCTGGTACAGGGCATTCTGATACAGGGCAGGTGAGTGCCCTGTATCTCCCTCATGTCGTCAATCGCTATGCCAGATTCGGCTTGCCCGCTATTCTGCCACCTGTCGACAGTTCTGTACGAACTGAATTCTGCAAAAAGACAAAAGTCACAGCAGGCGACCTCGATGCCTTATCCGCGTTTCATTTTCAGGAAGACGACACGCTCGGTGCTCTTTCCCTCCCGTGGACAGTTGTGGCTGGCCTCAGCCAGGCGGTGGTGTGGGGCATTGCTGTTTCCTCGCCCTGTGCCGCCCTGTAATCGGCTCGCCCAGACCATGAACACCTCCCTCCGCTTTACCGACCATCTGGGTGTTGCGGTCGCCGCAGCCTGCAGCCTGCATTGCCTCTGCATGCCGATCCTGCTGACTATTTCCACCGTGGCGGTTACCGCTGAGGACCTTGCAAAACCAACCGAACGGCTTTTCGCTGTTCGCAATTCGCGATCATCTCCCTACTGAAGCTCTCACCATCGTCATCAGCCTGATTGGCGGCTTTCTCGTCAGCCTCGCCCATCTCAGGAATCTCAGGCTCTGCAGGGAGTCTCCCTGTTGCAACCCCGGGTAGGTTTTGACGCCAGATTTGAATCTGAATCGCTGCGCATCGGCCAGAGGTGCACTAACAGCCCGTGGTAAAAGTACCGCAGGCCGCGCGACGAGCTGCCCCGTCGAGTTATTGGACGCACCGAGCCGTCCGCCCCCTGGGTTCAAGCGCGCCGCCTGCTTCGTTACAGCGCTTGTGAGATGACCCGCATGTTTTGCATCAATCGGGAAGGCAGCGCTTCTGCTGGCGATCCATACAAATCTCCTCGCCACCACCCAAGCAACTTTGCTTCCAACTGAGGCTTACCACGCAAAAAAAACGACCGACGAGTTGCCCCGTCGGCCGTTTCCAAACCACGCTGACTAACAGCAGTTTCTACCCGAGCGACTTCTTCGCGAAGTCTACGCACTTCTTCACTTCTGCCACTGCCGTGGACCCTTCGGGAATCTGATACTCCAGCTCAATGCTCGCCGGGAACTTCCACTTGTTCTTCCGCATCATCTTCAGGATGTCGCCAATCGGGGTATCGCCCTGGCCCCACGCCAGATTCAGCGCACAATGCGCGGGTGTCGTGCGGTCCTTTAGGTGGATACTGGCAATCCGCCCCATCTTGCCGTACTTCTCCAGCGCCGGCAGCGGACTCTCGCCCGTCCCCGCAATGTAGTGGCCGCAATCGAAGTTCACTGAATTGCCTTTCGACAGAGCCAGCGCCTCATCCCAGGCCGTCATGGTTGCCAGCGTGTGGTAGTGATACGCCGCCGTCATTTTGTGCTTCAGGGCAAAATCGCCCAGCTTCTTCATGAACTTGAGATCGTTCGACAGTTCTACCGTCAGATGGTCCGCGCCCAGGGCCACGCCTACTCCAAACATGTAGTCATACTCTTCGTCCGACATGTTGGCCGACGGCGTCAGTTTGTGGCAATAAATGCTCACTCCTGCGTCGTTGTACATCTTGCGCAAGGCCTTGAACTTGTCCATCGATACCGAAAGCCGCCACTTCTTCAGCTCTTCCGTGTAGGCCACCATTTCGGGGGAGGGCGGTCCGCCAAAGCGTCCTCCGCCACCACCGCCGCGACCACCAGGTCCCCCGGCACGTCCTGCCGGTGCGGCCTCAGTTGCTGCGGGGAGCACAGGGCAACTCGGCTTGCCATCGGTCCCCATCACCAGCGCGGGAGGAGCGGGCGGACCACCAGAACCACGTCCGCCACCACCACCGGGACCACGTCCACCGCCCCGCGCCGGAGCCGCAGGAGCGCCCGCGAAAGCTTCCGCCGCCGGAGGCATCAACTCAATGGCGCTGATGTTGCTGTCAACCAGCAGCTTCAGCAGCGACTCCGCGTTGTTGGCCAGTTCGGGCTTATCCCTATAGCTGTACGTAATCACACCAATCTGCACGCCGTCGAATTTTGAGTTTGGCTTTGCGGCAAACAAGGACCCTGTCGGTGAGGCGGCCGCAGCCAGTGCAAGTTTCCCAAAGTCGCGTCTGTTCAGATTCATTTTTCTCTCTCTCATAGCAGGGTTGCCGCAAGGTTGCCGCGAGGCAAGCCAAATTAAACTTATGCCAAAGTGGCCTCCTGTTGCAATGGGCTTTACGCAAAATCAAAGTCTGCACCCCGCGGGTTTATGATCGGCAAAGGTCCCAGCTATGACTTCCCAGCCCGTCTTCCCCTACACCCCCCGCCTCCGCATCGCCGAAATCCGCCTCCACAAACTCGCCGCGCCCTTCTCCGAACCCTTCGGCTGGTCCCTCAACTGGGCCACCCAGCGCAACCACACTGTCGTCGAAGTCATCACCGACGGGGGCTTAACCGGCTGGGGTGACGGAGGCTCTTACGATGAGCTCCGGCGCCATCCCGAACTCGTCCTCGGGCGTTCCCCTTTCGAAATGGAGGCGATCTTCGAGGAACTCCGCACGCCGCCCTACCTCCAAAGCCGCTCCGGGCCCCAGTGGTCCGGCGGCCTCGACGTCGCGCTCTGGGATATCGCCGGCCAGGCGCTGGGTGTCCCCGTGTCCCAACTCCTGGGACGCCGCTACCGAGATCGAGTCGAACCCTACTGCACCGCTCTCTATCGGAAAAACTGGCCGAATCTCGAAGAAGGTTTAGCCGAAGAAGCCCGCAACTGGAAAGCCCTGGGCTTCCGCACTCTGAAGATGAAGGTCGGCTTCGGCCCCGACACGGATGTCTCCATCGTCGCCGCCGTTCGCGCCGCCATCGGCGATATGGGCCTCGCCGTGGACGCCAACTGCGCCTACGACGCAGGCACCGCCCTGGCACTCGGCCGACGGCTCGAAGCCTTCAACCTCCGCTGGTGGGAAGAGCCACTTCTGGCCGACGACCTCGTTGGTTACGCCCGCCTCAAGTCCCAACTCGCCATCCCCCTCGCCGGCGGCGAAACCCTGCCTCTCGATCAGCTCATCACGAACTATATCCAGCCCCGCCTCGTCGATATCCTGCAGCCGGAAATCGAGTACGTCGGCCTCACCGGAGGTCGTCGCCTCAGCCATCTCTGCTGGCTCAACCACCTCCGTCTCATCCCCCACAACTGGGGCACCGCCATCCGCACCGCCGCCATCCTCCACTGGATGAGCACCGTTCCCCCGGTGAGCGAAGCGATCGCCGCCCCACCCCCGCTGTTCGAACTCGATTGCACCGAAAACCCGATCCGCAATGCCATCGTGCGCCACCCGTTCCTCGTCGACCCCACCGACGGCTGCATCCCCGTCCCCACCGGCCCCGGCCTCGGTATCGAAGTCATCCCCGAAGCCGTGCGGGAATTCTCCGTGGAGACCATCACGCTGCGATAAAACACTATGCGCAACTTCCTTCCCTTGCAAATTCTGCTTGTCCTGCAGACAGGCCTCGTCCTCGCGCAGGCTCCCCCGGCTGCCGGCACCTGGCCAGCCACCACGCCCCAGGCGGTCGGCCTCTCTCCAGATCTCCTGGCACAGTTCGACGCCGACATTGCCGCCGGGAAGTACGGCAACATCGACAGCATGCTCGTCATCCGGCACGGGAAGGTGGCCTGGGACCGAACCTGGCCCCACAACTACCGCCAGATCTACGGAGCCCAGGCAAAGCGGACCGGCGGCCTGAATGCGCACGACCTCACCGGCCCTTTCAACTATTTCAACCCCTGGTGGCATCCCTATTACAGGGGTGGCGACCTGCATACCCTCCAATCAGTCACCAAAACCGTCGCCTCCGCGACCATAGGTGTCGCCGTAACTCGCGGCGAGTTCCCCTCTCTCGATACCCCCATCCTGAAGTTCTTCGATGAGGCCAAAGTTGCCAATGTGGATGAGCGAAAGCGCCGCATCACGCTGCGCCACCTGTTGACCATGACGGCAGGCTTCGACTGGAACGAGAGTCTGCCCTACAGTGATCCCAGGAACGACGGCAGCAACATGGAAGCCTCTCCGGACTGGGTCCGTTACGTCCTCGACCGACCGATGTCTGATGAGCCGGGTGCACGGTTCAACTACAACAGCGGTGCCTCCGAACTGCTCGCGCCCATCTTCCACGCCGCAACCGGAGAGGACATCGAGGAGTATGCCGCGAAGCACCTTTTCGCACCTCTCGGAATTGAGCGGTTCTTCTGGAAGCGCACCCCGTCAGGCGCTGTAGACACCGAGGGCGGCCTCTATCTGGAGCGCCATGACCTGGCCAAAGTCCTGCTTCTTTTTCACCAGAATGGTCTATGGGCCGGTAAGCGCGTTGTCTCGGCCGATTGGGTCAAAGCTTCTCTCGCGCCCTCCATTCCCGTCAACCAGAAATCCGGTGTGAAATATGGCTACAAGTGGTGGCTCTATCCCTACGGAAAAGATGATCCTCGTCTGGCCTTCGCCGGGTCGGGCTTCGGGGGCCAATTGCCCATAGTCATTCCCGACTACGACATCGTTGTTGTCTTCACTGCCTGGAACATTGAGGGCGGACCCTCCCTCTCCCATCGCGTGGCCATCGACCGGATTCTCGCTGCCGTGACCGACAGGAAGCCATAAGAGTGTATTTTAGAGAAGCATGAATCGCCGTGATTTCCTCACCACGTCCGCTGCTGCTCTCTCCGCTTCTGCCATCTCGGCCCAGACCCGCCCCCGTCGCCCGAACGTCCTCATGATCCTCGCCGACGACCTCGGTTACGAGTGCCTCGGCTGCAA
>RGPS01000018.1 GCA_010084195.1 Terriglobia bacterium
TATCAACCCGGCTGTAATCTGGAGCAATGGCGAAAAAGGGCTCGGTGTTTGTGTCGTCGCCCAGCGAGGATTTGGGGCATACCGGGCGGCGGTGCGGAGTGCGATCACCCGGGCCGGACTGCACCCCGTGATGATGGAGGATGGCGCATTTTGTTTGGACTTCGAATATAATCGGTGACGCATGACACAGTCACTGTTGATTCTCGTCACCCTCACAACCTCCGCGTGGCAAGGCCCCAATCCTGCCATTCAGCAGGCTTCCGAACAGGACCGGCAACAAATGCTGGACCAGCTAAAGATTACCGAGCCCCTCCGAAAGGGCGCGAACGGCAGCAACAAGGATGCGCCCAACTACGCCAATTACGACGAATCAAAGGCCAACCCGTATCCCACTCTCCCCGACCCACTGGTGATGAACAACGGCAAAAAAGTCAGCTCGGCGAAGGACTGGTGGAACAAGCGTCGCCCCGAGGTTGTGGAACTCTTCGACCGCGAGATCTATGGTCGGATGCCGAAGGTGACTCCGAAGGTCAACTGGGAAGTCCTCAAGACTACCGAAGAAAAGAACGGCGACTTTGCCATCATCACCAAAAACCTGATCGGCCACGTGGACAACTCCTCATACCCGGACGTGAAGGTCGAGATACTCCTCAATCTGACGACTCCCGCTGATGCCAAAGGCCCTGTGCCGGTCATCATGGAACTCGGGTTCGTACTTCCTCCCGGCGGTATCCCCGGAGGCCGTGGACGCGGGCCGGGGCCCGGGGCCGCGCCAACCGGCCCGACGTGGCAGCAACAGGTCCTGGCCAGGGGCTGGGGTTACGCCGTCATCTCCCCTGGCTCCATCCAGGCCGACAACGGCGCGGGCCTCCGTGCCGGCATCATTGGGCTGGTCAACAAAGGGCAGTATCGCAAGCCCGATGCCTGGGGCGCGCTGCGGGCCTGGGGCTGGGGTGCCAGCCGAGCCCTCGACTACTTCGAAACCGACAAAGCCGTCGATGCAAAACGCATTGCCCTCGAAGGGCATTCGCGTTATGGCAAAGCAACTGCCGTGGCGTTCGCCGATGATCCCCGTTTCGCCGTCGCGTTCGTCAGCTCCTCAGGCGAAGGCGGCCTGAAGCTCCACCGCCGCAACTGGGGCGAACTGGTGGAGAACGTCGCAGCCACCAACGAATACCACTGGATGGCCGGAAACTTCCTGAAATACTCGGGGCCCCTGAACTGGAACGACCTGCCGGTTGATTCCCACGAGTTGGTTGCGCTCTGCGCTCCGAGGCCCGTCTTCATCAGCGCCGGCTCGCTCGAAAAGGGCGATGGCTGGGTCGATGCCAAAGGTAGTTTCCTGGCAGGTGCCGGAGCCGGTCCCGTCTACAAGCTGCTGGGCAAGAAAGACATGGGAACCACCGAATTCCCGGCCATCGAAACCGGTCTGATGGATGGCGATGTCAGCTTCCGCCAGCACACCGCCGGGCACACACCCGGCCCCAACTGGCCTGTGTTCATTCAGTTCGCTGACCGCTACTTCGCGACCAAAGCGCGGCGGTAGAGATCGAACACTTTCGGGAAGTCCATATTAAAGATCGTCTCGACCGGAGTGGCGTTCGGCGCTAAACTCCGGTCGAGCGTTCTTACGGCCCCGTACTTTGGGCCAAAGGTCGTATCGATATCGAGGTACAACGTTTCCCGGCGGGTCACGAGCGACGGCTGCACCAGGTACGCGGCAGCAAGTTCGTCCCACAACATACTGCGCACCCAGGGCCTTTTCAGGAAGCCCGGATAGCGGTTGCCGAAGTCCTCTTTGTACAACGCCGTGATGGGCGTTTTCGCGGCAACCACTTCGTCGAAGAGCTTCTTCGAGAACACCGCCTGGATGGAGGCGTCCAGGGGCAACAGCACCTTCTTCACGATGCTGGACCGCATGATGACCTGAGCGGCCTCGGGGTCGAACCAGAAGTTGAATTCGGCCGACTTTGAAGCGTTACCGGGTACCCGAACCGCCCCACCCATCATCACGATGGAGCCGATTTTGGCTTCGATATCGGGCCGCAGCCGCAGGGCGATGGCCAGATTGGTGAGCGGGCCGATGGCGAGAATCGTGATTTTGCCGGGGGCCGCTTCGATGTTCCGAATCAGCAGATCGATCCCGCCGTGGGGCGGGTGAAGCGTCGGCTGGGGAGTTGCAAAAGCTCCCGTAAATTCGAGTGGCGATTCCTTCTTTGACATTGCTGCCGTGTGAAGAATCGGAGCCTCCGAGCCGATCAAAACCGGCAGATTCGGGAGACCCAGAAGTTTGGCGTTCCGCGCCATAAACTCCGCACCTTCCAGAGACCAGACGTTGCCGGAAACCACCGTGATGCCCTGCACTTCGGCTCGACGGGCAGAGCGCAGGACCATCGTCAGAGCCACACCGTCATCGGCGAAATAGCCCGAGTCGGTGTCGATATGAATCTGAGCCACAGCAGCTACTGCGAGAGCGAGGCTGGCGGCGACGAATTTCATATGTTCTCGTAGTTTAGCCCCCGGTCCCGGTTTGCTGGCTTTCTACCTTCTGATGATACGGTCGCAGATGCCCATCGCAAGCCCCGGAATTTCGTCGACATACGAATGCTGCCCCCTCGGACTTCGTGAAGTCCACCCAGCGTATCTGCACCGGTGGCACTGAGGAGACAACGATCAGCCTCCCAATTCTGCCGTAGCCGGAAAACAGCTCGCCCTTCATCGCTAACTTCGCGATAAAGTAGCAGGAGCATGCGAATCCTTCTTGCAACCCTGGTGAGCGCCGTCGCCCTGTCTGCGGCTGACCCGACGTTCGTAAATGATGTGCAGCCGATACTGCAGGCAAAGTGCGTTGCCTGTCACGGCAGCACACCGCAGGGCAAGCTGGATCTCCGCACCCAGGAAAGCCTTCTCAAAGGTGGCAACGCCGGTCCGGTGGTCACACCAGGTTCCGTCGAAAAAAGCCTGCTGATGACCAAGGTTGTCACGAAGCAAATGCCACCCGGCAACGTCAAGCTCAGTGATGCCGAGATAAAGACCCTCCGCGTCTGGATCGAACAAACGCTCCCCGCGCAGGCCGCAGCCTCCGCTCCTGCCGTAAAGGAGCACGAGGTCAACGCGATTCTGCAGGCTCGCTGCGTCCGTTGCCATGGTGGCCTGGAGCAACGCGCCGGCCTCGATCTCCGCACCATGGCATCCCGCCTCAAGGGCGGCAAATCGGGCCCTGCTCTGGTCCCCGGCAAGCCAGAGGAAAGCCTGCTCTACAAGCGCATGGCGAACGGCACCATGCCTCCCGACAAGATGGCCAAGGACCTCGCCGTCGAACTACCCACTGATCCGGAAATGGACAAGGTGAAGGCATGGATCGCCGCCGGAGCCCCTGGTCCCGAACCCCTGCGCCCGCCGACAGAAGCTGTTGTGAAGGATACGGATCGCAATTTCTGGTCCTTCCAGCCCCCGGTTCGACCGGCTGTACCCGCCGTAAAAAACGCGGCACTGATCCGCAATCCCATTGATGCCTTCCTGCTTCGCAAGCTGGAAGAAAAGGGCCTGAAGTACTCGCCGCGCTCCGAAAAGCTCGCCCTGATGCGCCGTGTCTATCTCGACCTGACCGGCATGATCCCGTCGAACGCAGAGATCGATGCCTACCTGAAAGACACCTCAGCCAACGCTTACGAGAAGCTGGTTGATCGTCTGCTGGCCTCCAGGCACTATGGCGAGCGCTGGGGTCAGCACTGGCTCGATCTGGCGGGTTACTCCGATTCTGAAGGTTTCGGCCAGGATGATGGTGTTCGCCCCTTCGCCTGGCGGTACCGCGATTACGTGATTCGCTCGCTCAACGCCGACAAGCCCTACACGCAGTTCATCACCGAACAAATCGCCGGCGATGAGATGTCGAACAGCTGGAAACAGACAAAGGTTGCGGACCAGGCAGAGATCGACCGCCTCGCCGCGACCGGCTTCCTGCGGACCACACCCGACCCCACCAACTCGAATGAACGCGGCCTCATCAACGAGCGCATGAACATTCTGGCCGATGAAGTGGAGGTCCTCACATCTTCCGTGATGGGCATCACCGTAGGCTGCGCACGGTGCCACAACCACAAGTACGACCCCATCCCGCAGCGTGACTACTACCGCCTCAGCGCCATCCTCCAGGCCGCCTACAACCCGTACGAGTGGAAGTCTCCCAACCAGCGTGAAATTGATCTTGCCACCGAGGGCGAGCGGAAGGATGTGGAGACCCATAACACGCCTCTCGAAGCCGACATGGCCAAACTCCAGACCCAGATGAACAAGCTGGCCGATGAGTTCCGCGTGAAGTTTTCTGCCGAAGCCGAAAAGCCTGTCGAAGAGTTCGCAAAAACAGAGCCGGCGAAGATCACGGTTACCCAACTGGAAGACAAGTTCCCGGACTTCAAAAGCAAGTACCGCGCGATCCAGACAGAACAACAAGCGACCAAGAACAAGCTGAAGCGCAAACCGCATGTCCGTGTCCTGACCGACAATCCGGAAACCTCGGTCGCGTATCTGCTGCGCAGAGGCGACCCTGTCGATTACGGCGAAGTAGTGGACGCCGGAGTACCTACCGTCCTTGCCAACGCAGCCATCAAGCCGTATGAGATCGTACCGCCCTTCCCCGGTGCCACAGGCCGTCGTCTCGCACTGGCGAAATGGCTCACCCAGGACAATCACCCTCTCACCGCCCGCGTGGCCGTGAATCAGCTCTGGCTTCGGCATTTCGGACGCGGTATTGTGCCCACCGTTTCCAACTTCGGGCACTCCGGCCAGGCCCCTGACAACCAGCCCCTCCTCGACTGGCTCGCGACCGAATTCGTTGCCAAAGGCTGGAGCCTGAAAACCATGCACCGCCTGATGGTCACTTCCGAAGCTTACCGGCAGACTTCACAGGTGAGTGAAGCCCTGCTGGCCGCCGATCCCGAGAACGCGATGGTATCCCGCATGCCCCTGCGGCGCATGGATGCCGAAACCCTCTACGATTCGCTGCTAACGGCAACCAGTCGCCTCGACGCTGAGTCGTTCGGCTCAGCCACCGAGATCACCGTAACCCCGGACAAGGAAGTCATCGTAAAGCCGGGCAAGAAGGGGTTCCGCCGGAGCATTTACGTCCTGCATCGCCGCCAGACACCGGTGTCGCTGCTGGACGCCTTCGACCAGCCGACCATGACGCCGAACTGCACGGAGCGCCGACAGTCCAATGTGGCCACGCAGGCACTCCACATGATGAACGGCTCTATGACCTGGGATCTCTCTCAGTACATGGCAGGTCGGGTGATGGATGATGCTGGTTCGGACCGTGCGAAGCAGGTATCGGAGGTTTACCTTCGAAGCTTCTCGCGCCGCCCGTCGGCCGACGAGATCAAGCTCGGCACCGAGGCCATCGAGACCTTTCGCAAACAATGGCCGGATCGTTTGGCCACAGACAACGACGCAGCCCCCCGCGCCGACCGAGCCAACTGGATGGCGCTGGCCAACTACTGCCACGCGATTCTTAATTCCGCCGAATTCAGTTTCATCGACTAATCAGGAAGAATAACCATGAACAACAACCGCCGCGAGTTCTTCTCCCGCATCGCCGATGGCCTCCACGGCACCGCCCTGATGTCCCTGCTGGGCAGCGATATGTATGCTGCCGCGCCGCCGGTATTTGACCTGAAAGCGAAGGCCCCGCACTTTGCGCCGAAGGCCAAATCCGTGATTCACCTGTTCATGAACGGCGGGCCCAGCCAGGTTGATCTCTTCGACCCTAAGCCCACCTTGAAGCGCCTGGCGGGCACGGCACCCAGCCGGGAACTCAGCTTTGCCATCTCCAACGGCAAGGATGCCGGAGTGCTGTTCCCGTCACCTTTCGAGTTCAAAAACCGTGGCAAGTCGGGCATTGAAATCTCCAGTGCCCTGCCCCATCTGGCCGAGTGCGCCGATGACATCGCCGTCATTCGCTCCATGTACGGGGAGCATGCGAACCACGAACCAGCACTGTTCCTGATGCACACCGGACGGACCATTGCCAGTCGCCCGGCCATTGGAGCATGGGTCGCGTATGGCCTCGGCACCGAGAACCAGAACCTGCCCGCCTACGTAGTCCTCGACGACCCCAAGGGTCTGCCCATTAACGGGATCTCCAACTGGCAGTCCGCCTGGCTGCCCCCCATCTATCAGGGGACGCGTTTTCGCACCGAAGGCGCGCCGGTATTGAATCTCGAATCCAGACCCGAGATCCCCACTCAACTCGTGGAAGCCGAGCGATCTCTGCTGCGTAAGCTCGACGATATGCACCGTGTGCAGCGCCCGTACCAGCCGGAACTGGACGCCCGAATTTCGAGCTACGAATTAGCCGCCCGGATGCAGCTCGAAGCGTCTTCGGCACTCGATGTAAATCAGGAGACGGAAGCGACCCGAGAAGCCTATGGTCTGAATGACCCCGTCACGGCCTCCTACGGCAAACGCTGTCTGATGGCCCGGCGACTCATTGAACGAGGCGTGCGCTTCGTCCAGCTCTACATCGAAAGCCAGATCTGGGACACGCACGGCAACCTCAGCACCGACCTGCCTGCCGCCTGCGCCAAGACCGACAAGCCTGTCGCGGCTCTCGTGAAGGATCTGAAACAGCGCGGCCTGCTCGATTCCACACTCGTGGTCTGGGGTGGAGAATTCGGCCGGCTGCCCATCTCCCAGGGTGCCATGAAAACTGCGGGGCGTGACCATGGCCCGAACGGCTTCACGGTGTGGATGGCCGGAGGTGGCCTGAAGCGTGGCGTCGTCCACGGAGCCACTGATGATATCGGTTTCAAGGCGGCGGAGAACAAGGTCAGCGTCCACGATTTCCACGCCACTATCCTGCATTTGCTGGGCATGAACCACCGCGAACTCTTTCTCAATCGCAACGGCCTGCAAGAGCGGCTGACGGATCAGTACCCGGCGAGAGTCGTCTCCGAAATCATCGCCTAGCGCATTTCATTCGGACTTCGAACAGAATCGGTGACGCATGACAGGACCGGCAGCAAATGCCGGACCAGTTGAAGACCACCGAGCCCCTGCGGAAGGGCGCCGATGGCAGCAACGAGGCGAAGGCCAACCCGTATCCGAAGCTCCCGGATCCTCTGGTGATGAACAACGGCAAGAAGGTCACTTCGGCGAAGGACTGGTGGAACAAGAGACGGCCCGAGGTTGTGGTGATTACCAGGACCTGACGGGCCATGTGGACAACTCGTCAAACCCCGAGGTGAAGGTGGATGTCCTGCTGAATCTGACGACTCCTGCGGATGCGAAAGGCCCGGTTCCAGTGATCATGGAACTGGGGTTCGTGCTTCCTCCCTCCGGTATTCCGCGTGAACGCGGACGAGGCCCAAGGCCGGGTGGGGCTCCTGCGGGGCCGACATGGCAACAGCAGGCGCTGGCCAAAGGCTGGGGTTATGCCGTCATCTCTCCGAACTCTATTCAGGCCGACAACGGTGCCGGACTGCGCGCCGGTATCATCGGCCTGGTGAACAATCGTTAGAGCCACACCATCATCGGCGAAATAGCCCGAGTCGGTGTCGATATAAATCCGGGCCGCAGCAGCTATTGCAAAAGCGAGGCTGGCGGCGAAGAGATTCATACCGTCAATTCGTAGTGTAGTCCGCGGAGACCTTCGATGATGCGTTCGCGAACGGCGGTGACTTCGGGACCGGCAAGTGTCCGGTCGGCGGCTCCGAGGACGATGCGGAATGACAGGCTCTTGCGGCTGTCCGGCATCTGGTAGTCGGTGACGAACTCGATCGCTTCGGCGAGTTCACCGGCGAAGTTCCGAATGGCGGCATCGACCGTGGCGGCGTATTCACGGGCCGGGCAGATGACCGAGAGGTCGAACGAACTGGTCGGGAAGCGGCGCACCGGCTGGTACTTTACCGCTAGCTGCGTCGGTATTTTGGCCAGATCCAGGTAGAGCAGTGCAGCCCGACCTGTGTCGATGAGGTTTGGATGCAACTCGAAGAGCCGCCCGGCGACTTGCCCCTGCAGAATCACTTCAGCGGCCCGGCTGGGGTGTTCCCAGGGCATGGCTGTGGCGGGGCGGATTTCGGCATCGCCGGAGTGGAGGGCGGACACCCGCTTCAGTTCCATCAGCGCGGCGCGGCCATCATCGTGACGGCTGTAGATAGCAGCGACGACATGGGGACGCTCGATGGGCTTTTCCCCGTTGTTCAGGTGAATCTCGCGGCCAACTTCGAAGAGACGGAAGTCTTCGAAGTGCTTCGCGTTCTCCACCAGATTGCGGTGGATACCGGGCAGCAGCGAGGTCCGCATCAGTTCCTGGCCCTCGGCGATAGGGTTTAGGACGCGGACGTGGTCTTCGGGAGCGAACCCGAAGCGTTTGGCTTCTTCTTCGCTGATGAAGGAGTAGTTCGAAACTTCGGTGAAGCCCTGGGCGGCATAGTGGCGGCGAATACCCCGGAGGAATTCGCGCTCCGGTGGATCGAAGGAGGGCGCACAGGGGACCATTGGCGGCTGCGGTTCGATGGAAGAGTAGCCGATCATACGGCCGACTTCTTCGACCAGATCCTCGGCCATCGCGATGTCTTTGGTCGCGCGCCAGGTCGGAACTGAAACTTCGAAATTGTCCGACACCTTGAACTGCAAAGCTTCGAGGATCCGGCGAACTTCAGCCGGATCGAGAACTCGTCCCAGCTTGCGGGCGAGCCAGTCGAGGTCGAGGGAAATGGTCGGCGGCGTCTTGAGTTCGGCGCAGTTGTCCGCAAGGCCACCAACCAGGCGGATACCCGGCGAGAGAATCGGCAGCAGTTCGAGAGCTCGGGCCAGCGCACGGAGGGTATTGACCGGGTCCTGCGCTTTTTCGAAACGCATGGAGGCATCGGTCCGGAGCTTCAGCGACGAAGATGTCCGTCGCACGCTCCCGGCGTTGAAGTTGGCCGACTCGAAAACGATGGAAGTCGTCCCGGCGGAGATGGCGCTGTCCTTGCCACCAATCACACCAGCAATGGCGATGGGACCAGAAGCATCGGCGATGACGAGGTTCGCGGGCGAGAGAGAATATGTCTCGTCATTGAGGGCCACAATCGACTCCCCTTCCCGTGCGGGGCGGGCCCAGATGGTGTCGCCCGCGAGCTTCGCACGATCAAACGCATGCGTGGGCTGGGCAAGCTCGGCCATCAGGTAGTTCGAGAGATCCACGATGTTGTTCTTCGTGTTCAGGCCGGCGGCGGTGAGGCGAGCCTGGAGCCAGAGCGGCGAAGGCTGGACCGTTACGTTGTCAAAGACCAGTGCGGAATAACGCGGGCACAGATGTAAATCTTCGATCTCAATCTGGACCGGAGCGCCTGCCGGAGGCAGGAGACTGAGGTCGGCCGGGTCCCGGAGGGGGTGCCCGGTGATGGCGGCAACTTCGCGCGCCATGCCGTGATGGCCCCAGAGGTCAGGGCGGTGCGTGATCGACTTGTTGTCGATTTCGATGGCGTGGTCAACCGGCGGCAGAACCGTGTCGGCGGTGAGTTCGAGAATGCCACCGTGGTCATTGTTGATCCCGAGCTCGTCAGCAGCGGCGAGCATGCCGTCGCTTTCGATGCCGGAGACAACTTTCTTGCCGAGCGGCACGTAGGCCGTAATGATGCCAGCGCGGCAGTTGGAAGCTCCACAGACGACCGTTTTCATGCCGTAGGGACCGGCATCCACCTTCGCGACAACGTTCTTTTGGCCTTCGATTTTCTCGACTTCGAGAACATTCGCGAGGACAGCGCCGTTGAGGAGTTCGCCCGCGACTTCGATGCCATCGCACTCGGCCGTCTTCATGGTGATGAGACGTTCGAGCGACTGGGGATCGACGTCGAGCCCGGGGACGAATTCGCGAATCCAGTTGTATGAGAATTTCATTATGCGAACTGCCCTAAAAAGCGTAAGTCGCCGCTTTGCAGCCAGCGAATGTCATCGATTGCGTACCGCATCATCACGAGTCGCGTCAGCCCAAGACCAAACGCGAAACCATTCCATTTCGTCGGGTCAATGCCGCTCATTTTGAGGACATGCGGGTTGACCAGACCACACGGCAGAAGCTCCACCCAGCCGCTCTGTTTGCAGACCGGGCAACCAGGTCCACCGCAGATGAGGCAGCGAATATCGAGTTCAAAGCCCGGTTCCACGAACGGGAAGTAGCCGGGGCGCAGACGCACCGTGACGTCACGCTTGAAGATGGCTCCGAGGAGCGTCTTCATGAAGTAAATCAGATTGCCGACCGAGACGTCTTTATCGATCATCATGCCTTCGAGCTGGTAGAACGTGTGCTCGTGGGAGGCGTCGACGCTTTCGTTGCGGAAGACTCGACCAGGGGCGATCATGCGGAGGGGTAGCTGGAGGGTTTCCATACCGCGAACCTGCACGGGTGAGGTGTGGGTCCGGAGTAAGAAACGGCCAAGGGGCCCACCAGCATCAAGCCAGAAGGTGTCCTGCATGTCCCTTGCAGGGTGATCCTGCGGGATGTTCAGGGCGTCGAAATTATGGTGCTCAGTTTCGACTTCGGGCCCGTCCAAAACACTGAACCCGAGGGAGCGAAAGAGGTCTTCGATCTCCCACTGGATCTGCGTAATCGGATGCAGCGCGCCGGGCTTCACGCCGGGGGCTGGGACCGTGAGGTCGAGCCATTCGGAGTTGAGCCTGGTGGCGAGGGCTTCGCTTTCGAAGCGGTTCTTCAACGCTTCGTAGGCGCTTTCGAGCGTGGCCTTGGCGGCATTGATGAACTTGCCTCGGGCAACGCGCTCGTCGGGCGTGAGTTTGCCCATGTCCTTCGAGAGCTGGGCTAGAACGCCCTTACGCCCGAGGACATCCACACGCAACGCTTCGAGGTCGGCTGCGGTGGCAGACGAGTTTATGCGCTCGAGGGCGCTATCGACTAAATCCTGCATCTGCCACTATTCCGCAGGGATCCAGGCAACCTTCGCCCCGGAGAGTTCCCAGGCGAGGTGGTTGATGTAGAAGAGCAGGATGGCGTGGTCATAGGAGCCTTTGAACTGCTCCCAGGCACGCGACTCCCAGCCCTCGGTGAGGACGGCCTTCGCATCGACATCCTTCTCAAAAAAGCCTTCCTGGTTGGGAATGCCGAGGTAATTCAGCACCGCCTGGATCATGTCCATGTGGGCGATGAGAATGGCCTGTGCGAGGTCGGTTGCGAATTCCTGATCGCTGGTACCGAGCCGCTGGATGAAGCGCGGAACGGCCTTTTTCAGGTTCTCTGTATTGACTTTGGGAAGATGAGTCCGCGTCTTGAAGCGGTCGTATAGCTGGTAGGTCCGTAGCTTGCCAATGGAAATACCGCGCACGAGTTGCCGCAGACGCTCTTCTCCGAGCTGCAGAAACACGTCGGATAGCTGCATAAGAAGTCAGCGTAACACAGTGGGTTACAATAACCTTTTTGGGCGAAAATCAGGCGAAGGTCTGTGAGCTCTAAAACCAACCAAACACAATGAGCAATATTGTAATTCTCGGTGCGCAGTGGGGCGACGAAGGCAAGGGCAAACTGGTTGACCTTCTTGCCAACCGCTTCGATCTGATTGTCCGTTACCAGGGTGGCCACAACGCGGGCCACACGATTTTGATTGGCGAACGCAAGTTCATCCTCCGGCTGGTACCCAGCGGGATTCTGCACCCGGGCAAGACTGCCGTTATCGGCAACGGTCTGGTGATTGATCCTCTGGCCCTGCTGGAAGAGAGCGAACAGCTGCGGGCAGCAGGGGTCGACGTAGACAACCAGTTGCGGATCAGCAACCGGGCGCACGTGATTCTGCCGACGCACCGTTTGGTGGAGAAGATTTCGGAAGCGATTCCGGGGCGCGTGGCCATTGGCACCACGCTGCGCGGTATCGGGCCCACGTATGAGGACAAGGCTGGTCGTCGCGGTATTCGGATGGCGGATCTGCTGGACCGTGAGTATTTTGCTGAGGCCGTGCGGCAGGTGATTGCCGACCACGTGACTCGCGCTCGGGCGTTTGGCATTGATGACCCCGTTGATGCCGATGAGATTGTGGCGAAGTATGCGGAGGCGGCCGAGAAGCTGCGGCCGTTGGTTTGCGACACGGCTGTGCTGCTGAAGAACGCGATGGATTCGGGTAAGAACTTGTTGTTTGAAGGTGCGCAGGGCACCATGCTGGATCTGGACAATGGCACGTATCCGTTTGTGACTTCTTCGAGCGCCTGTGCTGGTGGCGCCTCTACGGGTACTGGTGTTCCTCCGACGAAGATCAATGCGGTAATTGGGATTTCCAAGGCGTACATTACACGCGTTGGTGGGGGTCCGTTCCCGACGGAGGCTTTGGATGACCAGGGTGATCTGATTCGGAAGCGTGGCCATGAGTTTGGGTCGGTGACGGGTCGGCCGCGGCGTTGCGGGTGGTTCGATGTGCCTCTGCTGAAGTACTCGGCGATGCTGAACGGGTTCGAATCGATGGTGGTTACGAAGCTGGATGTGCTGGATGAACTGGCGCAGATTCCGGTTTGCGTGGCTTATGAAGTTCGTGGGAAAGTGACGACCGAGATGCCGGCGACGGTTCGGGATCTGGCGGATGCGAAGCCGGTGTACGAGACTATGCCGGGCTGGCAGAGTTCGACCGAGGGTATCTCGGACTGGAACCTGTTGCCGCAGGCTGCCAGGAACTACGTGGAGTTTTTGGAAAAGCACACCGGTGTTGAGGCCGGTTGTATTTCTACCGGGCCCGAGCGGACGCAGACGGTGGTTCGGGTTGGGTCGAAGTTCGCAGCTGTTACGGCGTAGGGTTGTGGGACGCGACTGAAGTCGCTTATCCCGTGGGGCGTTGTGAGGAATCCGCATTTCGAAGAGCTGTTTTCGGGTCTTTCGCATGCCCCTGGTTTCCGGGACGTGGTGGGTCGTGTTGCGTCTGAAGTTGTCGGGGAGACGGTTCGGCTTTCCGGGCTGACTTTGGCGGCTCGGGCGGTCTACATTGCCCTGCTGTATCGCGAGACCAAGCGTAATCTGCTGATCATCACGGATGGCAATAAACAGGCGGAGGCTTTGTACCCTCTGCTGCGCACGTTCTGCTCGCTGTTTGAGGCGGGAACTGTGCCGCAACTGCTGCCCGCGTTCGATTCCCTGCCCGGCCAGACGATGTCCCCGCATGCCGATATTCTGGCGACTCGCGCGGCGACTCTGGAGGCTTTGTCCCGGAATCAGTGCGGGATTGTGGTTGCGCCGGTGGCTTCGGCCATCGCTAAATTTGAAGCGCCCGGCTTTTACCGGCAACTGACTTTGAAGCTCCAGATCCGGGATGAAATTGCCCTGGACGATCTGGCCTTGCACCTGGAGAGCACAGGTTACGAAAAGCGCGATCCGGTAGAAATGGCGGGCGAATACTCGATTCGCGGCGGCATTCTGGATGTGTTCCCTGCCGATCAGCCCCAACCGGTTCGCGTGGAATTTTTTGGCGATGAGATTGAAGAGATTCGCCGCTTTGACCCGGAGACGCAGAGGTCGATTCATAAGCTGACGGAAGTTGTGCTGCAGCCGCTGACGGAGTTCCAGAGGTCGCGAACGATGCTGGCCCGGCTGGCGGAATCGCTGCGCGGGACTTCGCTCGATGGGTCGCATCTGCCGATGGATGGCAGTACGTTCGCGGGCTGGGAATTGCTGGCGACTGCAGTGCGTCCACGTGAGGGTTCGCTGCTGGACTTCTACGGTCGGGCGATGGTGATTGTGGACGAACCGGAGCAGACGAAGGCTGCTGCGGAGCGGTTCTTTACAAGGCTGGAAACGTCTCCCGCGATTGAAGTGGTGAAGGCTGAGGATTTCGTTTTCACCTGGGATGAGTTTGCGGAACGTGCTGCGCAGCTGGGAGTCCTGGAAGTTCGTCAGCTGGATATGAGCGGCCAGTGCTTCGAGATTTCGACTCGTCCTTCGATGGCGTTCCATGGCAATCTGCAGGTGGCGATCAAAGAGGCCAAGACGCTGCTGGAGGCTGGTTCGCGGCTGGCTTTCTTTGCTCCCTCCACGGGCGAAGTGGAACGGCTGGCGGATGTGTTCAGCGAGTACTCGGTGCCGTATCAGATCGATCTGGCGGGGGAGCGGACGCCGGAGCATTTGCGGGAACGGGCGCAATCGAGCGGGAACGCGGTAGCTTTGATCCGGGGTGAAGTTGACCGGGGCACGACGTTTGTGGATGCGGGCCTGACGATCTTTGGCGCGGAGGATTTGTTCGAGAGGTCTGAAGCTTCCGTCAAGCCGCGGAAGTCGCATCTGGGAACATTTTCGGCTGATCAGTTCGACCTGAAGCCGGGCGATTACATTGTCCATTCGCAGCATGGCGTGGGGCAGTTTGTGGGGCTGCGCGTGATCGACCAGGGGGATGCCAAGGGCGATTACATGCTGGTGGAGTACGCGGGCGGGAACAAGCTGTATGTCCCGCTGACGCGGATGGACCTGATCACGCGACTGCGGGGTGAAGGGGAGACCAGGCCGGCGCTGGACAAGATGGGTGGCGCGACGTGGGCGAAGACCAAGACCCGCGTGAAGGCCAAAATGCGGGACATGGCGGACGAGCTTTTGAAGCTCTACGCACAGCGTCGCATGGCCGAGGGGTTCTCTTTTTCGCCTGACAGCAATTGGCAGCGTGAGTTTGAAGACGCGTTCGAGTACACGGAGACGAAGGACCAGAAGGCGGCGATTGCGGACATCAAGAAGGACATGGAGAGTCCGCAGCCGATGGATCGGCTGTTGTGCGGCGACGTGGGGTACGGCAAGACGGAAGTGGTGATGCGCGCGGCGTTCAAGGCGCTGGGCGATGGTAAGCAGGTGGCGTTTCTGGCTCCGACGACCGTGCTGTGTTTCCAGCACTACAACACGCTGCGCAAGAGGTTCCAGCAGTTCCCGGTGCGGATTGAGATGCTGAGCCGGTTCCGCAATGCCAAAGAGACGGCGGTGGTGCTGGAGGACCTGGAAGCGGGCAAGGTCGATATTGTTTGCGGGACGCACAAGATTTTCTCGAAGGACGTGGTCTGGAAGGATCTGGGCCTGGTGCTGGTTGACGAGGAGCAGCGGTTCGGCGTGAAGCACAAGGAGCGTCTGAAGGAGATCCGGCACAGCGTGGATGTGGTCACGATGTCGGCCACTCCGATTCCGCGGACGTTGCATATGTCGCTGTTGGGGCTGCGCGATATGTCGGTGATCGAGACTCCTCCTCGTGACCGGCTGGCGATTCATACGGTGGTGGCGCCGTATGCGAATGACCTGATCCGGCCGGCGATTGAGCTGGAACTGGGGCGCGGGGGGCAGGTGTACTTCGTGCATAACCGGATTGATTCGATCTGGCACCGCGCGGCGTCCATTCAGGAGATGTTCCCGGATATCAAAATCGGCGTGGGACATGGGCAGATGCCGGAGGCGGAACTGGAGAAGGTAATGCTTCAGTTCATGGCGCACGAGTTCGATGTGTTTGTTTGTACGACGATTGTTGAAAATGGTCTGGATAATGCGCTGGCCAATACGATGATTATTGAGAAAGCCGAGCATTATGGGCTTTCGGAACTGTATCAGCTGCGCGGGCGTGTGGGACGGTCGAATCGTCGGGCGTATTGTTATTTGCTGGTGGAGCCGGATACGGAACTGCAGGAGATTGCGCGGAAGAGGCTGGCAGCGCTGAAGGAGTTCAGCGATTTGGGGGCCGGGTTCAAGATTGCGGCGCTGGATCTGGAGTTGCGCGGTGCCGGGAATTTGCTGGGGGGCGAGCAGCACGGGCATATCAACGCGATTGGGTTCGATATGTACATTCGGATGCTGGAAGAGACGGTCCGGGAGCTGCGCGGCGAAGAGGTTTTGCCGGAGATCCGGTCGAGTTTGAATCTGGGTCTGGATATGCGAATTCCGGCTGGTTATATCAGTGATGAGAACCAGCGGTTGCGGGCTTACAAGAGGATTGCACAGGCCGCGAGCGATGAGGAGCGGGATAAGCTGGCGCTGGAGCTGGCGGACCGGTATGGTCCTTTGCCGGATGATATTCGGCAATTGCTGCGGTATTCGGGGATTAAGGCTGCGGCGGAGTTGATTGGGATTGAGGCGATTGACCGGCGCGGGCCTATGTTGAATGTGAAGTTCCATGAAGAGACTCGGGTGGATGCTCAGAAATTGATGACTTTGGTTTCGAGTACGAGAAATGCCCAGTTCACGCCGGCCGGGGTTTTGCGGTTGCCTATGGAGGGCGGGGTTACTCCGGGGGAGATTTTGACGTTTTTGGAACGTGGGTTGATTGGGCCTTTGATGTAGTTGTCAGCTTGGGGCCACTGTGTTGAGGCGGCCGTTGCCGGGCAGGATTTGGCCGTAGAATTGTGATCGATGAGTTTGGACGACTTTCGAACCGTGCTCTATCGGAACCCGCCGGGCGACTGGGTAGCCGAGATTCCTGCGCTGCCTGGATGTCACGCTCTGATGGACACTACAGAAGAAGCGCTGCCCGAACTCGCGAATGTCTTTGAGCTGATCGCCGAGGAATACAGCGAACGCGGCGAACCTTTGCCCGCGGACTCTTCTCTCGTTCATGCCTGGCGCACGAGCCGACGAGTTCAGACGCGCCGCCGCCAAGCTCGGTTTCGCTCGCACGCGCTAACGAGGCAGTCACGAACGATGGGAGCACGCGGATGGGAGTACGACAACCATCCCGATGCACTGTGGTGCAGAATTCGGCTCGGCACACTTCTGGCGTGCTGATTTTGCGGTGGTTTCATTTCGGCGGCCTTAGCAGCCCGTGGCAAAAGTGGCATGGGCCGCGTTGCGAGCGCCACGGGGCCAGCTGCGAGGCGCAGGGCAGCCTTCTCGATTGATCCAAAACATGCGGGCCAGCTCAAAGGCGCTGCAACAAAGCAGGTGGCTCGCTTGAATCCACGATGTGCCGCCGCAACCCATGGGGCGACGGGTCGAACTCGCTTCCAGATCGTCCTGGGTGTCGTCGCGCGGCTCGCGGCACTTTTGCCACGGGCTGCTAAGGCTGCTTTGTTGAGCACTGGCGGGGATTTTTCGCCAATCGGGCCAATGCTGAGGAAGCGGTCCCGGTATTCCCTGGTGTGGGGACGTCAGAAGCGGGCGACCGTCGAAGAACTCGTGGGCGATGCGGAGGAAGCCAATGCGTCTTGAATAGAGGACCTGGCATCAAGGACCCACTGGAGCTTCAATTTGTCCCAACGGGAGATCGCAATGGAGCAGGGGGGAGATCGCGAGCAGCGGTATCGATGAAGCGTGGCAGCATGGCGGGCGTCAAAGGATCTTGCCGTCAAACCAAAACGACCAGGCAGCGGGTTGCGCGTCGGCGTGTGCGAACGAATCCGCATCACTCTGGCCCAGGCCAAAACGTCGGCTGACCATTTCTCGGCAATGTTCGCCTTTCACCAGGCCGGATTGCGGGCATCACGATCCGGGGGGGGACGGGGGATAACACCAGGATACAGGACCGATTCCCCACCCGCTGAGGGCTGAGTCGTTTTAGAATAGAGACACTCGGAGGATTTCATCTAAATGGATTCGTGGGGATTTCGGTTCGTCAACGCATTGTCTATTGCCTTGTTCTGTGTCTCGGGTGTGGCGTGGGCGGGGGCGACCTGCTATCCGGCTGGCCCCCCTCGGGTAATCACGGACTGGAACGATGCCAACAACTGGGCGGAAAGTGCAGATGGAGTACCCGGAACATGTGCGGCCACAGGCGGCAGAAGTACCGCTTTTCGGGGGCAAACGGTAACGCTTGCTCCCCTGGTTCCTGGTGCCAACAATTCCCGCGACAACGTCATCATTCCGTCGGGGTACGAGGTTCACGTCAATGTGCCTGTGCATTTGGGAGACCCGAGTTCTCCAAGCGGCACGGCGATGACGATTCAGGGCACCAGTCTGACCAGTTATGGGGCCGTAGTTGTTGATGACCGGGCATTGTTGTTTCTTCGCGGGTACAGCAATGCCCGATTCAACAACAACGGAGGCGTTGCGGACCTGAAGAGGTTCGGCATCTTCCAGATCATGCCGGGTGGTGCCCTGTACACGGACGGCGCCCTGGACGGCCAGGGCGAATTTACGGTTGGAGGCCGTTTCTACAGCGGCTGTGGAAATCCCGCAACGGCGGCATCGCCATTCTGCACTGCCAGCGCGGCAGGCTGGGTCCAGGCTGTGGTGGGCAATCCCGGTTCCTTCGTGTCGAGCGCGTTACCCGCGTTGCAGGTTGGTGACCTTGTGGAACTCACGAAGATTCCTCAGCCGGTAGTCACCGGTTCGGGAACGTACGGCCCCCCGTACACCACCATCGGGAAAATCCCGCCCACCCCGGCTGCACCGGTGCCGAACATGCCGCTGACCAACCTGGGAGCCCTGACTGATGGAACCCCCATGTGCGTTGTCAGCGTCACCCCCCTCCGGCTGGGACACACGACAAACCCCAGCATTCTAAGCTGTGCGGGTGCGACGGCGGTCCAAATCACCAACGCCGGAGTCGGCCAGCTTTGGCTGAAGAAGCCGGCCTTTCTTTGGGGGAATCCGAGTTCGTACACCTGGAATCGGTCGAACGTGCTCAATATTTCGGTACAACCGTTCGTTTTTGGCGGCACGGATGCCCTGCGGACCTGGATCGCGCTGCCTGGCGGGCCCTACTCCAACAGTGACCACACGGCACCGGGACGCCCGGGAGACACCTCTTTTCAGCCCACCAGTATGACTGTGCTGACGTTGCACGGGTACGCCTGCAGCTCTATCGCGATCCGCAAACCGCGCTTTGAAGATGTCACCGACTGCGGCGATTACTACCTGGACGAAGATTCCGGCCAATTTTGCGTCCGGGGCGGTTTTGCCTTCCAGGTGAACCTAACCGCCGATACGTACACGATGTTTCCGGGCAATGCAGGCCGAAACGTGACTTTTCAGACCCCTGCGGGCGGCCCGTGGGCCGGGAATGAGTTGTTGATTGAAAATACCAACATCCGTTACCTGTTTGGAAGGTCGATCCCTGTCTTTTCTGCCTCGAACTACTCGTCAGCCGTCCCCGGTGCCCATTTCCGATTTGAAGGAAATACCGTCAAGTACGCCGGTGGCATGATCCACACCAACAGCCTGACAGGGACTGCGGCAGATCCGATCCCGATCCGGGACAACGCGTTCCTCGAATCACCGGACTTCCTCCAGTATCAGGTCGCAACCAATCTGGGGAGTTCGTGGGTCGATGTGTCGAATAACTATATGTCCAACCGTCTGGCGAACATTACGACGGCCAACCAAACACGCATCGAAGACAACCCGCACTGGAGCATCACCAATAATGTTGGCAACATACACGTACTTTTCGCTGCCGTAACGGTGGCGGTGAATAAGGCCAACACGTTCTCTGACCTGTTATTCCAGCGGAACCGGGTGATGTACCTGGGCTACCCCATCACGGGATACTACAACGGTGTCTGGCAGGGACCGGGCGGCCTAAAGAACCACCCCGCGCGATTTGAATGGAACTATTCCTACGGTATGGGGCGATGTGCATTTATTGACCGGGAAACAATTACGAACCACAACCTCTGCGCGTGGGCAATCCACCACGGTTACGTGGTCAACAGCAACAATGCGCAGACGACGCAGCAGGGTGGAAACCACGTGCCCGGAATCGTCTTTGAATACAACCTCAATGTAGAAAAGCAGGTGGCTGGTGGCAGTGGTGGCTTTTTCGAGCTTGGTTATAACTTCGCCTCGTGGGTCGACGCACCGATTGTGCGTAACAACACCTCGACCGGTAATTCACAGGGGGGTATTGGCCTGGGAGATGTGGGTGATGGCGGGACAGTAGGCCTGATCAGCAATGCCACCATTGTGGACAACCTGATGGTGAGTGATGTCGCGAAAGTGGGTGTCACCTACACCACAGGTTGGGGGTTCGCAAAGTCTCTCGCCGATGGCCCCAGCAACCTGAACCAGGTAAGCCTGATGCATACGGGAAACAACATCATCGCGGGACCAGGCCCGGCTTACAGCAGTGCCACACCGGCCGTGGCCCCCAACATGACCAACAAGAGCTTCAACCGGTTTACCAAGGTCACCCACAACGGCGGGACCTTGTACAACAGCAACCCGAACCGGAACGTGACGGGCGTCATGATCCAGAACCCAACCTACCCCACCCTGACAGGTGCTTCGCTCCAGTTCAATTACAACTCTGCGTCGGACATGACGGTGGCCTGGAATGACGGCACCGGTTTTGGCACTCCTGCGCAGCTCAACTGGGCCGGGGCGGGTGTCACCTTCCCGATTGTCGGGGCGACCAGTCAATATGCCTACGCGAAGCTGAATATGACCGGGGCCTGGGGTGGCGGCGACTACCAGGCAGGTTGTCCACAGGCCAACTGGCTCAAGGTTGTCAGTGGCCCGGGAGTGGGTAAGACGTATGCAATCCTGCGCTGTTCGACCGATCAGCTGGTGGTAGTACCCGACGCCACAGCCGATGGCGTTACAGCAGGCAGCGTGGCAGTTATCCTGACCACGGAAACGCGGGCGCACAATCTGGCGAGCACCCAGTACGTCGATATTGGCATTGATCCTCCGACTCTGCCCGCTTCCAACAGAACAGATAGCGGAATCTCCCTGTCCCTGACGGACTATTGTCGCTCCGGTTGCGCCAGCTACATTGACCCGCAGATCGTCGGTGACGAGATCAACACGCCCAGGTCATTCATTTGGGAGGTCACGCAATCACCGGTTTTCCCGATAGCCCTGCCTCTGGTGCCGAACGGGCCTTCCATGGAGTATGCCTGGACCAGTGCCACCTATCGACCTGCCGCCGGGGCGGCCACGGCCTCGACTACAGGAGGATGCGTGGGGGCAGTCAGTTGTGACGGTATTTACGGAGAGCCGCAAACGATCACATTCCCTGCCCCGGCAAATTCGGTGTGGGGTGCGAGCCCGACACTGCTTTCGGCGACTGCATCTTCCGGTTTGCCGGTAACGCTGTCCTCTGGTTCACCTTCGGTCTGCGCGGTATCCGAAAACTCAGCGATTATCGTGTCGGTGGGAACCTGTATCATCGCGGCAAACCAAGCGAGCGGTTCGGGCTTCCGGCCTGCCCCGCAGGTTCTGCAAAGCTACACGATCGCCAAAGCCACTCCGGTGCTCACATGGGCGACACCGGCAGCTATCACCTTTGGTACAGCGCTCAGCGCCTCACAGCTCAACGCCACGGCTCCCTTGCCCGGCACGATAACGTATTCACCGGCGGCCGGTACCGTGCCTGCGGTGGGCACTCAGTTTTTAACAGCAACCTTCACGCCTGCGGACCAGACGAAGTACAACGCAGCCACAAAAACAGTGAATCTCACGGTGAATCCAGGCGCTTCCACGACCCCGAGCCTGATTCTTACCAAGACAATTACGCGGGATTCATCGCGAAATCTGGTACTGACGCTGACCATCGCGAATAACGGTGGTGCCGCACAAAACGTAACCCTGAAGGCCGCGACGATTGTTGGGGTCTCGGGGACGCCGCTCCCCCGAAGCCTGGGGACAATTGGCGCAGGGGCCTCGGCCCAGACGACGGTTACGTTCCCGGCAAGCACGGGAGCGACCGGAAATTTCGGTACCGTTGTATTCTCGGGTAGTTTTACGGGTGGATCGTTCAGCAATACGTCACGCGTGGTGCTTCCCTGACGCTAAGATAAAAGAAAACAACCGGAGGAAACAACATCAATGAAAGCCCTTATACCCATCCTGCTGTTTGCGGCCAGTCCGTTATTCGGGGTCACGCTGATAGTGGATCTGGCCAGGCAGGCCATGGAGGCCGCGCCGGGACAAACCGTCACCTATTCCGGCACAGTGACCAACCTGGAGCCTGGCGTGGTAGACCTGAACGGGATCAATATCACTTTTACGGGGCAGGCGGTGGTGGACTCCGTGGTCTTCTTCAGCGGGCCGATCAGCGTGGCCGGGTTTGGAACTTCTGATCTGTTCCCGTTTTTCCAGATCACTGTTGATGATCCGTACACGGACCCGTTCGGGTCGCTGTTGGGCAGTTTCACAATTGTGGGCGGCATTGAAGGCATCAATGGTTACGATGGCAACGCTTCGGATGTGTTGGGTTCGCAGAACTTCCAGCTGGATGTGATCCCCACTCCTGAACCGTCCACATGGATGCTGCTTATTGGTGGGTTCATGGCTATGACGATGCCGACCTGGAAACCCCAACTGGTTCGCGCCGTCAGCCGTCGCCGCAGTTAAGCCGCTTTGTTAGCGACTACCTGCCCGGCAAAATCCATAGCCGCGTCCACCATCCAGAAACGTTGACCGCTTCGGGCGAGGAAACCGAGGTGGCCCCCGTGGTCGGTAACCGCCAACCGGATGTAGGGATTTGCGCCGATGGCCGGATTGTCAAAGATTTTGAAGGGGATAAAAGTGTCGTCTTTCGCCTGGACGATCATGGTGGGCACGCGGATCTCCGGGAGAAAAACCTTGGCGGACTGGGTTTGGTAGTAGTGTTCGGCGTTGCGGAAGCCGAACGATGGTGCCGTGACGTACTCGTCGATATCAAAGATCGATTTGAGGGGTAAGAGGGTTTCCGCCGGAACTCTGCCGGTCGCCAGAACCCGAGCCTTCATGCGCTTCACGAAGCGGCGTTCGTAGATCAGGTTGTCGGGGTCACGCATGCGGTAGGCGCAGGCTCCCAGGTCAATCGGCGTGGAAATCGCGCAGACTCCGGCAATAACATTGGTGTCGCCCAGTTCCCCGGCAAGTTTCAGGCCGACGTTTCCGCCCAGGGAGTAACCGATGAGGATAATCGGCAAGTCCCTGCCCTGTTGGGCATTCTGGCGGAGGAATTCGCGAAGATCGCTGGTTAAGCCGGCGTGATAAAGGGTCTTGCAGAGTTGTTCCGTGCCCCCGCAAGTCCTCATGTGGAAGCGGTGGACCACAAAACCGCGCTCCAGCGCATGCCAGGCGTTACTAACGCAGTAGCCGGCACCGCCGCCGCCTTCCAAACCGTGGAGGAGGACCACTTCGCCAACAGCTTTACCCTTTGGAAACTGGGTTTGGACAAGAACCTGCGTATCCGGGTCAGTTTGTACCAGCCGGGACTGCATGGGGTACGCAGAGTAGTCGTACTTTCGGGGCCAGAAGTTGGCCACCACAGTAGCGACATGGGGGTTCGTGAAAAGCGGGTTAAACAGGCGTGGCGCAGAAGGCCGCATGAAGTCCCATTCTCTCAGATGAGATCGTATTCGAGGGCTTCACATGCGTCCCTGCGGCTGTCAGGACGCCTCGTCGAGCAACAGGACGCCCTGTTGGGTGGCCGCGAGAGCGCGGTCCATGGTTGCCAGGACACCACCGTGTTTGGCCGCCAGAAGAGCCAGGTAAGCATCTGTAACCTGCCGATGGCCATTGATGCCCCGGGTTGGCAGGTCCAGGTAAGAAGCGTCATCGGGCCAGAATTCGTGCCGGGGGAGCGCCGATATTTGTTCCAGAAGAAGTCTGGCTGATTCCGCGGTGGCCGACACACCCGCGCGAATATGAAAACGAAACAGCGCACCCTGAGAAATCGGGCACGTCGCGAACCGATGTCCCTGAGAAAACCACATCGCAGCGCGGAGATTCAAGCTGTGCTCTGGCGTGGCCAGTGCGATCAGGACGTTTGAATCGAGCAGGTAGACCCTACTCTTCGTCATCAAGAGCCCTGACATCTTCGGTCGTAACTGGCCGAACGCAACGGAATGTAGGAAAGCCGTAGTCGCTCATCCGGAGGGACGAGCCTTTCGAGCTTTGGGCACTTCTCAGGATCATGTCACCCACGACGCGCCCCAAACTGCGCTGCTGGTCCTGGGCCGTTGCTTTGGCAAGATAATAGGCTTCGTCAGGGATATCCAGCGTCGTGCGCATAATCGCACAATAGCACAAACGCATCAGCCTGCGGACCGAATCACAGCCCGGCAACTACATGACTTCGTAGTCTTCGCGAAGGGCTGGCGGGCGTCCGGGAACAGCGGTGCCTTCCTTTTCCTTCTTGTTGAGATCGTCGGCCAGAATCACGGCCTCGGCAAGATCCCGCATGGAACGGCGCAGACGACGGCTCTCGTTGCGGAGACGGAGGTAAGCCTCCTCTTCACTCAGGCCGTGGCGCGACTGGAGAATACCTTTGGCGCGCTCCACGAGTTTGCGGGTTTCGAGAGCCCGCTTCATTTCGAGCGTTTCCGACATGAGCCGGGCGTTCTGGATGGCGATGCCAGCCTGGCCCGCGACAGCCTTGAGGAACCCGACTTCTTCATCCTGGAACGAGCGCTGCTGGCGGGTGTAGATGTTAATCGACCCGATGACCTTGCCCTGGCAGAACAGCGGGGCAAAAAGGGCGGAAGTCAGGCCGGTCCGGCGAGCCAGTTCGGGGTAGCGGTACTTCTTGTCGTCCTGCATGCGATCAACGGCCACGGGTTGACCATCGCGGAGGACCTGCTCAATGAGCGAACCTTCCATGCGGATGGGCATGCGGTGCATGTAGTCGGGCGAGGAGCAGCGCGCGGCACTTACGGTGAGTTCTTTGGTCTCTTCATCGACCAGAAGGATGGAGCAGATGGCACAGTCGAGGGTTTCGGCGACCATCTCAGAGATCGCCTGGAGGATGCGATCGAGGTAGCTCTCCGCGCCGATGGTCTGCGCGACTGCAGCGAGGGTTTCGAGGCGACGACTGGCGGTCTGCGATTGTGCGGCCAGGCGGGAGCGCCCGATGAGGCCACCCATCTGTTCGCCGAGGAAGGTGATGAGAGCGACTTCATCTGTGGAGTGTTCATGAATCTCCACATGCTGGACATTGATGACGCCAATCAGAGTTCCACCATCTACCAGAGGCACCGAAAGGAAGGCTTCGAAGGTGTCTTCCGGCAGGGCAGAAAATGCTTTAAAGCGGGAGTCCTGCGAAGCTTTGCGAGGCAGGGCGACGACGGCGTGGTGGGCGGCTACCCAGCCAGTAACGCCTTCACCCATTTTCAGACGAACATTGCCGATCTCGGCGGAATGATCCAGCTGCGAGGCGCGAAGAACAATTTCGTCTGTTGCGTGATCAATGAGATACACCAGACAGGAGTCCGATTGGGTGACATTGGCAGCGAGAGCTACCAGTTCACGAAGGATCGTTTCCAGATCCTGATCGGAACTGACCATGCTGCTGATTCGATGCAGAAGGGCGATGTGGCCGCCTGCGGGACTACTGGTGGTTGCCATAGTAGGGGTCATCTTTGCAGCCGTGAAATAGTGGCCTAAATCTGAGTTTAGGGACCGCAAAAGAAGGCGTCCAATTCAAAATTTGGATAGGTAGGATGGATTAAATCTCCAGCGGAGGCAATACCTGGGTTGGGCTTTTGTTTTCAGCGGGTGGCGAGACCTGCGTGAATGATCTCGCGGTCAGTGGCATCCCAGCCGAGCAGATGTTGCCGCATCCGGACATGATCTTCCGGGCTCCAGTGCGCCCGCATCAGGCCGGTTTCCGAGTGGCGGACGATGGCCTGCAGGATATGGGTGATCTCGTGCGCCAGAAGGTGACCAAGCAGTTGCGCCATGGCCGGGCCAGGCTCCGCGGCTGCGATGCGATCCGCAAAGATGTGGATGCGGGACTTCTCATAGGGCGAGGCATAACCATAAGCTCCGGGATGCTCTCGGGAAGTGGAGTGGGGCGCGAGGGTAATACGGACGCCATTTGCGGGACAGGCCCTGAAGCCCGTCTGCCAGCGAAGGTTGACATCCGTTGCAGCCAACAGGCGGGTAGCAACCGACTGAGCGATTTGCACGGCGCGGGGTTCGCTGTCGTATTCGATGCAGACGTTTACGACGGGCGCGTCCGGAGCGGCCGTATTCCGGCCCCAGGCACTGCAGGCCAGTAGCAATGTGGAGCAAACCGTGGAGCAAACCGTGGAGCAAACCGTGGTATCGATGTTCATTTTCATCCGGCCTCATAACCTGTGGCGAGGGCCGGGCGGAAAGTCCGCCAGGAAATTAACGGCGGGCGTCGGATACAATTTCCACTTATGGCAAAACTTGGATTTCTCGGACTTGGCCTGATGGGTTACCCGATGGCACGCAACCTGCTAAAGGCCGGACACGAAGTGGCTGTGTGGTCGAACACAGGGTCGAAAGCGACCCAACTGGCAGCGGAAGCAGGCGCAAAAGAGTGCGCCACTCCTGCCGAGGTCGCGGCCGACGCCGAAGTCGTCTTCGTCTGCGTGGGCAACACGGAGATGGCGGAAACCGTGATCACCGGCGAGAATGGCCTGAAGTCGGGCGGCAAGGCGGGGATGATTGTGGTGGATGCCTCGACCATCGGACCGTCATCCAGCGTTCGGATCGGCAATTCGCTGGCGGAAAAGGGGATCGAGTTCCTCGGGGCGCCCTGCACGGGCTCCACACCCGGTGCCATCGCCGGGACGCTGACGTTTATGGTTGGCGGTAAGGAAGAGGTCTTTGAAAAAGCGAAGCCATTCCTCGAAGCCATGGGCAAGAAACTCTACTACTGTGGCGGCCCGGGAACGGGACTGCACGCCAAGCTGACCCAGAACCTGGTGCTCTCCAACATTTTACAGGCGTTCAACGAAGGTATCGTGTTGAGTACAAAGGCTGGGGTACCTCCCGCCCTGATGCTGGACATCCTTTCCAATTCGGCAGCGAAGTCGGGCTTGATCGAGTACAAGGCCCCGTTTATCTTCCGTCGCGACTTTACGACCAACTTCTCGGTGAAGTGGATGCACAAGGATATTGGGCTGATGCTGGAGTCGGCAGCGGAACTGAATGTACCGACACCGTTGACCGCCCTGACTCGCCAGATGTTCCAGGCGGCGATTGCGACCGGTCACGGGGAAGAAGACATCTGCTCCACCATTAAGGTCCTGGAGGGCCTGACCGGAGTGGAAGTAAAGGGATAGTACAAGGGCCTGCGGGTCGGGAAATACCCCGGCCCGCAGTCTTCCAAAAATAATATCCATTTTTCTATTGCATTCCGTTTCTGGGTATTCTATTATTGGAATCAAGCCGGGGAGGACAATTACTCCCACCAAAGCGAGACTAACCTCTAAACTGAAAGACCCCTGAAGCAACCTCCCCGGCGCCCGTAAGGGTTTGGGTCTTTCGAAAAAGCAACACTCTCCTCTTGTAGCAAAACCCCTTCTTAACCAGCGTGTTACCATTTGATCAGGCGCTTTCTTCAGGCTTTTCATCACGACGCATGCTTCCCCGCACACTTACTGTTCTCGGGTCCACAGGCTCAATCGGCACCAACACTCTGGATGTAGTTCGCCAGCATGGCGGAACTTTGCAGGTGTTCGCGCTGGCTGCCGGCCGCAACGTAACGTTACTTTCCGAACAAATTCAGGAGTTCCGACCCCAGGTTGTAGTCTTGCCGGACGAAGCAGGACGTCAGGAACTCATCAAACTTCTACCAAAAACAGTAGCGCCTGACATTCTGATCGGCCCGGAAGCCCTGGTTGCCATCTCTGTGGCTCAGGAAGTGGACACGGTCATGTCCTCTATTGTTGGGGTCGCCGGCCTGGAGGCCACTCATGCTGCGGCGTGTTGCGGCAAACGGATCGGTTTGGCCAATAAAGAGTCACTCGTGTCGGCCGGAAAGCTGATGATGGAGGCGGTAGCGCGGCACAGGGCGGAACTGATCCCGGTGGATTCAGAGCATAATGGAGCGCACCAGTGCCTGCGGGCCGGGCTGCGGGGAGAGGCGCGAAAACTGATCTTAACGGCGTCCGGTGGTCCATTCCGGAACACGCCGAAGGCCGATTTGGAGTTCGTGACACCAGCGGACGCCCTGAAGCATCCAACTTGGAAGATGGGGAATCGCATCACGATTGACTCCGCCACCTTGATGAACAAAGGCTTCGAAGTGATTGAGGCGCATTGGCTTTTCGCATTTTCCCCGGATGAGATTGAAGTAGTTGTACACCCGCAGTCGTCGGTCCACGCGATGGTGGAGTACGAGGACGGCAGTGTGATTGCTCAGGTTTCTGCGACGGATATGCGAATGCCGATTCAGTACGCCCTCAGTTGGCCAGAGCGGGATGCCGCCCCGGTGCCGCGAATCGACTGGACACAACCCAGAAGCTGGGACTTCCACGCCCCTGATTTTGATAAGTTTCCATTGTTGGGCCTGGCTTACGATTCTTTGCGGATGGGTGGCTCGGCTTCCTGTATCCTCAATGCGGCAGATGAGATTGCAGTAGAGGCTTTTCTGGCCGGAAAGCTCGGTTTTACGGGGATTGCGCGCACGGTACAGGAAACTCTGGAACGGATACCGCACAGTGAGCCGCGGACGATAGCCGAGGTGTTAACGGTAGACCTGCTGGCTCGCGACAAGGCACGTGAAATCGTTGAAAAGAGAGCGGTTCTGGTGCCATCCAGTATGGCCCGAGCCGGAAAGTAAGGGGGCGCAATGACAAATCTCCTGGCACTGATAACGCAATTCTGGTGGCTGCTGGTTCTGATTGGCATCATGATCATCGTGCACGAGCTCGGCCATTTTTGGGCGGCACGAGCTTTTGACGTCAAGGTGGATGTCTTCAGCTTCGGCTTTGGTCCCAGACTCTTCTGGACGAAGAGAGGCGAGACAGAGTATCGAATCTCCCTTTTGCTGTTCGGGGGCTACGTCAAGATGGCGGGAGATCAGCCCAGCGAAGACGGCACCACGGATCCGCGCGGCTTCCTCGCAAAACCTCGCTGGCAGAGACTGATCATTGCCTTCGCCGGACCCTTTATGAATATCGTTTTGGCAGTGGGCGTCCTGACAGGGCTGTTCATGGTCAAGTTCGAGAAGATCGTAGATGACAAAGGTGCTCTGATAGGCCACGTGATGCCGGATTCCCCTGCTGCCAAAGCAGGTATGCAGGCTGGCGACAAGATCGTGCGGCTCAACGGCAAGGAAAATCCTGACTGGGAAGATATCATTACCACTGAGATTCAGGCAGTGGCACAGCCTCTGTCCATCAGCTACGAACGCCAGGGACGTCGAATCTCCACCTCGGTAACACCCAGGCTGGACGACCGCTCCGGGCTGGGAGATGCGGGTTGGGAGGGTGAAAACCAGATTCAGGTGGGGGCTGTAACTGCAGGCATGCCGGCGGCTGCCGCCGGGCTCGTGAAAGGAGATTTGTTGATCACTGTGAACGGACTGCCCATTCACTCCCGTTACACCTTGCCGGAAGTGATCCGTAAGAGCGAAGGCAAGCCCGTAATACTGGAATACCAGCGGGCTGGAACGCTTCATTCGGTCGCCCTGAACCCGGTCTACAAGACGATGGAAGGCAGTACCCGGTGGATGATCGGCGTTTCCTCTGACGTCAAATGGAATATCCAAAAGATGCAGCTTTCCTTCCCTGCGGCGCTGGCTGAGTCGTTGCGAGTCAACCGCCGGTATGGAACTCTGATCGTGGAACTGCTGAAGGGCATGATCGAGCAGCGGATGCCGGCCAAAAACCTGCAGGGTCCGGTCGGTATTGCACAGCAGGCCACTCAGGCAGCGCAGGAAGGTCCTGCAACGTTCCTTACCCTGATGAGCATGGTGAGCCTCAACCTGGCGATTCTGAACCTCCTCCCGATTCCGATTCTGGACGGAGCCATGATTCTGACGCTGCTGATTGAAATGATCATGGGCCGGGATATCAGCCTTTCGGTGAAGGAAGCTATGTTGAAGGTCGGCTTCGTATTCCTGATGATGCTGATGGTCTTTGTTCTGTACAACGACATCGTCCGTCGCATAACTCCCGGAATCTTCTTTTTCTTGTAGCTCGGCTTGTATGTAGCCCGGGGCTCAATTTGTAAATGATTCCTGGAAGCCACAGAACCTTCCTGCGCATCTGATAATCTGAACCAAGCCGACTAAAGTCCATGCACTGTACGTGTGTCCGCCATGCGGACCTGCCGAACACATCCCGAATCTTCAACGACCTGACGGTGCACTACGACAGGGTCGCTGACTTGTATCCCTTTCCCACCAATGACTTAGGGGCGATTCGGCGCGCAGCAGCATTTGCTTTTCCGGCAGACCGTCGCGCCGCTGCGGTGGCCGCGTTACGGCCCCTGAATGCAGGAAACCCGTCGCTGGAAAAACTGGCGCAGCACGGTACGGTCGCCATCATTACCGGCCAGCAGGTTGGCCTGTTTTCCGGCCCGGTCTACACGATTTACAAGGCGCTGACCGCAATCCGGATTGCCAGTGATCTGAATGCGTCGGGAATTCCGGCAGTCCCGATGTTCTGGCTCGCCACGGAAGATCACGATTTTGCGGAAGTGGACCATGCGTTCGTCTTCGGCCCGGACCATCACCCGGTCAAACTGAGGCTGGAAGCGGATGGCGGGAACGCCCCTCGCCCTGTGGGAAACCGAACGATCCTGCACGCTCCGATTGATGAACTGCGGAAAGCCCTGGCTGGCCTGCCATTTGCCGACGAAACGATAGCACTGGCGGAACGTGCCTACGCGCCGGGCGAGACACTGGGTTCCGCCTTTGCCAACATGCTGCGGGAGTTGTTTGCCGATTACGGCCTGCTTCTGATTGACCCGATGCAGACCTCTCTGCGTGAGTTGGCGGCACCATTTATCAGGCAGGCTGTAGAGCAAATGCCCGAACTGGTGCAGGGCGTCATGGCGCGGAGCGCAGAGCTGGTGAGGCGTGGGTACCACGCGCAGGTTCTGGTAGATAACCAGACATCGCTGGTATTTGCCCTGCGCGACGGTGAGAGAATTGCTCTGCATCGCCAGGCCGACAACTTCAGTGCGGGCTCACGTAATTGGACGACGGCAGAACTGGCTGGCAGCGCTGAACAACTGTCTCCGAACGCCCTGCTCAGGCCGGTCGCGCAGGACTATATGTTCCCGACGGCGGCCTATGTGGGCGGCGCGGCGGAACTGGCCTACCTGGCGCAGTCTGCGGTGCTGTATGAACAACTGCTCGGACGACGCCCTGTGGCCTTCCCCCGGGCCGGCTTTACGGTGATTGATGAGCGAGCTGCGAAGAGAATGGCGAAGTACCGTCTGTCGCCGACCGAACTCTTCCGACCCGAGCGGGAGTTGCAGGAAACCCTGGCTGCTCGTTTGGTACCGGCTGCCCTGCGCCACAAGATAGAAGCAACGCAGTCTGTGGTGCGAAACGCGCTGGACGGCCTGGATGCGGAGTTACGACAGTTCGACGTATCGCAGTCCAAAGCCCTGGCCACCAGCCGCCGAAAGATTGAGCACCAGATGGCCAAGACGGCGCGGAAGATTTCCATGCAGGTTCTGGCGAAGGATCAGGAATCGGCCAGGGATACGGCGTCTCTCTCGGGCCTGGCCTTCCCGGATGGGCATTTACAGGAACGGGTTTACTCCGTATTGCCATTTATCGCCCGCTACGGCATGGGCTTTGTGAAGGACATCTACGAGCAGGTTCGCGTAGAGTGTCCGGATCACCAGTTCGCGGTCGCGTAAATTTCGTCAGTCGGCTAAACTGGTGGCGATGAATTCGCAGCCCGCGCCCCCACTGGGGTCCTAGCCTGAAGTCCAGATGATGCAGATTCTGTTCGGTAAGATGGCCCTTTTTTCGGTCACCTCCATTGCCAGACCTGGCATTCCCGATCACATCTGACCTGGAGGAATCAGGTCCGGTGTTTGCGCAGGGAGAGGGTCCGGGGGGCGTTGCTTTTTGCACGTGTCGGGCGCTATTCTGGCAGTGGAGAAGGCCATGACGATTGACGAACGGCTGGAAGCGCTCACGATGAATCTGGAGTTAACGGCACGTAGCCTGGAGAGTTACCGGGAACGGACCGAGGAAGATCGTCAACGGACGGAGGCGGATCGTCAACAGGCAGCGGCGAATCGCGAGCAGGTGGCGGTGGAGATGGCTGACCTGCGAGGTGTGGTTCGGTCGCTGGCAGAATCACTTTCTCAGGACACCAGGGAATTGCGAGATGATATCGGTTCCCTGGCGAACACGGTTGGTCGGGTGATCGAGGCAGAGGAAGAGTTTAACCGGCAGTTTCGTGCGGAGTTGATGAGGTTAGGCACGATACAGACGGAGATGGGCCGGGAGTTTCGTGCGGAAATGAAGACGTTAGGTGAGGTTCAGACGGAGATGAGCCGGGAGTTTCGTGAGGAAATGAAGGCCCTGGCCCGGTCGGAGGCGGAAACCAACGTTCAACTTCGGATGGAACTGAAGAGCGGTCAGGCCTCGACGCAATTTCTCGCCGAGATAGTGACGCGCCATGAGCAGTGGATCGCCAGCCGACCTGCGGCCTGATTGCGCTGCCGCCCCCCCGAGGCACCCGCCAAATTCCGTATAGAGGCACTAAACGCAAGCTGACCTGCGTCTGATTTGATCCGTGCCGAATTCCGCCTGCCCCGTCACGGTGGCGGCTGGGGCGATGCTGTTGCGAGGTTTGTCGATAAAATCGAAACTCTGTGGGCGACTTGAGCGGAACACTTGCTGGCATTATTTGTCGGGAGGCCGCGTCGGACGGGCCCCGAAACTCAGACGTCGCCCAGAGAGGGGATACAGTACCCCGCCGAGTTCCGTGCGGCAATCGGCGGCACTGACATTCCCTGCCCCATCTCTGAGCAGGTCATGGACAAAGTAATCGTGTTGTCCGAGGCAATGCGGATGTAGGCGTTTGGCTCGAACGTGGTGGCCTGCGCGCCAGCCAGCCGGCAAGACGAATTGAAGACCAGACAGAGCCCGGAACAGAGGAACCCGCGCCGCGTGGGCTGCATGGACATCATTGCTTCATTGCCGAGGTGTCAATGAACGAGGTGTCAATGAAACGTTAGCGCACAGCGATTTCGCAGCGGAAGCTGGCGGCGTCCGTATTGGGGCCTTTCTTGTCCCAGACCGCTTCCTGCGGATACGGGCAGAGGGGGCGGGTGAATTCGACAGTACCTCCTGTGGCGTGCGTAGCGGTGACGCGCTGCGGGGCCTGACCCTTTTCAACCCAAGCTTCGAGGGGGGCAATCATGTCGAACTGGGTAGCACCAGGGCCTCCACTGCAATGCTGCATCCCGGGGACCATGAAGAGGCGGTAGAACTCCTTCGTGTCGCGGAGCCCGTGATTACCGCCCTTCGCGTTCAGGCGGACGGCCGATTCGTAGTAGTCGATGGAGTTCAACGGCGTGATATCCGGGTCAGACCAGCCGTGGTACTGGATGAGCTTGCCGCCCCGGGCGCGGAAGGCAGACAGGTCGGGGGACGTCGCGTTGAAGAGCGCCCCCAGTTTGTTGTCGGTGAAGTCAATATCGCTATCGAAGCCGTCTTTGGCGGTCAAACGAAAGTTGCGGTAATCCCAGTTGGGGTCGTCGAAAACCATGTAACGGAAGAAGGGAATGCCGAGATTCAGATGCGCGCTCTTGCCCGGGCCGGTGCCGGTGATCCAGTTGGTCCAGCCGCCGGTGCCGACTTCCCCGCCCGGGACGATGCCGGGATAGATGAGATCGCCGTGCTCATCACGGAGGCCGCCCCAGATTTTGTTGACCGCCGTGACCTGAGCAGCGGTGAGGCAGCCAGGGGCGTCTTTGCCGGCACAAAGAAGGGTTTCCGGCTGGAAGTGGCACCGCCGAGGTTCGTTGAGAACCCCGTCCTTCACGCCGTCCAGAGCGTCGCATTGGGCATTGACGGCATTCCCGAGAAGTTGAACCTTTTCGGGAGGCATGAAGCCGTCGCCGTCCATGGCCAGACCGGTCCAGAGGTGGCCACCCGCATAGTGCCGGGTCCAGTTGTTCGCGGGGTCACCGGCGATGATGCCGTCGAAATCCTCGGGGTAACGCTGGGCTTCAATCAGCGCCGTGTGGCCGCCCTGGGAGCAGCCATTGAAGTAGGCATGGGTCAGAGTACTGGTGTAGAAGACGCGGAGAAGGGTGCGGTCAGCCTGCGCCATGACGTGGATAGCACGGTCGGCGAAATCGACAATACGGCCATAACGACCGAGAGCCCAGGAACCGTTGTTGGTGGTGGAGGAGACGTGGCCGGTGTCGGTGCTGCTGGTGGCATAGCCGCGCTTCAGGGGGGCGACCATGGCGCTGAAACTAATGTCACCGGCGAGGCCACCATTGCCGACGGCCATCAGCTTGTTGTTCCAGTTTGCAGGCATCCAGAGCTCGAAGTTCACTTCGGGGGCAACGCGGGCAGCGACGCGGCAGAAGGCGGGGACATCGATTTGGATGGGGCCTCGTCCGCCGGGGATTTCGAGCTTGCCAGCGGCGATTTCTTTGGCAAAGGTAATGGTCACACCAGGAAGATGGGCCGTCGCCAGTAGCTCGCACTTGTTTTGAGCAAGAAGTGGCACGGTGAACAGGAGCGCGACAAAGCAGCGTAGGGACATGCGGAGAATTTTCTCACATGCTGACAGGATTCCCGGGAGCTACCGAAATCTACCGTTGCGCTCCCCCCCGCCTCCCCCGATACAGAACAGGTGAAGCGGGAGATGACCGCGAGCGATCAGGTGACCCTGTGGCGTCGGAAGGCAGGCCAACTAATTCCTGCGTTGGGTATTGAGATTGACGACCTCGTCGAGCCGAAAGTTGAGAATGGTTTCGGACGGAACCCGAACCCGGTCGCCACGGGTCAGGACCTGGGCTCCCACACCTGCCGCACCGCCCGCGAGGGCCCCAATCGCCGCGCCTTTGCCACCTCCGGCAATAGCACCCAGAAGAGTGCCGAGAAGAGCCCCACCGCCAACAAACGCCCCGGTTCGTTTGTTCTCACCCAGCCCCTGTTGTCCTGTTTTGGTAATATCCTCTGTGCTCACCAGAAACCGCTGGCTGTTAACCGTGATTGAATTCAGATCCAGGATAACGCGGTTGTTGCCGGTATCGCGGACGACCAACTCCGCCTCGGAACCACGAGGAATCATGATCGTCCCATTGCCATCCCGGATACCGCGTTCGACTTTTGCCTGATAGGTGCGCTCCCGGCTGTTACCCATGTCCGAGTCGATGGTTTCATTGGTTCTGACAGAGATTTCTGTTCCCGCCGACAGAACGAGATTGCCGGAACTACAGCTGTAATTTATGTCCTGTGGGGGCTGGTTTCTGTAAGCTCCGACACTCTGCCCAAGAGCCGGTCCGTCGCCGGGACGATCACGGGAGAGGGGCGCGCCCCAGGCTCCGAACGTGATTGAGTCCAACTGGTTGAAAGTGTACCGGCGGAGCCTCTGGCTGCGATCGCGAATTGTAATTTGGTTGTTTCCCTTGCTAACCAGACGTCCCGTAATTTGCGTTCCGTTCAGGAGGTAGAGAGTTTGATCCGGAGCTTGGGCAACGATGGTCGCCGGAATCATCGCCGCAAGCGCATAAGCCGTAATTCGTAACATAAATTTGATTCCTCGGACACGTATTAGCACTTCGGGAGCCGTTCCCGAGAAGGCCCCCTCTGTCAGACAGAATGAAGTGAAGGCGGAGATTCGGGTCTGATACTGATAGAATCCCGCCATGCAACGTCGCAGCTTTTTTCGAGTGGCCGGTGGCCTGACAGCCGCAGTTCCCCTGATGGCGGCCAGCCTGCCAGTTCGGAAGGCGGGTAAGCCCACTATCGTTTTCAAATCGCCGAGTCCGCACCCGAATGGCCTGCAGGCTACTGCGGAGGGTCTTTGGATCATCGACCAGAGTGAGGGGGCGAGAGCTTCGCTGGTGTCTTATGACACCGGGAAGGTGATCCGGGAGTTCGACACAGAATCGGACCGACCAAGCGGGATCACTTTCGACGGGCAGTCTCTCTGGATCGGATCAACGTATTCGCGGGAGATTGTGCAGGTGGACGCGAAGACGGGCAAGGCACTTTCACGCCATTTCACCCCGGGGGCGGGCGTGATCTACAACATGAAGGGCGATCCGGCCGGGCGATCGAGCCCTCTGGCGAAGCCGGCTCCAAAGCCGGCACCGCAACCGACCCCGAAGCCGGCCGCTCAAGTGGGTGGCTTTCAGGCAGGCGATACCCTGGGCAGCAAAGCGCCCGGAACCGGAGCTCACGGCCAGGAGTGGCGGGATGGTTTCCTGTGGATGGCGGTACCGCCGTCACGCGAGGTCTATCAGTTGGACCCGAAGACCTGGGTGGTGCAACGGAAATTCCCAACGGCCGGAAATCGGCCTCACGGAATCGGTTGGGAGGGCAAGTACCTTTGGGTAGCCGACAGCAATCTGAACGCATTTTTCAAACACGACCCCGACACCGGAGCCATGCTGGAGAAGCTTCAATTGGCCGACAACGACCCGCTGCCGCACGGTATGACAATCCGTGAGGGCTGGCTTTGGTACTGCGATGACGTGGGCGTCGTCTGCAAACTGAAGCTGTAACGCAAATTATCTCGCGCTTCCAGCGAGTTCTCGGCCACGGTTCATTGCTTCACGTCACATTGCGGGGGATAATGAAAGCGCAGATAAAATGGGAACCAAACACCGTAGCAGGAGGACCGCTTGAAGCGAGCCGGATCAGACGACGCCCTCCGATGTTCCTTTTGTCATAAGAGTCAGGACGTAGTGGGGAAGCTGATTTCTTCCCCGAGCGAGTATACCCGCGCGTATATTTGCGATGAGTGCATCGCCGTTTGCAACTCAATCCTGGATGACGACAGGCCGGAACCCGTTGCGACCGGGCCCAACAAAATCCCGAAGCCGCTTGAGATTAAGGACTTCCTCGATCAATATGTAATCGGTCAGGAAGCCCCGAAGCGCAAACTCGCCGTGGCAGTTTACAACCACTCAAAACGCATCCATATGAACCGGATGCGAAATTCGGAAGTGGAACTGGCGAAATCGAATATTCTGCTGATCGGCCCGACCGGAACCGGCAAGACGCTGCTGGCGCAGACGCTGGCCCGGGTTCTGGATGTCCCGTTCGCGATTGTGGATGCCACCACGCTCACCGAAGCCGGATACGTGGGCGAGGACGTGGAAAACATCATCCTGAAGCTCCTCCAGGCGGCCGACGGGGATGTGCAGAAGTGCCAGCAGGGCATTATCTACATCGACGAAATCGATAAAATTTGCCGCAAGGACGAGAATCCGTCGATTACCCGCGACGTATCCGGCGAGGGCGTGCAGCAGGCTCTGCTGAAAATTCTGGAAGGTACCGTAGCCAACGTCCCCCCGCAGGGTGGCCGCAAGCATCCCCACCAGGAATTCACGGCGGTGGACACCACCAACATCCTGTTCATCTGTGGTGGTGCCTTCATTGGTCTCGAAAAGGTAATCGAGAGGCGTATCGGCAAGAAATCGATGGGCTTCGTGCAGGAGGATAAACCTGCGGACGGCCAGCCGAAGGACGCTCAATCGAAAACGGTGGGCATCGGCGAACGCCGTGACGCGGACCTGTTCCGCAGCATCCAGCCGCAGGATCTGATCCGGTACGGGTTCATCCCGGAATTCATCGGGCGTATGCCGGTGGTGGCCACGCTGGAAGATCTGGATAAGGCAGCGCTGATCCAGATTCTGACCAAGCCACGCAACGCAATCATCAAGCAATACCAGAGGCTGTTGGAGTACGAAAATGTCCGGTTGCGGTTCACTGATGACGCCCTGGATGCGATTGCTTCCATGGCACTGGAGCGCAAGGTGGGAGCGCGTGGCCTGCGGATGATCATTGAAGAACTGATGCTGGACCTGATGTACTTCCTGCCGTCCTACAAGAAGGTTCGGGAATTCCAGGTGACCCGGGAAATGGTGATCGCGCAGAAGATTTCCATAAATCTTCTGGAGAAGGCCGGGTAGCTGGTGGCCGAAAACCACCACCTTGCCCGTTGCCGAGTGACCCAGATCTAGTCTTTTCAATCAGATGGCTTTGGCATGTGGCGTGCTTTCCGTAGTAGCGGAAGGAGCTTGCCAAATGAAATCCCGATTGTTAGCTGCAGTTTTGTTGCTGGGCGGAATCACCTCCGCGTGCGCTCATCAACGTTATTACGGAGGCTACTATGCCTCGCCTCCACCGCCTCCGGTCGCTTACGGGTATCGCGTCCCGGCACCGGGTCCAGGTTTTGTGTGGATCAACGGGTATTGGAATCCGGACGGCCAGCGGTATAGCTGGCGCAATGGCTACTGGGCACGACCACCCTATCGCGGAGCCTCGTGGAGCGCCCCGAGGTATCGGGGCGGTCGCTGGTATCCGGGGCAGTGGCGTCGCTGAATAAAGTAGCGAAGAAATGCAAACGGGCAGGGCCTTCACGCGTATAAATCTACGTCATGAAGGCCCTGCTTGTTTGCTTGATTCTGCTGCCGGTTGCCGGCGTCTGTAACTGGAGGTCGGAACTGCGTTCCACACGTTCTGAGCTGCACCGTGCCCGGAGGGAAGCGGTGGTGGAATCGCGACACGCCAGAGAACAGGCGACGCGGGAGCTACGCCGGGCACGTGTGGAAGCCTCGCGAGCCATGCGGGAAGCCATCCGGGCTTCGCGCCGGGCATTCCGCGAAGCCCGCTACAACTAAGCGATCTAAGCGGCGAAGGGCAAAGACTTGATACCCTGCCCCGGTTGCCCGGGCAGCATCATACCCTTGATCTGCCCCAGCGCGCTTCGGATCCAGGTCTTGATCGTTCCGAGGGGAAGGCCGGTGGCCGCAGCGATTTCGCTGTGGGTGTAACCTTCGGCAAAGGCGAGGTCCAGAATCTGTTTGCGGGCGGGAGGGAGCAGCGCGACGCTCTCCCGAATTCGGTCGTGGGACCAGACATCCGCAATTTCCCCACGGACGACGAACGCCGCGTTGCCGCTGATGTAATCGTCGAATTCGACGTTTGCACTGCTGCGTTTGTTCTTCCGCCAGCTATCCAGAGCGCGGCTACGACCCAGAGTGTAGAGCCAGGTTAACGGAGTCCCCCGAACGGGCGAGTAAGCCGCTGCGTTCTGCCACACGTAGAGATAGACATCCTGCATGACCTCCTCACAATTCCAGGCGTCCTTCAGCATACGGGTCAGGAAGGCCTTCAACAGTGGGCTGGTGACACCGTGAAACTCACTAAAAGCTGCTTCGTCCTGATACTCAATGCGCCGGAGGAGCAGTGGCAGGGGAATTGAGGCGGTCACTGAGCATCCTCCTCATTGCTGCTGACCGGGGTGCTCTCCAGAACCGCAGTGAGGTAGCACTGATTCTGTTGGGAGATCCAGGTGGACACCTCTTCAAGAGTGGCGGCGCGATGCTCCTCGCCGGTCTGCACATGCTGGACGTACCAGCCCTTGCCGGTGCGGGAATCCGGGTCACTATGGAGAGTGCAGCGGATAAGAAATGAACTCTGGACGGTCATGGAGACCAGTCTGAGTTTTAGCGGTTCCCAGGTAAGGGCAGCCCGGTGACGATGTACTTCCAGACCACTTCCAAACCGCTAAGCAATTGAGCTTAAAGGAAATATAGTTTTCAAATTATTTCGCGGGAAAGCCGATTTGCCGGAGCAGGACGGCAAACCGAGGGTCTGCGCGTAAGCCATCATAGTGGGGGTCGGCCGCCAGGTAGACAAGTTGCGGACTTCGTTGCTGCAGCGCACGGTCCAGCCAGAGGAAGCTCTTGTCGCGATCCCCGAGGGCAGCGGCGAGGCGGGCGGGCCGCATGGGAGAGACATACTCGGTGGAGACTTGTTTCTCCACCAGAGCGAGCCAGGTTCTGAGGACAGCCGGATAGTCGCCCTGCTTTGCTGCAGGCTCCACAGCGGCAGCAAACTCCCGTGAGCCGGACAACCGAAGAAATTCGAGAGCTTCGAGCGCTGCGGCTGTGGGGTTGCCGTCGAGGGCGTAAGCGCTCATCCGCTCAGAATGCGCCGGAGCGAAGGACGGGTTCAGCGCCACAGCTTTGTCGAACAGATTGAGAGCTTCCCGGTAACGGTGCCGGTAATAAGCGGGGTATCCGGCATTGAGGTTCACAACGGGTGAGAGGGGATCTAAACCAAGGGCAAGGTTCAGTTCCCGGCTGGCCTCGTCGAGCCGCCCTTGTGCCCCCAGGTGAACACCGTACCAGTGGTGAGCCGTCGCATAGCCCCGATTGAGTTCAATCGCACGCCGGAACTGGGCCTCGGCAGCCACCCAATTCCAGTCATAGAGGGCATTGACCATGGCGAGGGTGGTCTGGGCTTCAGCAAGTCCCTCGTCGAGTTGGAGAGCTTTTTGAGCGGCCTCGCGGGCTTTCGGGAAAAATTCCCGGGGAAGGGCGCTTTGAAAACCGAGCAGACCGTAACTGTCGGCCAGACCGGCCCAGGCGAGAGCATAGGAAGGGTCGCGATCGAGAGCCTGTTTGTATAGCTCAATGGAACGGCGGAAGCCATCGGCGGTTCTTTGATTCCAGTACGACCGACCAGCGAGGTAGAGGCGGTAACCTTCGGCGTCCTGGGTAGTACTCCGGGCTGGTTGCGGGCTTTGTGGTCCGGCGAGATGGGTCCGGACGGCGACTTCGAGTTCGGAGGTAAGCAGGGGCTGGAGGGGGGTAATATTGGCGGCCTTCGCCGAGTAACGCCGGGCCCAGAGCCGGGAGCCGTCAGTGACATCAATCAATTCCATCCCGACTGCAGCCGTAGCCCCATTCTGGGAGAGATCGCCGGTGAGGACGGCACTCACTTTCAGTTCCCGCCCCACAGCCAGCGCGTCGGCGCGCCCTTTATAGACAAAGACAGTGCCTCGCGCCATCACCCGGACACCGGCGAGGCGAGAAATGCTGTTGATCAGTTCTTCGGTGATGCCGTCCGCCACTGCGTCGAGCTGAGGGGTCCCCGCCGGAGTACGAAGCGGCAAAATAGCGAGGGATGTGGGAACTCCGGAGCTAACCAGTGGAGTGCGATGAGCCTGATACCAGGCCAGACCGCCCAGCCCTGCGGCGACGAGCGACGAGGTGGTGATGAGAGTGCGACGAGACAGGCGTCGTTCGGATGGGGGTACATCCTGGATTACAGGCTCGGCACCGGGAGGTTCGAACGTGAAGTTGGCGGGCGCAGGCTTTGGGGAATCGGCAGCAGTACCAGCCAGCAACCGCTCGTAGAGGCGGACGGTGGGGGGCTCGGGGTCAGCATCCAGATCCTGCTTCAGCGCTTCGCAACAGAGCTTGTACTGTTGCAGCGCGAGGTGGCGTTGCCCACCGGCCGCATACAGCTTCATCAGGCGACGGTGTGCATCTTCGTTCGCACGGTTGGTGGCGAGCAGGCGATGCAGAATCTCGATAACACGTTCGTCGCCGGCATCTTCCAGGGTGTCAGCAAAACGCGTCAGGACCCGCTGGTGAAGCAGGCGAAGGCGCTCCCGGTGGAGTGAGGCCCAATCTTCGTACAGGTCCTCTTCCAGAAGATCAGCCCGGTACAGTGCAATCGCCGCAGTGAGCGAATCGCTCTCGCCGGATCGAAGGGCAAGATTGGCAAGACGTTCGAACTCAGACACATCCACCCAAACATCGGCAAGGGCGACCAGGGAGTCGCGGGTGATCAGGAAACGGGAACCGCCAGACGGCAGAACAGGTTCCAATACCCGACGGGCTGCGTGGATCACTTTGTGCAGATTATTGAGGGCCGCATCAGCCTCCATATCCGGCCAGAGGATCTCCAGAAGTTGTTCCCGATGGACGCCGTGACCCGGGGCCAGAGCGAGCACCTTCAGCAGGACCCTGGCCTTCTTTCGGACCCAGCGAGACTCCTCGACGGGCACATTATCGACAATGATTTGAAACCGGCCTAGAAGATAGACCTGAAGTTCAGGCATGGGCAGCAGACAGTGGACCGGACCAGTCAACAGCCTGCTCTTCGTAGCCTAGCAAACATTGCGTCCTGGGTTGAGCGCGAGGACTCCGGTTACAGTGGTAATTGGCCCGAATCCTGGCAATTGAAAGCTCGTGTGATGAGACGGCGGCGGCCGTAATCGAGGATGAGACAAATGTTCTGTCGTCGGTGGTGGCCAGTCAACTGGCCGTCCACGCAAAGTACGGCGGCGTAGTGCCGGAACTGGCGTCACGGGAACATCTGCGAGCTGTCGTGCCGGTGGTACGCGAAGCCATGGAGTCGGCGGGCTGCGCATTTGGGGACCTGGATGCCGTGGCTGCGACCTGTGGCCCCGGCCTGGCCGGAGCCTTGTTGGTGGGGCTGACTTACGCGAAGGCCATCTCTTTTGCCGCGAAAATACCGCTCATCACGGTCAACCACATCGAAGGCCACATCCATGCCGTGATTCTGGAGGCGGCACAAAAAAGGACTCCGGTGGAACTTCCGGCGCTGGCCTTGATTGTGAGCGGCGGGCATACCCATATGTTTGAAGCCCGGGCGACGGGATACCGCTTACTTGGCAGGACCCGCGATGATGCAGCCGGAGAAGCGTTCGACAAGGTGGCGAAACTCTTGGGCTTCGGCTATCCGGGGGGACCTGTCATAGATGTACTCGCACCCCATGGAAACCCCCGCGAGGTGCGGTTCACCCTGGCGAAGATGAAGGGCAATACCCTCGATTTCAGCTTCAGCGGCTTAAAAACTGCCGTGCTGCGCTGGGTGGAGGGCCGGGATATGGCGGCTGAAATCGCGGCTCGCAAGCTCCTGCTGCGCGCTGTGCCGCAGCCGTCAGTTGCACAGTGGCTGGAAGTAACCCCGAAGGCGACCCTGGACCTGGTAGCGAGCTTTCAGGGAACAGTGGTAGCGGAACTCCTGCGCCACGCCGAGGCTGCGGCCGAGCAGGTAGACGGCGTCCGGTCGATTGTGGTCAGTGGCGGAGTGGCCTGCAATTCGGGGTTGCGCGCGGCAGTGACCGAGAGAGCCCTGGGCCTGCCGGTGTACTTCCCTTCCCCGGGGTTGTCAACAGACAATGCCGTGATGATTGCGGCTGCGGCCTTCCCGAAGTTCCGGCGTGGAGAATTTTCAGCTTTGAGCGCTCCGGCGGAGCCGAACCTGACCCTGGCTTAGTGGCCTGGAGCTCACGCCTCTTTCGGAATAATCAGCGTGGACTGTGGCAAGCCACCCATGGGGAACATCGTCAGGAGGGGCTTGGTCTTGACCGAACGGTCCAGAACCGTGCCCATCCGAACCACCGCAACATCCCCGGCACCACGGCTGATCACGAGGGCGTATTCCTCGTCGGGAGTGAGCAGAACTTCCCCCGGTTCGCCGCCGATGTGCACGGAAGCGGAGAGGCGGCGTGTTTCGATATCGAGAATGGTCAGGTCGCCGCTCGCCGGATTGGAAATCAGCAGGAGGTTGCGGGTGGCCGAAACGGCCATACCCCAGGGCGTGCGCCCGGCGACGATGGTCTGGTCTACCTGGCTCTGGTAGGGGCTGACGATGGCCACGGCGTCCTCACCCACTGCGGTGACAAACATCTGGCCGCCATCCGCGTTGAAGCAGAATCGACCAGGTGCGAATCGGAGAGGGAGGCGGGCGAGCAGGGCACCAGTCTCCGCATTCAGCGTGACGATTTGCCGCGACTTGGGCAGACCTGCAAGAATTGCCCGCCCATCGTTGCGAAAACGCATGGAGGCACACACTTCACCCAGTTTCGTAGCGCCCAGCAGGCGCCCGTCTTTGAGGGAAAACCGGGTGATGTTGTCTGTGGTTCGACCGGCAACGGCGGCAACAGCGCCCGAAACATCAAGCCCGGAAGGGTCTGAGGAAAGCGGTATGCGATGGAGGATACGCGCCGATTTCGCCTCCACAATCACGAGGGTGGCAGGTTGGGCGGTGGCGAGAACAAGCAGGCCCGCATCCGGGGCTGCGGCGGCCGCTACAATTCGTCCCGGCATCTGGACACGAATGCCTGCACTAAAACGGGAGGTATCGATTTCGACGAGTTGGCGGGCTTCCGGGCAAGTGGCGAAGACTTTGCTGCCGACGCGGAGGATCTGACCAGGGGTCTCGTTGAGGCCAAGGGTGGTGATGTGGCGGAACTCAGAAAGATCGGCCACCGCAATACCTTTCTCGGTGGCGCTGGCCACCAGAAGCCAGCCAAAGTACCGGGGGGCGAGTTTTCGGCTGCAACCGGCAGCGAGGGCGCTGGCCCCGAGGGCGGAAAACAGAAGTTCACGACGATTCATGAGGTAGGGGGGGATCAACCGTGCGCAGGGTGTTACCAACTGTGGCGCTCCTCAGTCCAGGGGTCGCCCCGCATATGATAGCCGTTGCTTTCCCAGAACCCGGCGCAGTCCAGGGGGAGAAGCTCCAGGCCGGACACCCACTTGGCGCTCTTCCAGGCGTAGAGCAGGGGGACCACGAGCCGGGCAGGCCCGCCATGGTCTATAGATAAAGGTTCACCGTCGTGGGTAATGGCGACGAGCGCATCTTCCGATAAGAGATCTGTGAGCGGAAGATTGGTGGTGAAACCGTGGTCGTATCCGTGGGCGAGCGCGTATTGGGCTCCGGCAGAAGGGCCGCCGGCGAGGTCGACGAGATGGCGCGCAGAAACGCCTTCCCAGAGATTGCCGAGACGGCTCCAGCGGGTAACGCAATGGAAGTCAGAGAAGACCTGAACCCGAGGGAGAGCCAGGAACTCAGGCCAGGTGAATTCAAGAGGTTGCCGGACCAGGCCAAAGACGCGGAAGCGCCAGGTTTCAAGGTCAAGCTGCGGAGGCCCGGCGGCGTCCAGAACCGGCCATTTCTTTGTGCGCGACTGGCCCGGCGGGATGCGGTGCTCCCGATACATATCGGGACTGATGATGGCACCCTCGGGAGCGTCAGCCGGGGTGAGGATTGTTTCGGCCTGGTCTTTCTGGTTATCCATCCAGCTGGTTATCCCTCCAGTTCCCATTATCGAACGGGGCAGGCTGCGAGATGAGGGTTGATACCGGCAAAGGTGTTCCGGGTCAAAGGCTTGCGAGGTCAAAGGAAAGACACATGAAGCCAATAAGAAGATTTTTTTGTACGGCTGGCAGCTTCGGGTGTAGCATAGTGTCCATCCTCCCTGGGGAGAAATGGTTGCCATGAGTCTGGGTTCGGTAAAAATTGCTACGGCTGCCGCAGGCTGTCAAGCCTTTCGGTTCCGGGTTCGCCAGCTGAGCGAACTTTCCATTCTGACGCTGGTCCTGTTGACTGTGACGCCGCAGGCTGCGTTTCCACAAAACATGATGACTGCCAGCTCCAGTGGGGGTGGCTCCAGGCTGCTGAGCAGTGATGCTTCCATCCTGGAGATTGAGGACATTAAGAAGGATTTGCCCTGCACCGTCACTTCGGTGAAACCTGTGCTTGGCTTCGACCTGCGGTTCCACAGCGGTTATGACATTACTTTGCCTCTCCGGGAACTTTCGGGCGAAGGCGGCAACCTGACGATTGTGCTGAAGGTAACGCCGGATACCGCGAAGGATTCGCCCATATACTTTTCGCAGCGCTACACGGTGCCCGCCATTGAAGAAGACGCCAAAGGTGACGCCTACCTGCAGGGCAGTTTCGATCTGGGCGAGGGCGATTACCACGTGATGTGGATGATGCGCGACAAGCTGGAGAGAGTCTGTTCTTCCTCCTGGGATGTCGCGGCAACCTTACCTGCCAAAGATCAGTCCATGAAGTTGCCAATCACGGCACACGCGGTTGAGCAATCTGATCTGGAGTTCTTCAAGGACGAGCCACCCGTGACCCGCATTGATGGCCCGGAGACTCTTCGGGTGAAGGTCCTGATCAATTTTGCACCGCAGAAGGTGAATGCGTCGTCCATGGCACCGGTCGACACGAGTGCTCTGGTGTCGATTCTGCGAAACATCTCGCGCGAGCCGAAGATCTACAAGTTCTCCCTGGTAGCGTTTAATATGACCGACCAGAAGGTGGTTTACCGCAAGGAAGATATGGAGCAGATCAACTTCCCGGAACTGGGGAAGGCTCTGGCGGGAATCAAGCTGGGCATGGTCGATTACAAGAAGCTGGCCGACAAGAAAAGCGAGACGGAATTCCTGTCAAAACTGATTCAGGATGAATTGGGAAACAACTCCGGCGATGCGGTGATTTTTGCCGGTCCCAAGGTGATGCTGGACCACCCGATGCCGCCGGAGAGCTTTCAGGAACTTGCAGATATCTCCTTTCCTGTCTTCTACATGAACTATATTTTGACGCCGCAGCAAACACCCTGGCGGGATGCGATCGGGACAGTGGTAAAAAAGCTGAAGGGTCAGGAGTACACAATCAGCCGTCCGCGGGACCTGTGGAATGCCTGGGCAGATATTATGGGACGCATCGCAAAGACGAAACTGATTACCACTGCTGCGGCGTCTAAAAAATAGGCAATGCGACGCTTCAGACTTTTTCTCCCGATGCTATTGGTGGCATCCGCCAGTTTGGTACCCGCACAGAGGTACAGCGATCCGGACACGCTGGCTCCGGCTTTTCCCACCCCCCAGGGCGTGGTGGAGCGGATGCTGGAACTGGCAGGCTTGCAGCCGGGCGAGACGCTGTATGACCTCGGCTGCGGCGATGGCCGAATTGTCATCACTGCGGCGCAGAAGTTCCAGGCGAAAGCGGTGGGCGTGGAGATCCGGCGGGATATCTACGAAAGTACGCTGGGGCGGGTGCGATCCCTGGGCTTAAACGATACCGTACACATCGTGTACGGCAATGCGCTGAAAACCGACGTCAGTCAGGCGGACGTGGTGACGCTGTACCTGATGACCAGTTCGAATGATCGCCTGAAGCCAGTCCTGGCAAAGATGAAGCCAGGAGCCCGCGTGGTGTCGCATGACTTCGAGATTCGAAACTGGAAACCGATCACTACCGAGCGCATGATGGTGGGCACCCGCCCGCACATGGTTTACGTTTACCAGATTCAGCGCAAGTAAGCCGGAACCTTTCGTGCGTTAATCCGTATTGGTGGGAGGGGGGCTGACTCGCCCAAAAACCATGACTGAACAGGAACGCCAACTCATTGAATCTCTGGCCGCGCGCCTGCGGAACTCGCCGGCGCCGGAGGTGAATCCGGAAGCAGAGGACTTGATTCGCCGGACGATCGGCAGCAAGCCACACGCCCTCTATATCCTGACGCAGACGGTCCTGCTGCAGGAAATTGCCCTCAATCAGGCGAAGGCCAAAGCAACGCCTCCTCCTTCGTTCCTCGGCGATGCTGCGCCAGCCGGGAACTGGGGCCGGGACGGGAGACTCAACGCGGGGAGCGGCTTTGGAGGTGCGTATCGGGGGAGTTCCTACCAGACCGGCGTACCGCCGGCGCCGCCACCAGTTCCGCAGCAAACCTGGGGCCAGATGCAGCCGCAGCAGGCGGGCTGGGTGGTGTCTGGTCAGCCACAAAGCCGGATGTCAAGCTTCCTGCAGGGT